>JAFXJH010000016.1 GCA_017532425.1 Clostridia bacterium | reverse complement strand
TTGTCTTGAGCACGAAAACTATACTTATGAAAGAACCCTATTCGTAGATACAACAGATGATAGTATTGAACAAACTTTAATCGCAAAATATACATATTCAAACAAGTAAACAAATTCCAATTTATCGAATTGTTAGATAAATAAAAATTTAGAGGTGCGGTATATGCAAATTATAAAAAATTATTTTCATATAGGGATTGAAAAACCTTTTTGTGTTCTCCACGCGAGCGATACTCATATCACTTTTGCTGATAACAGAGATATTGACAGGAAGCTCGAACTTTCCCGAGGAAGAAACAAAGTATTTCCCACAGCAGAAGAAAACCTTGAATTTTTGAAAGAAAAAGCGTGTAAGGAAGAAAGAACGATTATATATACGGGTGACCTTATAGATTTTGTTTCAGAAATGAATTTTGAAAAGGCTGAGGAGCTTTGCAAATCAGTTGATATCTTTATGAGTGCAGGTAATCACGAATTCAGTCACTATTTAGGTGAAGCGAAAGAAGATGCCCAATACAGAAACATAAGCCTTCCAAGAGTGCAGCGAATATTTAAAAACGATATCAGATGTTCTTCAAGAATAATCGGTGGAGTGAATTTTGTTGCTATTGATAATTCCTATTATCTTTTCGAGAAAGAACAACTTGATTTTCTGAAAAATGAAGCAGAAAAAGAATATCCCGTAATTCTTTGTGTTCACGTACCTTTATACACGAGAGAATTATATGATCTGGAAGTTAAACAAAAGGGTAACCCTGCATATCTTATGTCTGTCCCCGAAGAGCTGATGCAGAGTTATGCACCTCATAGATACGAGCAACAAAAGCAGGATGAAATAACAGCAGAGGCTTTTGATTTTATTGTTTCTTGCAAGAATATCAAGGGAATTCTTGCAGGACATCTTCATAAGGACTTTGAAGGAATGATTAATAATGATACTCCTCAGCTTATAACAGGATGTACAACCGTAAGAGAAATATATATTGATTGATAAATTACAGTTTATCTAACGGAATAAAAGGAACGCCGACAGAAAAATCTGTCGGCGTTAATATTTGTTTTCTGCAATACAATTATTGTGATGGACCGTCGAGGACGCCGGTCCCTACAAAATGGCTGTAAACTTCCTTATGAGAAGTCCGCCCTTCTCTGCCGTTTTTATTTTAAATATCATACTTTGCAAGTATTTCGCTCGGAGTTTTTCTAAGAAGCGAGAATATCGGGATGATTCCGCAAAGCGTACACACAGCGTAAAGAAGTAAAAATACTGCAAGAGCAAGCCATATCGGGTAGTAGAATACCTCCTCAACAAGAGAGGACATTCCGAGTGCTACCGAAATAAAGGTGCTCGTGGCTATATATCCGATAAAGACGGTGAGCGTAGTCAGCACAAGCGATTCTATGAAGAATTTGAAGATGAGATTCTTCCTCGATACGCCTATCGCGCGGTATATTCCAACCTCTTTTATTCTTCCCATAAGCGAAGAACGCATAATGAAGTACATACAGAGGCTCATTACCGCAATTATGACAGCCATCGCAATAAAGTTTGCAATTATCTCGCGTCTTGTATCCTCGATGATATTATCAAAGATATCGTTCGGTGCAATTATTGCGGGGAGATATTCGTTTCCCGTGTCAAGATCGCTGAAGTTTTCTCTTATAAACGCTTCGGTAAGCTCGGGGTCACTCGAATGTACTACCGTGTAGGCAATAGCGCCTGCATACGCAGTATCATAGTAGACCTCGGATTTATAATATCCCATCTCGCTGTATGCGTTTGCTGTCACATCGGTATGACCGTACTGCTTTGCAAGAGAGATATAATCGCTTTCGCACATTATATAGATATTCGGATAATATGCAGTACCGCCTCCGAAATTCTGTGAGTAGAACTCGTCGCTGTAGGTCTGGTACGCCATATTAATTCGCTCGTTCATCTTTTCGCGAAGAGTATCCGCATTTTTTTCAAGCTCTGTAAGAGTGGGATATTTTCCGTAAAGCTCACGGTATATATGCGAAAGGACGTATTCGTCTCTTCCCTTCGTAAAATAATACTTCATCTCGAAAATACCCTTTTCAACTGCCATCCACGCTTCCATATTATCGGGAGCAAAAAGTCTGTACTCCTGTAAAAATTCGTCAAGCTCGGCATAGGAATACTCAAGCCAATCGCCGTAGTAATCGTTTTGCATTTTCTTATACAGCGGCTTAAATTCGGGAGAATTTTCATTTATTCCCGGATTTTCCTTCTTTACAAGCTCGGTGAAGAAGGCTTCCTCGTCCTTCTTTTCTATCTTTTTGGCGGCAAGCCAGCTGTCATAGTCGGACTGGCTTTCGAGAACCTTTGAAACCTTGAAGGTCTTTCCGTTTATCTCAACCTTTTCTCCGACCGAAGGATATTCTCCGCCGTCAAGATTTCTGTATCTGATAAAGAGAACTGCTTCGTCCTCCTTAAGCTCCATACCGAAATCCTTATCTATCGCGATATAAAGTCCTGCGTTCTGAAGCACGTATTTCGCCATAGCAAGCTCGTTAAGATATACCGCCGTCTCATCCGATTCGACAACTCCCACGATGCGGAGAGCCTTTCCGTCAATAGACAGAGTGCTCGATATCAGACCGATAAGGTCTCTGTGCTCTGTGATATATCCGAGAGAGGATTTTTCGAGCAGAGCGTCCGCAACCGCGCTTGTTATGACTATCTCATCCATTCCGAGATCGGTATTCTTTCCCGCGATGATCGGAAGCTCCTTTGCAAGCGAGCTGTCGAGATACACCGCGTTGGTTCTGAAGCTGTTGTCATAGAGTGCCGTCGAAAAGGTCTCGAAAAAGCCGAGGCGGAATTTTATATTCTGGTCGCCCTGCGGTACGGAGTAGTCAAGACGCAGATAATCTATTCCGCTACTTGTATCGCCGATCGCATTTATAAGCTTTGATGACACCTCACCGTTTGGCGTATGAACGTAGAAAACGTTATGGTTATATGCACTTCTTACCGTGATAATATCCTTGAATGCAGAGCCGAATATCGCGCTCATAAGCACGATGACAGCGGCAAACATCGCCATACATCTGCGGAGCAGCTTTTTCCCCTTTTTGCCCTTACTGAAATTCGAAAGATATCCACTCTTGACCGAGGATGCAAGAGTAAACAAACGTCCGAAGCGGCTTCCCTTTATCGGAGGAAGCTTCGACATATCTATGTCCTCACTTATCGCATTCTTATCGGCGGTGCTTTCATAAACGCCCTCGCGGAGCTTGACCTCGCTGAACTCGTCAAGCACCTGCACCTTCGGGGTTTCTATCCTTACGTACAGCTTTCCGCCGCTGTTTACTATCTTAAGCTTTATCGGCGCTTCCGGGCTGTCGCCGTAGTATTCTATCTCTGCGTTTTCACTCTGAAGCTCGTATCTTTCAAGCTCTCCAAGATAGATATCGTTTTTATCCTTGGCGGCAAATCCGCTTGCCGAGCTGTTATTTTTGATATTTACTACCTTACCGTCGCTCAGCTCTATGACTCTGTCGCAGTAGTAATCAACGAGATTTGCCTCGTGTGTGACGAGAAGCACGAGATGATCCTTTGCTATCTGCTTCAAAAGATCCATTATCATAACAGTATTTGCTTCGTCGAGATTTCCCGTCGGCTCGTCGGCAAGAATGATGCGCGGATTTTTAACGATCGCTCGCGCTATCGCTATTCTCTGCTGCTGACCGCCCGAAAGAGTATCGGGAGTGCGGTTTCTGTATTTATCCATTCCGACGTTTTTAAGCGCGGCGATAACACGCTCCTCGATCTCGTTTTTATCGCTCATACCGCAGAGTATGAGTGCGTCTGCCACGTTATCAAAGCAGGAGCGGTTTTTGTGGAGATTGTAATTCTGAAAGATATATCCGATATAGCCGTTACGCATATCGTCCGTATCCCTTCGTATATCCCTATCCTCTATCGTGAGGCTTCCGCCCGAGAATTTATCCAGACCGCCGATAACGTTCAGAAGCGTAGTCTTTCCGCATCCGCTCTTACCGAATATCGCGACCATTCCACTTTCGGGAAGCTCAAGGCTGATATCGTTTATAACGTGTATCTCGTTCTGTCTGCCTTTATTAAAATATTTGTCCAGACCTTGTATCTTGATCATTCTGCCGAGCCTCCTTTCAGAGATTTCTTAACGCTCTCGCTGAAGAGCTTTCGCACCTGACCGCGTGTTATACGGAAGGTCAGAATAAGCATTCCGATGAATATTACCGCATACTGCCAAGCGTACAGATATGTGAAGAATTCATTGAATTTCGGTGTTGTGAATATCAGCACAGCCGTCGCTATAACGAGAATATAAGCGGGGATAAGCGCTATAAGCATACGCACGTACATACCCGTTTTGATGACCTTCACGGGTATTCCCATTGAGCGCATAATTGCCATATCGCTCTTAAATGCACCTATCGTTCTGTTCGAGCAAAGTCCTATGAAGAATGCAAGGAAAACTATCGCCATAAGCCACATAAACGCCACCATAAGTCCTACGATAAGACCGATTATAACGGTAGTTGCTTCTGGTGTATAGGTCGTATCCGACGTCACGGCAATATATCCGTCGTTATTCAGCTTTTCTGCGGCTGCGTGTGCCTCTTTATCGTTTTCAAAGAAGAGAGACGCCTGTCTGTACGAGCGCTCAAGCACCTCCTCGGATATCTCACGAAGCAGGGACACGCTCACGATTATCGAGCCGTCGTAATAGCCATCAAATCTGTTCATTTCGGGCGGTACGTTTACAATGCAGTCATCCTCTATAAGCCTTGTAAACGAAAGTGCCTTTTGCGTTCCGTAATTATTATAATCATAGTTATAATAATGCGAGGTAAAGCTTATCTGTGTTCTGTAATTTTTATCGTAAAGGGTATTTACAAATTTACGGTATTCGCCCGACTCTATATATGCCGTTCCGTCCTTCATATCAAACGAGGGGACTATATTATAAAGAGCGATCTCATTTATAAGATAACCCTCTGACGCAAACACGTTTACCCTGATATCGTTGCTCGCACTGTCAAAAAGGTAGTGAAGAGCGGTCACCGTGCGGAAGCCCTCTTTAGTGAACAAACATTTCGGAGTCAGGTTATTATCGTAATAATATTTAACCCCGGTCACCTTAAGCTCCATACTGCCGTAATATATATTTTCGATCTCGACAGAGCTTTTACCGAACATCGGCTGATAGGATATCGGCATATACAAAAATACCTCGTTATTATTCTGAGGGTATTTTCCTACGATATCCTCTCCGAAGCTCTCACGGTAAGTATAGCAGAAGCTCAGATATTTTTCTTCGCCCTCGTGCTCAAAGGTCATATAGTTTGAATAATCCTCGAGCAGAATATCGTAATGCAGATATTCCTTGGCGCCGTATTTTTCCGATATAGCCTTAAGATCCTCTTCGCTCATCACCTCTCCGTTTTGCGTGGTGATGACCACTCGTCCGTCTATATGCTCGAACATATAGTTTTTCTCAAAGAGGACAGCGGCATCTCCGCAGAGTGCAGTTACCATAAAGATACCGAGTGTGCCGATTATCATAAGCAGGCAGAAAAAGAAGGAAAGCTTCGGCTTCGACGTGAATATCGCCTTTCCGAGTGTAAGTCCTTTCTTAAAATCGCTACTTTTCTTCTTATTTTCCGAGCTTGATCTTACCGTTTTTTCATCGCTCGATATTTCACTATGCGATATAACGTGATCAGATTCTACCGCGCCATCGAAAATACGTATATGTCTTGTAGCGCATTTTTCGACCTGCTCGAAATTATGTGTGACCACTATAAGAAGCTTATCCCTTGACACCTCGCGCAGAAGCTCGATTATCTCGTGTGACGTTGTCGAGTCAAGGTTTCCCGTCGGCTCGTCTGCAAGTATTATCGGGCTATCCTTTGCAAGTGCGCGCGCAATTACCGTTCTTTGCTTCTGACCGCCCGAAAGCTTACTTCCCTTCTGCTTTATATGCGAGGTCATACCCACTCTGTCGAGAAGCTCCAGTGCGCGTGCTCTGCGCTCTTTTTTATCCTCGATATGCATAAGAGAGAGCTCGACGTTCTGAAGCACGGTAAAGCTTTCGATTATGTTATAGTCCTGAAAAATGAATGAAATGTACTTTTCGCGGTACTCTTCCCATTCCTTTTGCATATAGTGCGACGTAGGCTGACCTTCGATAAAAAGCTCGCCCTCTTCATAGGAATCCATACCGCTTATAACGTTCAGAAGTGTCGATTTACCCGAGCCCGACTTACCGGTCACGGCAACGAATTCGCCTCTGTCAAAAGACAAATTCACTCCTCTTATTCCGACCGCCACGTTTCCCTCGGAAACGTATATCTTTCCGATATCCTTTAAAGTAAGCAGTGACATATTTTTATCCTTTCGATATTTAGATATATTATTTTCAGATCGGGGTCTTTACTATATAAGACAACTTTTATTTAAAACGGTCGCGCAAAAAATAAAACTTTTTTAAAAAACGTCTATTTTTGTATCTTATTTAATCTAAAGCTTGACATTATTAAAGACTCGCCCTTTAGAAGAGCTGCCGCCGAAGGCGACTGAGAGGGTCTTTTGCGCACCTACTTTCTCTCCGTCACGGGCAAGCCGTGACACATATCCCCGAGGGAGAGGCTTTATGTCAGCTTACAGAAAATCAGTCATCGTCCTGTGACATTACCGCATCGATAACGAGCACGACCGAAAGTGCGGTTATAAGGTCTATCTCATCGTCTATGTCGATCAGATATGCGTCGCCCCAGGTAAACCATTCCTTGGACACGCTCGCGATCTGACGTTCATTATCGTAAAGCGCAAACTCGTGCGAAAAGAAATCGCCCTGAACGTACCAATTCGGTCCGTTTACGCTGTATTCCTGCTTGAAAAAGGTGAAATTACGGACGACCTCTGCGATCTCGTTGCCGTAGCGGCAGATCTTATACGTAGGCAGAAAGGAAAAGAGCTTCTGCGATATAAAGGCTATCTCGTTTCCTCCGAGGTCGAGCAGGTGAAGCTTTTTACCGAAGGAAAACACCTCCCCCTGAACAAAGTAACGCTCGTTACCGTTTGCATCGTATATTGAAAATTTATCACCCCAAGAAAAGACCTTTTGCTTGATATAAAATTTCATTTTTCATTCTCCTTCACGTTGTTATTTTCGTTATCGGCATTTTCTTTTTTATTTTTTCTCTTTCTTTTTCGTGATCTGACCGCAGATATAAACCGCGCGTGCCATTCACGCAGTATTCCGAGAGTCTTTTCATCCTTTGGAAAAAGAACACGAAGCAAAAATATTGCTATGGCGACCGTAATTATCTTTTCGGGAGTCCCGGGCACCCACATAAGCGCAAGATATCCTGCCGCAAGTGCTGTCATCCAGCTTATTTTAAAATAAGCACCGAGAGCAAGCATAACGTATGACCAGCCGTTAGTTATCATCCACGCTATGCCGAAGCAGAGCAAAAGCCGCGGATTGAGTATAAACATTACGACTTTTTTCAGTATTTCTTTTATTTTTTGCTTCGTTTCTTTTTTCATAGTAGTGTTTTATACTTTGGCGTTTATATTTTCGGCAAGCCCGATAAGCTCGCGCTCGTTTTCCGTGTCCGATACGTACGGATAGCTTTTGGCCATTTTTTCAAAGCGTTTTTTGATATCCTGCGCCTTTTTTTCGTTCTTTTCGTGAAGAAGTGCTACGGTAAATTCGGTACGCATAACGCTCGGAAAGCTCTTCATAGCCTTGACAAGCTTCTCTTCATCAGAGGAGAGCTTTATTTTCATTTCACCGTCGTATTTTTCGCTCACAAGACAGCAGTATATTCGGTCGCAGACGAGAAGCGCGCGGTGCAGACCGACGATTCCCGATTTAATACTCAGCAGATGCTCCATAAGCTTATCGGCGTCCTCGAAGCGTTTTTCATCCATAAGACGGTTGCAGGCAAAGACTCCGCGCGCCGCTACCATACTGTTTTTCATATCCTCGTCGCTCGGAACTGAAAACCACTCCTCCGGCATATCGCGCAGACGCTTGCCGCAGAGCTGCATATCGCTCACCTTCATCTGCATCCAGAAGGATAGGAGCGCCTCTTTATTTTTGCCGAGTGATAACGCGTTGTAGCCGTCGTTATCCACCACCTCTGTTCTCATAGGAATGCCGTTCATAAGCGCAAACGCGAGTCCAATAAGAGCCATCGGCATAAAGAAGGGCGAAAGATAGATATTATCGGGAAAAATAAAATAAAGCGCACCGAACACAAGCGTAGCTATAAGATTAAGTATCGACCCGCCGAGATTATACATAACGTACGGGATCCTTCCGTCCTTCATATCGGGCGGATTCATAAGACACTGACCTGCCGTACCCGCAAGCGCAAGCTTTTTCAAACAAAGCTTGCCGTTTATTTTTGCTATCATAAGGCTTGCTATACGAAATGACGAGAATTTATATCCGCTTGCAAGTCCGAAAACAAGATGTCCCGCCTCGTGAATGATTATCTGCGCAAATACAGAAACGTATACCCATATCAGAAGCAGCGCCATTGCGAAAAAGAAATTTTCGGTGTTTTCAAGATATTTTGTCATCGACCATCCGCAAAGTCCGCCTATTAAAAGATACGGAAGCATCCAAAGCAGCGTTTGGAGCTTGGCTTTTGATTTTTTCTTTTTTGTTTTCATTTTAATGGTCCTTTCGGCTTCACGCTTTTTAATTGCCGTTACTCCTTTTTATCACCGCTGTCGTCATTTTCATCTTCGCCGCTTCTGTATTTCGATGCTCCGAGTGACGTACCTATACACATACCGAGCGCCACACCTATACACATTCCCATTGAAATATTGCCAAACGATGCGCCGAGAGCAGATCCGAGGCAGAGTCCGAGGCACATTCCTATGGATATGCAGCTTGACATATGGCTCTGACGCTTTGACCATTCGAGTGCTTTTTTCTCAAGCTCCTTGACAAAAGCATCCTTTCCGTCGCAGTAGCCCTCGTTATCGTACGTAAATTCCTCTGCGAGCTTTATTTTCAGCTCGGCATATTTTTTTGCTTCCTCGGGAGCGCTTTGCAGGTAATTTCTGACGGCAAGATGACGCTCAATATCATCCTTACTGCTTTGCGCGAAAATATGAATATGATGTGTGCGCTCGTCACCGCCCTTTGTGTAAAAGCGTCTGCCCGGTATTCCGAATTCGCCTTTGCACTCGTATCCTATAGCTTCAAATTCCTTGTCAAGCAGATCAACCGCCGAAAGGTCTTTAACGACCGGCATAATGTCTATGATCGGCTTTGCCGCAAGACCCTTTACCGCCGTGCTTCCTATATGATGTACCCAGACGCAGTTTTTGCCGAGTATTTTCTTTATTTGCTTTGCTTCCTGTGCGAACATTTTTGCCCATTCGGGTCTGTAAGCAACTACTTCTATCTTTCTTGCCATTTTTCCTCCGCTTTAGTGCGATAAATTATCACTATCAATAATACATTCTTTTTCGCAAAATTTCAATATACAAAATAAACAAACAGCTTTATTTTTTTACGTACCAGGTCGGAATGGGATCTTTCATAGAGTCATACCAAGAAAGCACGTCCTTTGCCTGATTTATCATCGTATTTATCTCACCCTCGCCGAAGGGTATCGCCCACGGTATCGATGAAAGGGTATTACTCGAAATATAGAGTGCAAGCAGCCTCCAAAACTCTTCAGGCACGTTTCTATCAAAATATCCGTCTACCATTCCCGAAGCAAAATACGGAGCCGCCTGTGCGCACCACACGATCCTATTGAATTCCTCCCACGGATCGCCGAAATCGTAACGGTCGAAGTCGATTATGACAAGCTTACCCTTCTCTATCATCATATTTCCGATATGGTAATCCCCGTGCTGAAAGGTCTGCGGTCTGTCTTTGAGAAGATGTCTGTTTTTGCTTATATAATCAAGAAAGGCTTCTCCGTTTTCGTATTTTATCGGACACTCGTTATACATTTTGATCTTTCTGTCGATTTTTGCATTGAAGCGTGCTTCCCAATCGGGCTGCTCGGGCGGTGCGGGAACAGAATGTATGATCTTAAGTATCCTTCCCGCCTCAAGACCGTAGCTATACTGCTCATCTTCGGAAAGCTCCTTTATCACATCCTCAGCATCATCGCCGTCCACCCAAGTCTGAACGGTATAAGCGCCCTCGTCGCATTTCCCCATTTCTATCGGTCTGCACATCGGTACGCCGAGCAAGGACACGGTCTGCTGCATACGAAAGATGTCCGCGCATCTTGCACACTTGATTTCGGGCGTTATTCTCAAAAGATATTTTGTTCCGTCTGCTGTCACAGCACAGTATTTTTTATCTCTAGACCAACCCTTTTCGATCGGTGTTTTTGTTACAAATTCAAGCTTTGTCATCACTCTTTATCCTCACGCATACGTTTATAAAATCTCTATCTCGGTATCAAAATACTTTTCCTGAAAATATACAGCCTTTCTTATTTCGGACTCGGAAAAGCTTATTTCCTCGGGCGAAGCTACAAGCTTATCCTCGACGTCGTTTTGTCTGTAAATAACAGCTATCACCTTGGCGCGGTATTCTTTCACGGCTTCGTTCACGCCCAAAAGATAGACGTCAAACTCTTCCCCGTCGCCCCCGATAACGTTCGGAATATAGCCGTAATTGACAGGATATATCATATCACGGTGCTTCGGATGTCCGCTTCCGAGCGGTCGGTCAATAATTATATCGACGGTTTTCCCGAGATAGCCTTTCGCAATAAGCTTTCTTTTTTCGTTCACTTGCCTATCCTCCGCACAAAATTTTGAAAACATTAATCCAATGATAATTTTACCACTTTTTGTATGATTTTTCAATAGTAATCGCTATATTTGCCGTAAAAAAAGACCGACAGAAAGTGCTTTGCCTTCCGTCGGAGCTTTTCATATTCTCACAATATTTTCTATCTCTGCTTTTTCGCTGATCTTCGCCTCTCCGCTGTATTCAAGTGTGCCTATCTTACAGCCCTCGCCGATAAAAGCATCTATCGTGCGCACGGTAGATGCGTGGGTATTTTCAAGCTCAACGCGGTCAGCCTCAATAAGCCCCGCCTTAAGACAGCTATAGCATCTTCTGAAAAGCCTCCATACCTTTTTGCCCTTCTTGACACTCACACGGCTTCCGCCTATGGTATTTACTTTACTGTCAGAAGACGAATTGTGATCGAGCACGACCAAAAGCTCGTCTGCGTTGATCAGACCCTCAACGCTCACCGAGCCGTGTATCTCTGCGTTTTCCGCAGACATATCACCGATCACCTTAAAAGCTCCCGCAACCTCGATCACGCGCGCACTAAGAGATTTTTCTACCTTTACAGCTCCCGCCGCCTTGAACACATCCGCCTTTATCTCCCCCTCCGACGAAAAAGAGCCTGCTATCTTCACCGACCCCTCGCATTCTATATTTCCCAGAGATTTTACTGCACCGCTGCACGCCACAAGTGTGCATCTTACGTCACCGGTTATATTTGCGCTTCCGCTGCATCTTACCTCGTTATAATTACCGCCTGCAACAGTTCCCGCACCCGCAATATGTACACTGCCCAAATTATTATCCATTTTAATTTCTCCTTTTTTATATTTTCAGTTATTTCCTTTTTTAATTATCCCGGCTAACACGCATCGCAGTTTTTCACTCTCTTCCCTGCGCTCCTCGCCGTATGAATCAACTATGCCAAGTGAAACTATACTTTCAAGCGGAATATTCACCTTTCCGCCCGACCATATTATTTCGAGCATATGCTCGGACTGCCTTTCGCTCTTTTTCAGCTGATCTGCTATCTCGTCAAGAGAAAGGCTGTCCTTGAGACCGAGTATCGTTTCTATCCGCTCACATATCGCTTCGCGCACGAAATAGGTCTCCTGTCCCGTTACCGCAGATTTCTTTACGAACCATTCCTCGGGAATCAGACCCATTCTCTTCCACCGATACAGCGCTCCGTATGAAATATTGTATTTTTCCAAAACCTCTTTTTTGGAAATAAGATCGTCCATTCTTTCACCTCCCGTAACAATGTTACGATAGTATAATAGCATAACATTGTTACGTTGTCAATAGCTTTTATAAAAAATAATAAAAAAGCCCGGAAAACTAATTTCCGAGCTTAAACGCGAATCTATAAAATTCATTCACCCTTCGGCTTTTCTGCGATATCGCACAAAATCGAGAAAATAAACAAAACAACAGGAGCCGCAACCGTCAGAGGATTCTCCATAAACTTCCAGTTGAATACGTGCACGATGATAACTTCTACTGCAATATAAAGAAAGAGCGTAAGTGCAAACAGCACTCTAATCCATATTTTTTTATTATTCTTTTCTTTCATCCGATTACTCTCCATATTATCTATGTTCGTCTCATTATATCATATTTTATTCTGCCGTTCAAGTATTTACGGAAAATATTTTTAATTCCATTTATGCGTTTCCGCAAAAAAACTCGCAAAGCATAGGCTTTACGAGTTTTTTGTTATTATTTATACGCCTCTACCATCATATGTGTGAGATTTTTGGCTTCTTCAATACCGCATCCGTCGAGATAATTCTCAGTGAGGAACTGTATGATGGGCGAAGGAGCACCGGAAAGCATCTCTACCTCGGACACCTGTCCGCCAATGCGCTTCATAACCTTGTTTTCAGAGAAGCGTACGTATCCTCTTTCTCCGTCAACCTCAAGGATCATAGGCGAGCCGCCCGAAACAAATCCCGTTTCGTTTATGGCTATCGCTCCGTCCTCATATCCCATAACGGTTACTGCATTATCCTCAACCTTGTCGCTGTTGAGTGCGTTTGCCGCCTCGTTTACGCAAGCGTTTGTAAACACCGACTTATATGCTTCGGGAAGTCCGAGTATCCAGTCTATAAGATACATTCCGTGAGCACCGAGGTCGATCATCGCACCGCCGCCGCATTCCTTTTGGTTATAGAAATGCTTTGGAAGCCAGTTGGCTGTGCTTCCGTTATGGCAGTTTCTGAATCTTACGTAAGCGATCTTTCCAAGCTCACCGCTGTCAACAACGCTCTTCACGGTAATCGGTCCGGGACAGTATTTCTGAACGAGAGAAATGACGAATTTGACCTGATTTCTTTCGACTGCCTCTGCAACACGCTCACAGTCCTCATCGCTGAGCGCAAGAACCTTTTCTGTGAAAATGTCCTTTTTAGCGTCAGCGATCTTTACCATAATATCAGCGTGCGTATCCGTAGAAGCGCATACGATAACACCGTCTGCCTCTGACTCGAGAAGCTCGTCAAGATCTGCAAATGCTTTGAGTCCGAATCTTTCGCAAAATTCATTTTTTCTGTCGGCATTTTCATCCCAGACGCCTACGACCTCACCTCTGTCCATAGCCGCTTTAGTGTAATCGGGCGCGTGAACGTGCCATACTCCGCAAACAGCTATCTTTCTCATTCGAAGTATACCGGCTTTCCTGTCTTGCTCGACTCGTAAATAGCCTCAAGAATCTGAGAAACAACGTATGCTTCTTCGGGCTTAACGATAGGAGTTTCGTCGTGAACTATAGAATAGATCCAGTTCTGTGCCTCAACTACCGGAGGATTTGCGGAAGATCCCGAGTAGAATGCTACTCCGCCTACGGAGGTATCTACGTTTGTGATAATCGGACGGTTGAGCTCGACCTTGTTTATTGTGAGGTGGTTGTTCTTAAGAGAAAGTCCTGCACGGCTTCCGTAAAGAACGCAGCTTCCCTCTTCGATAGGCTCTGCTGTATTGAGTGCCCAGCTTGTTTCAAGCATAATGGTAGCGCCGTTCTTCATAAGGATGAATGCGTGTGCAGCCTCTTCGAGAGGAGTCGTGCTTACGCCGTTATCGCCCCAGATATTTCCTGCTTCGGGATGCTCGATCTTCTTATGTGTCTTACCTACTACCATCTTGGGCTCGTAGTTGTTCATAAGATAGAGTGTAAGGTCGAGAGAGTGTGTTGCGATATCGATAAGAGGACCGCCGCCCTGCTCATATTCGTTGAGAAATACGCCCCAGTTAGGTGTTCCGCGGCGACGGATAGCGTAGCAGTTTGCTCCGTATATTTCACCGAGCTCGCCGTTTTCGATATATTCCTTTGCATACATTGCGGAAGGCTTCTTACGGTGCTGATAGCCTATTGTAAGCTTCTTACCTGTTTCCTTTGCGGCATCTACCATTCTCTTTGCGTCTGCCGCTGTCTTTGCCATCGGCTTTTCGCACATTACGTGCTTGCCTGCGTAAAGAGCATCTACTGTGATATCAGCGTGAGAGCGGTTAGGTGTAAGAACGTGTACTACCTCTATGCTTTCATCCTTGAGAAGCTCCTTATAGTCTGTGTAAACCTTTGCGTCGGGTGTGCCGTACTTTTTAGCGGCAGCTACTGCTCTTTCCTCAACAAGGTCACAAAAAGCAACCATTCTTACGTTCGGAATCGAGCTGAGAGCAGGCATATGCTTTCCGTTTGCAATTCCTCCGCATCCTATAATACCAATGTTAACTATTCTGTCCATAATAATATTTCCTTTCGTCAGAATATATTTTTATTATATTTTATATAATCACAAGCGATTATACAAATAATTTTTTTCATTTTCCTTCGCAAAGCTTGATCTTTGCAAATTCTATCTTTGATTTTCCGTTTTTACCCTCTACGTTATTTGCATAGAAAAGTGTTTTTCCGTCCTCCGAGAAGAAGAGGGAGGCGCTGTATCCGTATCCCGTATCCTCGGGATGCGGAAGAGGATTTTCAATAGCAACGAAGGTCTCGCCGTAGTCGCTGCTCACAAGGATCTTGTTCGGTGTTTCATCTCCGTATTTTGCCGTCACGACAAGCGTACCGCATTCTCCGCCGAAGGGCGTCCACGCGCACCACGGAGCAGAGCCTATCGCATACTTTCCTGCCGTAAGAGGCTTTCCTACGTCCGAAGGATCCCATTTCGTTATATCATCTGTCGTCTTATAATATATCGGACATCCGTCCCAGTCACCGAATATTTCGTACACGATGAAATATTTTCCGTTACCCATCTTAACTATAACACCCATTCCCGGGCGGTAATCGGCTTTATCTGCGGCAACTATCTCGGTGTAATCCTGCCAGGTCTTACCGTCGGTGCTTCGCTCGTAAACCACCTTCTGATCGTGATCCTTATCCGAATCGTCCGAATATACGCAGTAGAGATAACCGTCTTCATAGTAGAGATAAGGCTCCCATACGCCTTCTTCAAGTCCGCCTCCCTCTGCAATTACAGATATCTGCTCCCACGTTTTTCCGCAGTCAAGGCTTTTCCATACCGATATATGCGATTTTGTGCTCTGCGCCGGGTCTATCGAGCATCCCGCAAGAAGAAGTGTGCCTTCGGGCATATCGCCAAGTGCCTCGGGAAGCTCAAACAGATGAGGATTCCAGCAGGCCTCTATGCTCGTGTCGAGCTTTTCGTATGCTTCACCTATCTCGCTCCAGCTTTCTCCGCCGTCAGAGCTCTCCATAATGCGAAAGCTTGTAGGCTTTCCGCGAAGTCCGCTGTCGGCGATCTCAAAGGAAGCGATCAGCTTTCCGTTATTTTCACCGCTATGCTGAAGCTCTATAAGGGTCGGATATCCGATTCCGAGTCCCCACGTATTTATCGGTGCTTCCTTCACAGTCGATGTCAAAGCTGTTTCAAGGCTGACGTTTATCTGCCCTTCTTTCTTGCACGAGGCAAACGAAACAAGGATCACAGAAAGTATTACGGTAAATACAAAAGCTCTCAATGCGATATTTTTCATTAAAATCAGATTCCTCCGAATATAAAAATTAAATAATATAAAATATTTTCCGAATTTATAGTAGCATTTTTGAAGATCATATGCTATAATAGTTTTGTTCAAAAATACAAAAAATTTGTCATTGATCTTTTTTTATAAAGAAGAAAAGGAATACCGAAATGAAGAATTATTCCATTGAGACCGAGCCGCGGTCACTCACAGAGGACGGAATGGAGTTCTTTCCGCTCGACATTAAGCCGCTCACCTTCGGAACAAGGGCACACATACACGAGGCTATCGAGATAATTTTCGTCGAACGCGGCGAATACCGTATGTTTGCGGGTGACAACGAATATTCTGTCCGTTCGGGCGATATGATGCTCTTTCGGTCGAACACGATACACAGCATTTTTGCCTGCGACAGCGAGGAAAACCGTTACTACGTTCTGAAGGTCAAGCCATCGCTTATATTCGATCTTGCGTCAAAGGACAGCGCGGTCGGATACGTTATGCGCTTTGTACTTTCGGGAGAAGCGTCCAAGACTCATTGGAGCTCGCAGGAGCTCTCACAAAGTGAAATATATTTGTCATTTGAAAGAATGAAAAAAACACTTGGGAGTATGGACTTCTGCCTTGATCTTGCGCTGAAGCTTTCTGCCGCGGAGGTCATTCTCGCTATTTTGCGCGATATAATTGCCCGCGAGCAGCAGAGCGGTATCACCTCTTATTTAAACGACAGCGCGGCAGGTCAGATCTACAAAGCCATCAGACAGATAAACCGCAGATATTCCGAACCGATAACCGCGCAAAGCTGTGCAGAGGATGTGAATATGAGCTACAGCTATTTTTCGCGAAGCTTCAAGCGCATAACGCAAAAAAGCTTCAAGGAATATCTCAACGAGATACGTATAAGCAACGCAGAGCGTCTTCTTATGAGCTCCGATCTGAGTGTTACCGAGATAGCTTTTGAATGCGGATACAACAACGTATCCTACTTTATTATGGTCTATAAATCCATCAAGGGAAAGACGCCGTTTTCCTACCGCAACGGAAAAATGTAGAATATTTATAAGCAAAACAGCGAAACGATTTTGTCGTTTCGCTGTTTTTATTCAAATCACATTTTACCGATCATTTTCACATAAACATATTCTTTTGATAAAGATATTCGAAATTTTTACCAAGTTTTTTGGAAAGCATTTCTCTTGTGGCAGAGTAAAGATCTTCGAGATCGTACGGAATATAGACAAGTTTATATTCATATTCAACAATTTCATACGGACCGCCGGGTTGGTTGCTGTGTTTTATCATATTGCCGTTTTCATCGTAAGTCCATTCATCTGTTCCGTAAGGCTTTCCAAGCTCGTCCTTATCTACGCGCTTTACAAGTCTGTTATTATCGTCATAATAATATTCCGTACTACGATTCAAGGTAAACGCATATGCCTTAGTAAGTGTTTTGATCAAATTTCCGTTATCATCATACAGATATTCCGTAACCGTTTCTTTTCCGTCACTATTTATAAATATCTCCTTGACTTTTTTCCCACTATCATCATAAATATATTCATACGAAAAATTCGATAAATCACTTGTATCGTATCTTCCCGTCATATTTCCCTTTTCATCGTAGGTGAATTCCATAACGCTGTAATTATCATACGCGCCATAAATTCTCTTGACCATATTGCCTTTATCGTCATACAGCCATTCAATTTTTCCGCCGGGATTTCCACTACTGTCAAAAGACTGATTTTTAGTCTTATGGTTGTCAGAGTCATAGGTATATTCGGTGTAGCGCACTTCATCACTTGCGCCTATAGAAACCGTTTTTATCTTGTTTCCGTTTTTGTCATAAGTGTAACTCTCGAAAGATTTTACACCGTTATTATTTGTGATCTCTCTGATAAAATTTCCATTTTCATCATAGAGAAATTCGACAGAATGACCCGAATCGCCGTAAGTAATTTTACTTAAAAGACCGTTTTCATTGTATTCAAAATATTCAAACGAGTGTTTTGTACCGCCTGCGAACGTGTTTTTTACACTTACAGGCACGTAATGGAATTTTGCGCACATTTCAGAATCGCCAAGCTCTTCAAATATCTCATACGCCTTTTCGTATTCGCCCTTTTCGATGAGCTTCATCGCTCTTTCGTATTTCAAAGTGCTGCAAGACGCAAAACAAGTGAGCATCATACTAAAGAGAACAATTAAACAGACAATTTTCTTCATAGCGTTTTCCTCCGAAATATTATTTTGCATTTTATAACGTTAATTTACGATTACGTCAGGCTCGCGGCTTTCTTTGAATTTTTCGGTGAATATTTCTTTTATAGTATTATAAATCTCGTCCCAATCATCAGGAACATACACAAGCTTATATTCGCATTCGGTGGTATCTCTTATTTCGCCATCATCAATGTTAGTATGACTTATCAAATTACCGTTTTCATCATAAATCCATTCCTTCACCCATGTGCTGGCATTATTATAATTTGTATTTAACTTAATTAAATTGTTATTATCGTCGTACGTATATTCCGCAATACTCATATAACCATTATGTGCATAATAATAATCCTTGATCAAATTACCGTTTTTATCATAAGTATATTCATTGACATATTCTCTTTTATCGGAAGATGTTTCTGTAGTCACCTTTTTGATCAGATTGTCGCCGGCATCATATATGTAGTCAGTAATCCACTCATTAACATCTTCAGCATTATAAAAAAATTCTTTGATCAAATTTCCTTTTTCATCATATTCGTACCGATTAGTACTTTTGGAATCATACAAAATATTCTCGTTAATTTTTTCGATCAAATTGCCATTATCGTCATATTTGTATTCCACAACTCTTTTAGATACGTTATTTTCTTTGATAAGTCTTCCGCTTTCATCGTAAGTGTATTCGAAAACGTCCTTGTGTTCGTTTGAGAATACCAATGTCTTATTTATTAAACGCCCTTTATTATCATATGTGTATTCTTCCACAGAAAAATTTTCGTTGTGATCCGTTATGATAGTTTTTATTAAATTACCGTTCGAATCATAGTCATAATTATCAGTCATCGTTCGGTCAAAATCATCAAGCCGGTGATCATAAAATTCAACCAACTGACTCATAGCATTGTTTTCATTATAGCTAAAATCATAAAAAAGGTTGAAATTATGCCACGACGATACAAATTCTATATGAACAGGCACGTAATGGAATTTTGCGCACATTTCAGAATCACCAAGCTCTTCAAATATCGCGTACGCATCTTCATACTCACCATCTTCGATGAGCTTGAGGGCTTTTTCGTATTTCATACCATTGCAAGATACAAGGCATCCGAGCAACATAGTCGCGAGAACGATCATACAGATAATTTTCTTCATTGCGTTTTCCTCCTAAAATATAAAGCTTGGTCTACCGATTTTATGCTATCATACTTTTCCACATTTTGCAACACAAAAAATATGATATTTTATAGATTTTACACAAATTTCATACTATCGTAAGCGTTTATCAATATATATCACTCAAATATACTGCGCAGATCAACGTCCGCCATAAATGCCGCCGCGTACGACATCGTAAGATGGAAAAGCGAGGTATTCCACTTTGTATCTCTTCCCCACCCCTCAAAGGTGGTGGTAGCATCCTCGCGGAGCATTCTCTTCCACGCGTCGTTTTCTCTAAGCGCGGATATTATCATATCCTCTCTGCCCGTTCTTACAAGTCCGATAAGTATCGGGAAAACGCAGAAGAAGGAGAGCGAGCTTACTCCGTTTGCTTCTATCATTTTCAGGATCTCGCGCTCACATTCAGTATCGTTATAAAGTCCGAATCCGAAGACAAAGCTGTTTCCTACAAGGCTTATATGGTCTGTATTCTCGCCGTCGCGGAAAAGCTTTTTCTCTTCAACGTAAAAGGTCTTGTAAAACGCGGATACAACGCTCTCCTCGTCGCGGTATTTTGAAAGTCCAAGTATATCCGACATTTTATTGGCTGTTCTTATTGCTTCTATATAATATGCGTTAATAGACACGTGTGCATCGTGGCATACCCTTCCCTCTCTTATATCCACGTCATATCCGTGGCGGAAATTGCTCGGCCATTCAACAACGCACCATTTATCAAGCTCTCTGAGCAGACCGTCCTTTTCATATCTGCGGCGATAGGCATCGAGAAGCTTCGTCACCTTTGCGTAATTCTTTTCGAGATATTCTCTGTCGCCCGTAAAGCGGTAATGCCAGAGCACGAGGAAGACGAGCATAAGCGGATATTCTGCAATTTCCTGCATAAACGAGCAATTCATACAGGTTACAAGAGTATCGCTTATAAAATCGCTCGAAAAAGCATCGTCTATAAGCTTTCTTACCATAGAATCGTCTTTTGTAAGAATCATATTCGTGAGCGCCGTATAGCATCCGTCACCGAGATAAAAGCCCTTTTCGCGCTCCATACAGTCCTGTATGACCTCTTGCACGCCGTATTTTTGCGTATGGACGCAAAGCTCCCATATTTTACGTATATCCCCGTAGCCCTCAAGTTCCTTTTTCAGATTGCATTTGAGGTCAAACGGGTAGTGTCTTACGTTCATATAAACGTCCGAAAGCTCTACGCCCTCGGGAAGCAGGAGCTCTGCGTATCGGAAAGCCTTATAGTCAAACCAATCGAGCGTGCTTTCGCCGTCAGACAGCACCCATTCTTCCTCGTAAACGCAGTTTGCGCGCAAATTAAAGCGCACGCTTTGGTCTTCATTCAGCTCCTGAGAGCATCTCACCGTTATAACGTCTCCCTTTTTGCCCTTTGCCTTAACGCACAGATATCCCACGTAGTTCGAGCCGAAATCAAATACCACGCTATTATCTTTCGCAGACGTCTTTACCGGCGATATCTTTTCAAAGACGAGCATACTGCTTTTCTGCTCTACCATAATATGATCGTCAAATTTGCTTATCATTGCGTTTCCCCACGAGGAATCGTCGAAAAATTGCTCGTAAAAGCTGTTTTCCGCAGAATTTGAATCATATTTTTCCAAAAACTGCGTTTGATATCCGCAGATTCCGCTCTCCGTATATCCCGAATGGATTGCAGTTTTGAAGCTTTCATCGCTTGAAGCTACTGTTTTTCCGTCGGCAACAAGGTCGAGTATCAGACCGTGACGCTGGTCTCCGCTCTGCCACACGCGGTTGATAAGTCCCTGATAGAGCGTATGCACGGCGATAGTATTTTCTCCCGTCTTGAGATATTTACTGACGTCTATAATATTGTAATTATACTGAAAATGATAGGACGGCGCAGGTCCCTGTCCTACAAAAGCTCCGTTTATATACAGCTTATAGTAATCGTCTGCCGAAATATATATTTTAGCATCATCGCACAAACTCTCGCAGATGAACTTTTTTCTGAACAAAATATGTCTGTTTCTGTGCTCATTGCACGGAAGATCGACCTTTGTAAGCTGTGTATGAAAAACGTTTCGCGGCGCAAGGCAAGCGAATTCCGAATCTGTTATCCATTTTCCCGTGAAAGAATGTGTCATTTTTCGTCCTCTTTTTACTGTTTATTTGGTATCTTATTTTTATTATATCACACTGCGTTGCAGTTTTCAACTCATACTTTTGTATATACAAAATAATCCCTCGCAAAATGCGAGGGATTATTTTCAAACTATGTTATAAAAGTTTACGTACCAGATAACCGTAAGCACAACGCCGACGGTGAGAAAGAAAAGTCCTGTTATGAGAATACAGTGATCGCCTGCTTTTTTAATGCTTTTGAGCTTTCGCTCGCGATACTGTGCATAAAATTCGTGATTCTTTCTTCCCATAGGAGTAAACGCCTGAACTACGTTTCTCAGCACAAAGCTTATTCCTATAAGTCCGCCTTCACCGCTGATATAGAGCATTCCGGCAAACAGTGTAAACAAAGCTCCCGAAACGAAGAAGCCGTCTGACAATATCTGAACGTTTACGGCAAGACTATGCGTGAAAAAGCCTTTTATCCAAAACACGGCGAGCGTGATAAGGGATGCGACTCCAAAACAAACTATATATTTTATTAATACCGCTTTGTTTTCGTTTTTCACTGCGTTTTAACCGTCCATTTCTCCGTTTACGATCTTTTTATACTTTGCTTCCTCTGCGTCGTTACAGTATACGAAGTGTCCGGGAGAAATCTCACGGAAGGAAGGAGTATCTGTAGAATAATCGTGCTCTGCGAGCGGATTATATGTGATTCTTGTACGCTGCTTTTCGTATATCGGGTCAGGAAGCGGGATCGCAGAAAGAAGCGATTTTGTATACGGATGCAGAGGATGCTTGAAGAGCTCATCCGAATCAGCAAGCTCTACCATCTTACCGAAATACATAACTCCGATTCTGTCCGAGAAGTATTTAACGACCGAAAGGTCATGTGCAATAAACATGATCGTAAGATTCTTACGCTCTCTGAGGTCGTTGAGCAGGTTGATAACCTGTGCCTGAATCGAAACGTCGAGTGCCGAGATCGGCTCGTCTGCGATGATCATTTCGGGCTCCATAATAACCGCTCTTGCGATACCTATACGCTGACGCTGTCCACCCGAGAACTCGTGGGGATAACGGTCTGCGTGCTCACGAACAAGACCAACAGTTTCAAGAATCTCGTAAACCTTTTCGTTGATATATTCCTTATCGGTAATACCGTTGATGATAAGACCTTCTGCTATAATATCACGAACTGTCATACGAGGGTCAAGAGATGCGATCGGATCCTGGAAGATCATCTGGATCTGTGTGATCAGCTTACTCTTCTTTGCAACGCGGCATCTGGAATTATATTCCTTCTGCAGAGCCTTAAACGCCTCATCGTTGCCCTTTGCCGCCTCAAGCTTTGCCGTGTATTCTTCGTCAAGCTTCTTCAGCATCGATTCCTGATACTGCTTATCAACCTCGCGGCTGTTAGCCTTAGCGTCACGGATCAGTGCTCTGTTTTCTCTGACTACAGCTGCATATTCTTCTCTTGTGATCTTTCCGGCGTCAAGTTCCTTTTTCGCCTTCTTGATCGCGTCCTTATAGGAGCGGGTACCCGCGCCTATTCTCTGACCTTTAAAGTATACGTTACCCGAGGTAATGTTATACAGCTTGATTATCGAGCGTCCCGTTGTGGTCTTACCGCAACCCGACTCTCCAACAAGACCGAAGGTCTCGCCTCTTTTTATCTCAAAGCTTACGTCATCAACAGCCTTAAGATCCTTACGACCCAAACGGAAATACTGGCAAAGATGGTCTACTTTAAGAAGTACTTCGTTATTATTCTCCAATGTTGCCACCTCTTTCTTTCATACGTTTGATACGCTCGGTGATGATCTTGGGTATCTCCACCTTCGGAGCATTCGGGTGAAGCAGCCACGTTGCTGCAAAGTGTGTGGGAGAAACCTCGTACATAGGAGGCTGCATCTCGAAGTCGATCTCCATTGCGTACTTATTTCTTTCCGCAAATGCATCTCCTACGGGAGGATATATCATATTCGGAGGTGTTCCGGGGATAGCATCCAGCTTTTCGTTTGTATCAAGGTCAGGCATAGAGGAAAGGAGCGCCCATGTGTAGGGATGCTGAGGATTATAGAATACCTCGTTTGCCGTACCGTACTCAACGATCTTACCTGCATACATAACCGCAATTCTGTCCGCCATGTTCGCCACGACACCCAGGTCGTGGGTGATGAAGATGATGGAGAGGTTATGCTCCTTTTTGAGGCGGTTGATGAGCTCCAGGATCTGTGCCTGAATGGTCAC
>JAFXJH010000015.1 GCA_017532425.1 Clostridia bacterium | reverse complement strand
GTCGATGATCTCGCCGGCGAAATAGAGACCGGGGATAAGCTTAGACTCCATAGTTTTGGGATTGATCTCGCGGATGTCGATGCCGCCGGAGGTTATGATAGCCTCGGCGATGGGGCGGGGCGCCTTGACGGTAAGCTCAAAGGATTTGAGAAGAGATAGGAGCTTCAGACGCTCGGCCTTGGTTATGGAATTCACCTTGCGCTCGGGGAGAATGCCCGAACGGGTGACGAAAACGGGGATCATCTTGGAGGGTAAAAGAGCAGAGAGCGAGTTTATAAAATTCTTGTTCTTTTCCTTTTCAAAATCGGAAATAAGACGCTTGTCAAGAGTTTTTTCGTCGAGCGCGGGCTTTAAGTCGATAAAGATCTTGTACTTTTCGGGTCTGATGTCGCGAAGATGAGCGGACATCGAGAGTATTACGGGACCGCTGACACCGAAATGCGTGAAGAGCATCTCGCCGAAATCCTCGTAGAGGGTTTTGCCGCTTGAAGCCTCGACCGCACGGACGGAAACGTTCTTGAGGGCGAGACCTTGCATGTCGCGGCAACAGCGCTCGCAAATCTCAAGGGGAACGAGAGAGGGCTTTAAGGGAATGACGTTTATATCGAGCTTTTCGGCAAATGCGTAGCCGTCGCCGTCAGAGCCGGTGAGAGGATAGGATAAGCCGCCCGTGGCAAGAATAACTCGGTCGAACGGGAGAGCTTCGGGGCGTGAAGCTACCTTTATTCCTGAAATTTCTGCGCCTGAATCGCCGTTTTTAACAAGTATGTCAGTAACACGGTCGAAGACGATTCGGACGTTGTGGGCGCGCAGCTCGCGTCTGAGAGCCTCGACAACGTCGGAGGCCTTGTCTGATACGGGGAAAACACGGTTGCCGCGTTCGGTTTTGAGAGGCACACCCGCGTCCTCAAAGAAATTCATTACGCGGTCGGGCGGAAAGGAGGCAAGCGCGGCGTACATAAAGCGCGGATTGGTCGGAATGTTTTCGATTATCTCGTTTACGGGACAGTTGTTTGTGACGTTGCATCTGCCTTTTCCCGTGATGCGAAGCTTTGTGCCGGTGAATTTCATTTTTTCAAATAAAGTTACCGATGCACCCGATTTCGCGGCGGTGATTGCAGCCATCATACCTGCGGCACCTCCGCCGATAACAGCGATTCTGATCAAAATGTGTTCTCCCTTCCTGCAAAAATGCGTACTTATCTATTATATTTCATTTTTGCGGAATTGTCAAGTTTTTTGTATAAAATAGAGAGAAAAGCCACGAAATAATAAAAATCCCCGCGCGGGTGCGCGGGGTGGGATAATACTTAATTGCCTTCTTTGACAAGTTTTCCGTCAAGAGGTTTGTAGTCCATAATATCGTATCCTTCTCCGTAGGTATTTATCACAAGAAGTTCGCCTGTATCGGCAATATCATCACGACTTATTTCGGCATAATGTAGATCACTCTGACCATCATCCGTTCCCAGAGCACCCGGATCACAATCTTCATATCCCGTCATAACAGGATATAGCTTGCCGTCTTTTTCAATAATAGCGGAAAATTCAATAAATTCTGCTGACGATCTGTGCTCAAACTCGAAAAAAAAGAGTACTTTTGTTTCAAAAAATTCGCTTGTGTATTTGTCTTTTAAGTCTAATACGTTGTCAGGGTCAAATGCTGAAAGTTCGTCAGCAGATTTTAATATGAAAACATCTGCTTTAGCGGGAAATTTTAAATTTAAAGGATTTCTCACATAACCTTTGGGTGTAAAGTCAATTGATTCGTAAATCTTTTCTTCCGAACCTTCGGGTGTTTTATCTTCACTACCTTCGGGTGTTTTATCCTCTTTGGGCATCTCGGACTTACATCCGAATACCGAAGCGGCAAATAATGCGAGAAGCAGAATAAGTGCTACTAGTTTTTTCATACATTACCTCCATACTTTGTCATATATACGTATTAAGCGAATTTTTAATATTTTTATTCATATACCCATGTAACAGCACCCCAATCAAAACCTGTATACTCTCCTCGTGCCGAGGCTTGAGTTAGCTTCAAAACCAACGTAACATAACTATTATTATCAAAAACTATTCTTTCGATATTTGCAGCAGTTATGCTTGTAGCTATCCTGAGGTCAGATGTTGTATTTAAACGAAGGTCATAATCTGTATACGTATGGGGAACTACCGTATCGGTTTCATCTTGAGTGTATGATTTAGCATACCAAAAAGCCGCTGCTTTTATAGTTTTTCCGGGAGTGAAATTAATTGTTTCTTGAACTCTTGTTTGTATAAGGCTATCAGAATTGCTGAAAGGTATAGCATTTTCCATTGCTTCTCTTGCTTTAGGATAATTTACTCTTCCGGCACCTGCATGTATATCCCATGTAACCGACGATCCGTTGACACGAGTAGCAGATGCCACAAGTGCAGCGATTATAACTTCGGGATAATATTCGTATTCGGGAAATTCTTCAATCAACTTGACTGCGACACCGGCTACCATTGGTGCGGAATAACTAGTACCATAACCATTATCAGTTACCCCATCAAATGAAATGTTAGTACCGGGTGCTGATATTGTCGGTTTTCTTCCGTATGTACTATCTTCTATCCCGTACGAAGAAAATGAACCGATATTATTATTTGCATCAGTAGCAGCGACAGTAATGGTGTTGTATCCCGCAGCATTAAAACTTATAAGATGCTCGGTTTCTTGAAGTCCATTATTTCCCGCTGAACATACGTATACCACATAAAACGTATATACGTAGTAATCTATGGCAGCAGTTACCCAATTATACAATCCATTTGAACTTCTAGTTTTAGGTCCTAAACTTGCATTTATTACCCTACAGTCATTATTCACCATCCAATCTATAGCGGGTATAATGTGTATTATATTTTGAGCGTGATAAATATACACTTCATCAACGTTTCTCGCTACACCGTTACTTCCACAAAAAATTCTTGTTACATTTGTAGCATGCGGATGTAATGAACATACACCGTTCGAAGACTTGGTATGTATTGTAAGATCATTAAAATCGGGATGGCTTGAACTGAATGTAACACCATCGCCTTCTATTATTCCTACTTTTATTCCATCTCCGTCATAAGTTTGATCGTCTGCGCCTATATCTTCAATAGCATCCGCAAGAGGATAAAGTGGTGCATTAGCTTCATGCACACGTGTTGCAGCCGGTTCAACTTCAATAGGAACCATAATATTTATACTTACAGTTTCGTTCTCTGCAGCTAATGATATGATGTCTTCATCGTACTCAGCATATTCATTATAGTTGTCAAAGTGAATCTGTATAAACGGAGAATATTCACTTGGAATAACTTCGTATTCCGATGAATTTACAGAAATATCGTGTTCTGACAAAAACTGTGCGTTTTTATCAGACATAGTTTCTTTGATATGGTTCTTGTGTTCTTGAAATATCTGATCTGCTTGGAATTTGTTATCTGCTTCAAATATTTCTTGTTTGCAGTCACACTGCTGAACACTGTGATTTAATTGCAAAACTATTTCTACAGTATCATCTTCACCTACATTTTCTTCAAAATCTTCCGGATCGTTACTGCAACAAACAACATCAAGCGAATCGTAATAGTAATAGTTTATTTTTGACATATTTAATTCTGTTTCTTCTGCAATCGCGCATATGGCAAGACCCATATACGAAAAACAAGATGCGAACATTGCTATAACTAAAATAAACGATAATGTTTTTTTCATAATTATAATCTCCTTACTTAAGCTTTAATTAATTTTATAAATTTTTCGACAGAATCTTACAAAACACAAAAGCGCATAAGCCGTCTGTCGTCAAGGTCTTCGGCTCATGCGCTATCCTTGTTGATTTTGAGATACCTCGTACATAGATGTCGTAGTACATCCCGAAGACCGTTAAATTTGATACTTTTCATATCACGATCTCCTTTTGTATTTTTTTTCAATCATAGTTTAGCATATACTTGCATATTTGTCAATATTTTTGCATTGTATAATGTCAATTTCGTTATATTATACAAATATCACGCCGCTGTTTTATTGTTTATAACAAGCTCCAAGAGATTCTTGATTATAATCACGGCGATAGGTCCGATAATGAATCCGAGCAGCCCGAAAAGCTTGTAGCCCGCGAAAACGGATACGAGCGTGAGAAGAGGATGAACGCCGAGCTGTGTTCCGACGACGTGCGGCTCGAGTATCTGACGCCCGATCATTACGATAATGCAGACAATGGTGAGAACGATCGCCTTTTTCACCTTTCCGAGAGCAAAAAGGACGATCACCCAAGGAATAAGAACAGTCCCGACGCCGATGACGGGTAAAATGTCGAGAAGCGCAATAACTGCGGCAAGCAGAGTCGCGTATTTTTCACCGACGATTATAAAGGCAATCATAAGCGCGATAAAAGTGATAAGAAAAAGTATAACGTACGCTTTTATATATTTAAGAGCGGCAGTAAGAACCTTTTTCTGTACGCTCTTCCAGCTCGGCATTATTCTTTTGGGAACCTTTGAGATAAGGCTTGCGTTTATTCTGTCGAAATCCGAGCAAAAGTAAAAGGATGCCATAAGAAAAATGATCAGAGTGAAGAAAAAATAGGGAAGAGCACCCAAAAAATCCCCTACCGTGTCGGTTATTTTGACCGTAAGGTCGGCAAGAGAGGAACGCACCGTGTCGACGAGCATATTGTATACGTACGTGCTGTCGGGAGAGCCGTCTATTCTGAATTTTTCGGTGACGTTTTTTATAAGATCGGCGACCTTTGCGGCAATATCCTCGTAGTTTTCGCCGATGTAGATGTTGAGCGCGCGAAGCTCGGTATAGACCCGTCGGAAGAGCAGAAAAATGATCGAGCTTGCGAGGATAATAATGAGAAAAAACACGAAAATTCCCGCAGCCTTCTTCGACCATCCGGTTTTTTCGATCGTACGCGCAACTATCGGACGCAAAAGCAGGGCAATAAGCCAAGCGCAGACGAAGGGAAGCAGAAGCTTTATAACGACCGTGCCGATAAGGGCTGTAGCCGTAATTATAATTATAAAATATCCGAATATGACAAAATCCCGTTTGTATCCCGCCTCAGGTAATTTCACACTTTTTGTCTCCTTGCTTGAAAATTACTCATTTATTATACGCCGTATTTCGATTTGGTATTCTTTTGCCGGGAGAGGAAAATTTTCTTTCCTCTGCGCATAATTAACAAAACCGTCATAAAAGGAATTCTTTTTATTCTTGCTTTTTTGTCGATATGATATAAATCCCTCGTTTGCAAGGCAAACATATCGAGAGCGTCAGCTCATATCGAACGCCGTAGGCGTATATAGAAAATCACGTAAGGGATTTATATCGACATTATTGCCCATCTTTGCCACATAAATACTTGACAGTTATTTCGAAATATGATATAATAAAAAATAATCAGCTACCTGTCTAATTTTCGAAAGGAGTATGCAAGGTGAATAATTTTTCGGTGCTTATAAAGCCGTCGTCATCTCTGTGTAATATGAGATGTAAATACTGCTTCTACGCCGACGTCAGCGATATGCGCGAGGTAAAATCGTACGGCATTATGACAAGTGAAACGGCGCATGTTCTTATAGACAGAGTCTACGAGGCGTGCAGCTCGGGTAACGTCAGCTTCTCCTTTCAGGGCGGCGAGCCCACTCTTGCGGGACTTGAATTTTTTGAGGATTTTTCCGCATACGCAGAGAATGCAAAGCCCAAAGGCGTGAAAATATCGTACAGTATACAAACAAACGGTATTCTCGTCGATGAAAGCTGGTGCGAGTATTTTGCAAAATATAAATATCTTGTCGGACTCTCTCTTGACGGCGACAGGGGTCTGCACGATCTCTGCCGTAAGGAAGCAGACGGAGAGGGAAGCTTTGACGACGTAACGCGCGCCGCAAAGCTGATGAAAAAATATAACGTGGATTTCAATATTCTCGCGGTAATAACCGCACAGTCGGCGCGCCACGCCATCTCTCTCTTCGGATTCTGGAAAAAGAGGGGATTTGATTACGTGCAGCCGATACCGTGCCTTGCACCGCTTGACGGCACAGAGAGCGAATATGCGCTCACCCCAAAGCTTTTCGCGACCTTTATGACAGAGCTTTATAACGTGTGGGAAAGAGAATTCCGAAATAAGCACTATATAAGCATAAGACAGTTTGATAACCTTGTCAGAATGGCGGCGGGCGCTCAGCCCGAAATGTGCGGTATGAAGGGATTTTGTCAGGCACAGTACGTTGTAGAAGCCGACGGAGGAGTATATCCCTGCGATTTTTACGTGCTTGACAGATATCTCTGCGGAAATATAAAGGATATGACCTTTAGGGAAATATTCGAAAGCGAGGGAATGAAGTCCTTCCTCACGCGCGATGCACTCGATAACAGATGTAAGGAATGTAAAGCGTGCACGCTCTGCGGAGGAGGCTGCAGACGCTTCAGAAGCCTTTATTTCGGTGAGGATAATTACTGCGCATACCGCGAGTTTCTGTATGAATGCTATCCGAAAATAAAAATGCTCGCAAATGAGCTTTTCGGACAAAAATAGATATTAGATCAATATCGGGAGGAATAAGAATGAATAAGAAACCTAATCTTGTCTATATGTTCGCAGACCAGCTGAGACTTCAGTCTGTCGGATATTTCGGAGACAAAAAAGCGAAAACGCCCAATATCGACGCGCTTGCCGCACAGTCGTGCAATCTTATAGAGGCGGTTTCGGGACATCCTGTTTGCGCACCTTACCGTGCGTCTCTCTTCACCGGTAAATACACAACGAGCACGGGAATGGTGATAAATGAGATAAGAATATCGCCAAATCACAGAACCTTCGCTCACGTTTTGAACGATGCGGGATATGAAAATTCGTATATCGGAAAATGGCATATGTACGCAAACGAGTTCGGGAATCATTTCGACTCGAAAAACTCCTATATCCCTAAGGGACCGGATAGACTCGGATTCGACGGATTTTTCGCGGGATATAACTTCCACCACGTAAATTACGGAGAAAATTCATATTATCATCTCGACAGCCCCGAAAAGATACGTTACGATGGATTTGAGCCCGACTGTCAGACCGATATGGCGATAGATCAGCTTGAAAAGCTTTCGGCGGGAGATAAGCCCTTTGCGCTCTTTCTTTCGATAGGAACGCCTCATCCCCCGTGGACGAAGGAAAACGTTCCGCAGGAATATTACGATCTTTATACCGATGACGATTTCGATTTTCCCGAAAACTACGAGGCGGAAAACGACCCGTACGGCGACGGATGGTCAAAGCTCACGCCCGAGCAGAGGGAAAAAACAAAATCCTGGCTCCACGTTTACTATTCAATGACGGCAAACGTGGACTATAACGTTGGTAGAGTGCTCGATGCGATAAAGCGCCTCGGAATAGAGGACGATACGATATTTGTCTTCACGTCAGACCATGGCGAGCTTTTCGGCGCGCACGGAAGAGCGGCAAAGAATATTTTCTACGAGGAATCGGTAAGAGTGCCCTTCCTTATGAAATGGGGTAAGAAGATACCCGCAGGCGAAAATAAGCTTTGCCTCAACACGGTCGATATTATGCCCACGCTTCTTAATATGATGGAGCTTCCGATACCTGAAGAGGTAGAGGGAAGAGATCTTTCAGATGCAATATTTGCAAAAGAAGGCGCATACCGTCCGGAAGGCGCACTTATGATGGGAACAGGCCCCACCGCATTGTTTAACGACGGCTTTGAGTGGCGTGCATTCAGAAACGGAAAATATACCTACGCTACATATTTGAGAGACGGCTCGGAGCTTCTTTTCGATAACGAAAAAGATCCTCTGCAGATGAATAATCTGATATCTGACAGCGCATATAATGAGATAGCTTCTACTCTTAAAGCTCAGATGAAGGCTGAAATGGAGCGTGTGAACGATAAATTCCATCCCTGCTCGTATTACAGAGATAACTGGATAGTAGACAGAATAATACAGAAAAATAAAGCGGACTGATAAAACACCGCACCAATGAATAGTACCGACGTAAAGGAATAAATACAGAATGAAAAACAAAAATATTCATAACGTTGTAATATCGGCGCTTTTTCTTGCTATAGGCATAGTGCTTCCGTTTTTGACAGGACAAATACCGCAAATAGGAAGTATGCTGCTGCCTCTGCATATCCCGGTCATGCTCTGCGGACTTGTTTGCGGATGGAAATACGGTCTTGCAATAGGAGGAACGCTCCCGATACTGCGCTCGCTGATGTTCGGGATGCCCCCTATTTATCCCGCTGCACTTGCAATGGCGTTTGAATGCGCGGCATACGGAGCGACGGTCGGATTTTTGTTCGAAAAAGCAAAATGGAAGTGCCTGAGATCGCTCTACCGCTCGCTTATAGTCGCTATGATACTCGGCAGAGTAGTGTGGGGCGGCGTTATGTTTGCACTTGTCGGAATAGGCGGCGGGATGTTTACGTTTTCGGCATTTATCACGGGAGCATTTCTGAATGCGATACCGGGAATTATTTTGCAGCTCGTTCTGATCCCTTCGGTAATGCTTCTTTTTCACAAGACTCACCTTGTAAAGCTTGCAAGCGGCGGACAAAGTAAAAAATACTCACATAAAGAAAAATATAAAAACTAAACGGAGAGAAAAATCATGGAAAAGGCAACAGTATATTTTTCAAGAACGATAACACCCGAGCAGGTCCTTGAGCTCTATAAAATGGCAGGAAAAGAGCTGAAGGGTAATATCGCAATAAAGCTTCATTCGGGAGAAAAGGGAAATCAGAACTTCCTCGGTCCCGACTTCTGGAAACCCGTGATAAACTACGTAGGCGGTACGGTGGTCGAGTGCAATACGGCATATGACGGCGCGAGAAACACGACAGAGCGTCACCGTAAGCTTATGGCAGAGCATGGCTGGAGCAAGTATTTTAAGGTAGACCTTCTTGATGCGGAGGGTCCCGATAAGGTTCTCGATATCCCCGGCGGAAAGGTTATAAAGAAGAACTACGTGGGTAAGGATATCGAAAATTACGATTCGATGCTCGTGCTTTCGCACTTTAAGGGACACCCGATGGGCGGATACGGCGGAGCGCTCAAGCAGCTTTCGATAGGCGTTGCATCGTCGTACGGTAAGGCTTATATACACGGTGCGGGCGAGACCGAAAAGATCTGGACGGCAGATCACGACCTGTTCCTCGAATCTATGGCAGACGCCGCAGGCTCGGTAGTAGAATACTTTAGAGGCAATATTATTTACGTAAACGTAATGAAAAATATGTCGGTAGACTGTGACTGCTGTGCAGTTGCGGAGGATCCTTGTATGAAGGATATCGGAATCCTCGTTTCGACAGACCCGATAGCAATAGATCAGGCTTGCCTTGACCTCGTTTACGCATCGAATGACCCGGGCAGAGATCATCTTCTTAAGAGGATCACCTCGCAAAACGGTGTTCATACGATAGAGGCTGCAGCAGCACTCGGTTACGGTACACGCGAGTACGAGCTCGTTGAGATCGACTGAAATTTATGTTAAAATAAAAAACACATCGACGAAAATCGATGTGTTTTTTTTGTATATATTATGCGTATCTGCTGACGGTAGAGGTTATCTCGGACGAGCAGAGTATTCGTACGTGATTTGACATATCATCGTAGATCTCCTTGTATCTGATCACCTCGGGACAAAGTACGGCGCAGGTGAACATAGCCGCCATACTCGCAAATGTGGTGTCATAGGGAAAATCATCATCAAGACCGAGAGCGCCGATTTCGACAGGCTCGGTAGAGTTTGATCTTGTGTATAGATCGTAAAGCCACTTTATGGAGTATATCCAGTGCTTTACAGTGGCGTGGCCGCGCTCAAGATAAGCGGGATATTCGTCATCTGCGGAAAATTTTCCCATCATCAGCAGAGCTTCGGTAATAAGCTCCCTTATCTTCATGCGGCAGGCTTAAGATTTACAACGATGAGCTCTTCGGGGTAAACGATGGTCGCACCGTAGAGATAAAGTCCCTTGACAGCATCGGCAAAACGGTTTTCCGGTCTGTAAGCTACGATAGACTTGATCTTTTTGGCGAATGCGATGGCACGCTTTGTACGTGCAAAGCACTTGTAATTTCCGTCGCTGCAAACGATGTTGTTGGAAACGTAAATGTCAAATCCGATGAAGGATCCGATGTATCCGTTGTATATTGCGTCTGCGTTGTTTGAGAGTTTTGTTATCTGCGCCTTAAGAATGAGAGAAGCGATAGCAGGGCTTACCTCAAGAACGGTTTCGGTGTTGCTGTTTACGTTGTTTGTAAGCATCTTTTCTCTGACTGCAATTATAGTGTCGATGATGTTGTCGGCAGTAACGGCGTCATTGTTAATGTAGTTGGTATTAAGTACGTTTTCGTAAAGCCCGAATACGTAACTGTCAGCGCTGTTTGCAAGAGCACTTGCAGCCTGTCTCATAGCAGACCTCATAATGCTCGGAACGCTCTGCGCTTTGTCGATGTCGTCGATCTGGAAGTTGAAGGCACGAGCTACGTTGGCGTTGATACGAACAGCCTTGTCATCAAGCACCTGGGGATCCTGAAGGTCGTCGTTTTTAACGTAAGGGAAAAGATTTACAGGACCGACAGCACAGACCTTTACGCTGTCGCCTGCCGCCTTTATTTCGCCCTCGAATTCTCTGTTGCAGTTGCGAACGGCAACGTATTCCTTTTCAAGGGAGTCGAGAAGAGATTCACTCCATACGGTAGTAATAAAATTTGTAATAGCCATTTAAAAAATTCCTTTCTTTAGTTGATTTTAATTGATTTCAGCTTGTTTTGATAAGTGTTACTGATTTGAAAGAGTTTTCATGATCTGCTTGTAATGTCTTTTGACCTCTGTGGGAGACATTGCGCGTATCTGCTCTATAGAGAGGGACTCTCCGAAATTGTCAGACCTTCCGAGAGGTCCGCTTGAGCGTCCTGCGTTGATCTTGTTGTGAGCATCGGCAACAGAAGCAGCGAGCTGCCTTCTGCGCTCGTAGATGGCATACGCGGCAATAAGAGGAATGCCCTTTTCGTCAGCTTCTGTCTTTACAGAGTCGGGAATGCTTTCTCTGTCAGTGTCGGGAAAAAGCTCACGGAATAAGACAGCCTCACTCTCGCTGCGCTCCTTTTCGGCAAGCAGATCGGATAGACGTTTTATTTCGTCAATATAATCTTGTACTGTTTTTTCGCTGCCGTTCATTCTTTTGAAATTTCCTTTTCTGTAGTATTTTCGTTAAAATATGTCGCTTTAATGCGCTCCGAATCAGCGCGTGCACGGTCGAGAAGCTCTTCCTTACGAGTGATTATTCCGTCGGGAATACGCTCAAGGTATTCTTCAAATGTGATGTGCCCCGACTTTAGAAGCCATTCGAGCGTGTTTGTAAGTAAGCTTTGAGAGAATCTCCTGCTTGCACCGGTGTCAACACGTGCGTCGATAAGCTCACCGTCGAAAATACGGAAGTCTATCGAGGTGCATTTGTCGTCACCGCTGTTTGAGATTATGATAGGACGCTCGGGAGCCCAGTATTCGCGTAAAAGCTCGAATCTGACAAGAGCAAGCTCCTTTACCGCTGTGATAAAATAGGTCCTTACTGTGTCAAGAGATACCTCAGAGGCCTCTCTGAGCGCGAGAATAGCGCTTGTGTTAGTAGGATCGGTCTCACCGAGCACGGTGTCGTTTGCGCCGCTGAGACGCTTTGTGTGGCTTATGACAGACTCGATTATCTCAATGAAATTGTCCTGCATCTCGCCGACACCGACGGTAGATACCACGTTTGAAACGTCACCGCCGCTCATAACTCCGATAGCCTCGCCGACCTCGTTTGACCATTCGGGAATGAGTCTTTTGTCATAAATGACCTTGGAAAAGGCGGTGTCTATCATATGCTTCATCATCATAGCGTAGGCCTTGTTTACGTACTTCTGATTCTGTATAAGCTCTGTGATGGGAGAGGAACCGAAAAAGCTGTTTTTCACCTTGTCCCAGACAAATGAAACGATAGGATAAAGCTTCATTTGCGTTTTGCAGGACGAGATAATTACGTGCTTGACCGATTTTTCCCAGGAAACGAATCCGTTTTCGTCCTTTGTGAACTTTATAAGATAGGTTGCCTTTTCAGAATCAAGATCGTTGTTTTCGTAAGAAGCATAATCTCCGGCAAGTGACTCAAGATCGTCGTCGGGAACGATCTTTTCAATCAGATCTGCGGGACGTCCGTTGGCAATAGCCTCGGCTCGCAGCTTGTATACACTCGTTCTTCCCGAAAGAATGATGTAGTCCTGTCTCTGAATGTCTTCTGAATTCACGTCGGCAACGAATACGTTTGTAGAATCGACCGTTTCGGTGCGTATGTCACCAACGTATCCGTTTCCGCCGGCTACACTTTCGTCCCAATAGGAATAGAATATACCGTTTCCCGAAAGCGCGGCGTCGGTGAGACCCTCTCTCAAAATGTTGTCGAGATTTTCAACGTCCCAACGGTAGGTGTGCATCTTGTTTAAAAGATCGAGCATATCGGAGACCTTCTTTTTTCTCGGAGAAGGGTCGGAATAGGGAAGACTTCTGTTCAAATAGTTTACAGAAAGCTTGTAATAAAGAATAGCACTTATAAGATAAGCGGTTATTCTTTTTATAATGTTGAAAACAGGGGTGGGAAGTCCTTCGGAAGCGATACCGTGCCACTGATCACCGCGGAAAAATCGCTCGTTTTCATCGACGCGTCTGTAAAGCCCGATCTGACGCTTGTGATCCTTTCCGCTTTCATACTGACGCCACGCGGTCATTACGCTTTTGTTTTTTTCTGAATTAAAAATTGCATTTCACCTCGCTTTTTGTTATTCGTGCTTTATAATATTTATAAAAGCATCGTTCATACCGTCGCGTCTGTGCTTGCCTTTTTTAGCCTGTCCGCGACGGGAATAAAGAACAAGGTGGGCAAGTATCTCACCGACCATACAGGAAAAAATACCGGAAATAAAAACGGCAAGGACAAGCAAAGATATTCCGAGAGTTGTCATAAACGTTAAATAAAGCTCCTTTCTTGCATTACGTAAGCGTTTTGAGTGCCTACTCGTATGCAGCCGAATACGAGATAGGAAATCTGGATTTATGAAAAACGCAGGAATGAGTCGATGGAATTTTTGCCCTTTTCGGAGGAGAAGAAGGAATCGGTAATATTTTTGTGTGATATATCGTATCCTTCTGAATCGGGCATAAAAGCCATAACTCCGTATCTGAGTGCCTCGGGCAGGTGTGTGATGCTGTGCGGCTCGCTCGAGGCATCCTCGGGATTTTTCCTGTCGTGCAGTAGTGCGGGCAGACAGCGTATAAGACCGCAGCAAGTCTCAAAAACAGAAAGACGCGATGAAAATCGGTCTCCCTTTGATGCAAGAAGCTCGCGCAGATATCTCCAACCTATTATTCGTCTGTTGTCTGCTTTTATGAGGGGCGGCAAATCCTTTTCGGAGCTCATTATCTCCACTCCGCTGAGCCCCGAATCCTGACGCCGATTCCAAAGGTCGGGAGAAGCGACGATGTATTCGGTGCTTTTGTCGCAGTATGACGCTGTAAGCTCTGCCGCCTTTGAGAGAGTAAGACCGCTGTGCGTAAGCTCTCTTTCGACAAAAATATTTCCGCTTGAATCGGATGATAGCCATAAGACGGCAAGCATATCGAAGCCGTAATCCATAGCTGCCCAATGATGGGTGCAGTATGATGTGTCAAATGGCGGTATAACGTGTATTTCCCGGGAAAACTCGCTGAAAAATTGCCCTTCAAAGATATCCCAGTTGCCGCATAACCAGGCTTCTCTGAGCTCGTGAGGAAGGCTTTCAAGCTGTTTTACGTAATCCGGATCGGAGTTTACCAAAATTTCGTTGTCATATACCTTAGCCGGTATGAAGCTGTAATCGTCCGGATCCTCATTTGCCTGAAAGACGCGGTCAATAAAGAGACGCTTGACCCAAGCGTGTCCGACACCGCCGGGATTGCAGGTCAGATACATTCTCTTAGGGAGACCGTTTGCTCCTCGTAAGCAGGCCTTGAGTGTGGAGAATTGATATTCGGTAAGCTGTGTAGCCTCGTCAATTGCGATGACGTCATATTCCTGCCCCTGATAGCGCAGGACGTCGCGCTCGCTGTCCATATATCCGAGAGTTATTCGGCTGCCGCTCGGAAAATCAAATATCTTTTTTGATTCCGAAAACTGTGCAAGTCCTCTGAGCTCGGATAGCATAGGAAGAATGTGGTTTTCGCGCAGCTCTGAAAGTGTGCGCCTGATTATCAGTATCCTTATAGAGCTGTAATGGAGTGCCATAAGTATGAGCTTTCGTCTGAGAGCCCACGATTTTCCTCCTCCGCGTGCTCCGCCGTATGCGGTGTAGCGTGTGCGCGACGCGAAAAAAAGCTTTTGTCTTTCACTCGGTCTGCCGCGTAAATATATTTCAGATGGATAGGAAGCAGAGCAGTTTTTGAAAGAACGCTTATTCACCGTCAGATGACGGGTCGTGCTCGCAGATTATTCTTACCGTGTCTTTTCCTTCACCGCTGATCGAATTGTTGAAATCGGTGATAAAGGACATATTTGCCGCAGAATTGGGAAATTTTGTGTTGAGAGCTTCGTCGATAAAGGTCGATTGAGCGATATCGAACATCAGAGGATAAGATATTCTGAGCTGTGCAAAATCGCTTCTCGATATCGAGCAGAAGCGGCAAAATCCGGCGGCGTTGGGAAGGCGTCTCGCCTTTTCGTTTGTGCAGTGCTTGATGTATGACTTGAGCTTTCTGCGAAAAACTGCTTCACTTTCAAAAACTGCACCGTTTATAATGTGTTCGGTCATTTCCGTGCTCCTTTCTGTTTTTTTCGGCTGCGAGTATATGATAATACATTTTTCATACGCAAAACATAGCAAATGGTAGAAAAGAGTATTATAAAAAGAACGTTTGTTCGTAATTGGTAGTTGACAAATTAATATTTGTGTGATATAATGTGAACAAAATGTATTGTGTGAAGCTTTTCCTATTTGAAGATCGGAAGCTTCGGAAAGAATATTGATATGAATTTTCAAAAAAGACCGCTTGCCGAGATGATGCGTCCCGAAAGCTTTGACGATATGGTAGGGCAGACACACCTCTTCGGGAAAAACGGCGTTATAAGAAAGATGACGTCGGGCGGATATCTTCCGAATATGATATTTTTCGGACCTCCGGGGACGGGAAAAACGACGGCGGCGGGAATACTTGCGGCGTCTACGGATATGACTATACATAGACTTAACGCGACAACGGCATCGCTTGCCGACGTAAAAGAGGTCTGCGCTCAGACTGCATCGGTATTTGCTTCAAACGGAATACTTCTGTACCTCGACGAGATACAGTATTTCAATAAAAAGCAGCAGCAGTCTCTTCTTGAATATATAGAAGACGGCCGAATAACGCTGATAGCATCAACTACCGAAAATCCGTATATGTACGTCTATAACGCGATAATTTCGCGGTCGGCTGTTTTCGAATTCAAGCCGGTGGAGGCAAAGGATATGCTTCCCGCACTGAGACGCGCTCTTGAAAAATTAAATAATGAATATGAGAGCGATAAGATCGCCTCGGACGATACTCTGCTTGCGGTCGCTTCGGCGGCGGCAGGCGACGTGAGAAGATCGCTCAACCTGCTTGAAAACTGCTATTTCGCGGCAGAAAACGAGATTGATACAGATATACTTTCCTCGATAAATTCAAATACGGTAGGAAATTTCGATAAGGACGGAACGGTTCATTACGATCTTTTGTCTGCACTTCAGAAATCTATCCGCGGCTCAGATCCGGATGCGACTCTCTTTTACCTTGCCCGCCTTCTTGACGGCGGAGATCTGCTCGGCGCGTGCAGAAGACTTCAGGTAATTGCATCCGAGGATATAGGACTCGCATATCCGATAGCGGCGGCGGTTACAGATTCGTGCGTGAACAGCGCACTGCGTCTCGGTATGCCCGAGGCGGCAATACCGCTTTCGCACGCGGCGGCACTTCTTGCGACGGCTCCGAAGTCAAACAGCGCACATATTGCATATGAAGCGGCACTTGCAGATGTAAGAGAAGGCAAGGGAAGAGAGCTTCCCAAAGCGCTCAGACAGGTAAATAATTTCGACGGATATAAATATCCGCACGATTATCCCGATCACTATATAAAACAGCAGTATCTTCCCGATGACGTCAAAAATAATAAATATTTCACCTATGGTATAAGCAAAAACGAGGTCGCGGCAAGAGATTACTGGAACCAAATAAAAAAGAAGCATGGAGAAAATTGATATGGAAAACATGACACCTCAAGCAGATCAGATGAATGAGACCTTGGCTGTAGAGACATGTCCCGAAGAAACCAAACCCGCAAAGAAAAAACGCTTTAAGGAAGGACGAAGGATAAAGACAATAACGCCGATGAGCATTTTTATGCCGTACGTTATGAGACAGAGATGCGATGCGTGTAACTTTATCAGCGATGAGATAGATATCACCGCAATAGAGGACTACGTGTTCAAAAAGCGCGCAGAGGGCTATAAAAGCTTCGGTATAATGCACGTAATAATCGCGGCATACGTAAGAACGGTTGCAGAAAAGCCGGGCGTAAACCGCTTTATTCGCGGTCAGAGAATATGGGCGAGAAATAATATCGAGGTAATGCTTACCATCAAAAAAGAGATGAAGCTCAATTCTCCCGATACGGTGCTCAAGATATTCCCCGAGCCGACAGATACGGCGGCAGACGTTTATAATCGCATAAACGAGCTCGTTCTCGAAAATAAGCAGGAGGGCGAAAGCGATTTCGATAAGACGGCAAAGGCGCTTACCTCTATTCCCGGAATCGTTATAAAGGGCGTAGTCGGAATTCTTACCTTCCTTGACTATTTCGGACTTCTTCCGAGATTTCTCACAAAACTCAGCCCCTTCCACGGCTCATTCTTTATAACCTCGATGGGATCGCTCGGAATTCCTCCGATCTATCATCATATTTATAATTTCGGAAACGTACCCGTATTCCTTTCCTTCGGCGCAAAGCAGAGCCAGCTTTATATGGATAGAGACGGCACCGTAAAGGAGCGTAAGACGGTCGCACTAAAGATAGTTACAGACGAGCGTATATGCGACGGATACTATTATGCGGCCTTCCTTAAGTCAATGAGATTCTATCTTAAGAATCCCGATAAGCTCGATGTCCCGCCCGCAGAAGTCGTTCCGGATATCGATTAAAAGGTTAAAATAAAAATAAAAGGAGATTTGTTATGAAAAAAATATATGCAATTATTTTGGCGGCAGTTATGCTCGTAAGCCTTTCGGCATGCGGAAATTACGATGCGTTTGACACGGTCTATACTTACGATTACGCTATAGTTTCTTTCCCCGACGGCACGACGCAAACGATAGAGCTTGAGCAGTGGACCGATTATGAAGGCGAGCAGATACAGATAACGGCTAAAGACGGCACAGTCTATCTTGTAAACTCGGTAAACTGCGTGCTCGTTAAAAAGAGCGATAAATAAAAATGAAATACAAAAAGCAGATATGGCATAAACTCGTCGTATCTGCTTTTTTGTTTTCCGAAAACCACCCGCTAAGCGGGTGGTTCAGCTTGCTGACAAAGTGATTCGCACTGTCAAAATAGACAAAAGTTTTGGTCAAGCTTTTTCAAAAGCTTGCGCCG
>JAFXJH010000144.1 GCA_017532425.1 Clostridia bacterium | reverse complement strand
TATGTTCCGCTATTTACTCTCTCAATCTCAAAATGCGTTGCACTTGAGCCTACGGTATAAAGATAAACGTCATTCGTGCTCGTATTTGCATACATTCCCTTGGTTGTGGAATTATACATACTTACAAACGTATATTTGCCCGTGGCTTGCTGTGTTAATTTCCACTGCTTGGTCTTGGATGTTCCGCGCGATGATGTATTTATTCCTGTGTTGTTTGCGGTAGAAGAGCTTGCAAGTGAAAGGACTTTTCCTGTATTTGCGTTCATTACATAATATGCTTCGCCGTTCACAATACCGCGGTTATCATAAACCGTAATATATGTCGTGTATGTTACCGAACTTCCGCTCGCATATTGACAGTTAGCAGTTATTGTAGCTATGCCGCTGGAAACTCCGGTAACTTCACCGGTACGGGAATCTGCTGCGGCTACAGTAGGATTGCTACTGACCCAATCGACATCGATAAAACCGGAAGAAACAGAAAGCTGTATAGTCTCACCTACGTTTACCCACGACTGCGGATAGTTAATAGATCTTGTGTTTGCCGATACGAACATAGTCGAGAATGACAGTATCATTATCGCTGCTAAAAATAACGATAATATTTTCTTGTTTTTCATTACATTATATTCCTTTCATATTATTTTCCGACAGAAATAAATCAAAGCGCAAAAGCCGTATGTCGATATAGGTCTTCGGCTCATGCGCTTTTCTTGGTAAGTTTAAGTTTTTGCCTCCAAGATTTGCATAGAGGTAAATTCCGAAGACCGTTAAATTTGATACTTTTCATATCACGATCTCCTTCAGCTTTCTTTACAATTACAATATAGCATATTATTATATGTTTGTCAATATTTTCTTATGAGCGTTAATAAAATTCGTCATATTATACAACTCGAGCTGTGTTCCTTTGTGCAAAGCGATTTTACTTTTCTGCCTAAGGATTTCACCTTTGATAAAAGCGCAAAATATATTGACAAAAGCATAAAATAAATGATATAATGTAGAAAACAGCAAAATACGACCTGAAATTATCATCGGAGTAAGATATGGCTGAAAAGAGTAAAAAATCCAAGGGAAAGAAGAATATAGGCAAGGTCAACCCTATTCTGTATTCTGCTATCTACACGGCGCTGAAACCGATATATACGAAAAAATATTCGATAGAGTTTGACAACGCTATTGCAAAAGACATCAAGGGTCCTGCCATAGTTATCGCTACGCACACCTCTGACGTCGATCACATTCTCTCCGCGCTCACTCTCTATCCCGTGCGCCCGACCTACATAGTAAGCGAGCATTTCACCCGCAAGCCGTCTACGGCAAGACTTCTGAAGCTTATGCACGTCATAACAAAAAAGATGTTCACGCCCGACGCTTCGACTATCGTCAACATAATGCGCGCAAAACGCGAGGGTGCTGTCATCGTTATCTTCCCCGAGGGTCGTCTTTCCTGCTACGGTCATTCTCTTCCCGTCGCAGAGGGCACTGCAGAGCTTATCAAGAAGCTCGGTGTCGATCTCTACGTCTGGAAGGGCGAGGGTGCGTATCTTTCCTTCCCGAAATGGCGCGAAAAGGGCTGTGACAGACGCGGCAAGATAAAAGCCTCTGTAAAGCTTCTCTTATCTGCCGACGAGGTTGCCTCGAAGGACGTTTCAGAGATCAAAGAGATCGCGAAAAACGCTATATGTCACGACGACGAGCTTGCTATGGAAGGCGTCGAATATAAATGCGACGACATTGCGCTCGGTGTTGACAAAATCCTCTTCAAATGCCCGAAATGCCTCTGCGAGGGTACTATCACCGCAAAAGACTCTCACATTCGCTGCGAGTGCGGTCTTGACGTAACTCTCGACAATTTCTACAAGCTGCACGACGCTACGTTCAGCCGTGTAAACGAATGGTTTGAGTGGCAGCAGAGCTCGATAGACACGGAAAACGAGGTCCTTTCCTCCAAGGTCAGACTCGGATGCTGCAAGGACGACGGCTTTATGGACGAGTTTGCAGGCGAGGGTGAGGCTTATCTCGACAAGGACACCTTCAGGCTTTCGGGAACGATGCACGGCGAAAAAATAGAGTTTTCGCTCTCACCCGACAAGATCGGTGCTTTCCCGATCACAACGGGCGCGCATTTCGACGTCTATTATCACGGCAAGCTGATATACGTTTATCCCCAGCCCGACGAAAGAATGTGCGTAAAATGGGTATGCTTCCTTGACAAGCTGATGTCAGAGAAGAAGTCGGACAAATAAAACAACCGCAGGAGTTCCTGTGGCAAAAATAAAAAGCTTTTACATTAAGAAAAGGAGAGCTTATTATGAACAATATTTACAAAAACCCCGTATGCGAAGGCGCAGATCCCTTCGTTCTTCTCCACGACGGAACCTACTATCTCTATTCCACAAACTCCCGTGACGGATACAGAGTTTTCACGTCTGACGATATGGGCACGTGGACAGACAGAGGCTACTGCCTCAAGGCAGAGGACGTAAAGGGCGACAGAGGATTCTGGGCACCCGAAATCACCGTACGCGACGGAAAATTCTATATGGTCTACATTGCAAACGAGCACCTCGGAATCGCAGTTGCAGACTCGCCTCTCGGACCCTTCAAGCAGGAAGAAAAGAAGTGGCTCAACGAAATAAACGAGATCGACGGACATTTCTTCGTTGACGACGACGGAACTACCTATCTCTATTTCGTACGCTTTGACGGCGGCAACGTTCTTTGGGTTGCAAAGATGAACGACGACCTTCTTTCCTACGATGAGTCCACCGCGAAATTCCTCTTCAGAGCAGAGGACGATTGGGAGCTTAAGGACTGCAGCGTAGTTGAAGGACCCTTCGTGCTCAAGCACAACGGAAAATACTATCTCACGTATTCTGCAAACCACACAAGATGTGAAGATTATGCAATCGGATGCGCTATTTCCGACTCGCCTATGGGACCCTTCAAGAAGGTTGACTACAACCCCATTCTCAAGAAGAATGACAAGGTAAACGGAACCGGACATCACAGCTTCACGACCTCCAAGGATGGCAAGGAGCTTGTTTGCGTATATCACTCCCGTCCGGGAAGAATCACCAACTGCCCGAGAGAGACTTGCATCGACCGCGCAGAATTCGTAAAAGACCCGAACGGCGGCGACGACATTCTCGTTATCCACGGACCTACAACCGATCCTCAGAAGGCTTTTGCCGAATAAGTTAATTTTATAAAGATAGACAGCCTTGCAAAAAAGCGAGGCTGTTTTTATTTTAGGCACAGAGTAAGAAAGAACGCTATTATATTGACTTTTTTTTCATGATATGCTAATATTATGATACAAATTCACTTTATATCGGAGAAAAATGAAAAAAGTATTTTTTATCTTAACGTTTGCTCTCATTTTAATACTTCTTGCGGCGTGTATCGATACTGCCGAAGAAACACCCGAACCTATACCGGACGCAAGCGAAAACAATCCGCCACAAGATACCCAAGAACCTGATCACGGTCTTCCCGAATCCGAAATATCAAGCGGTGCTGCATATATTATCAAAGCGGTAAACGGTTTCTCTATCGGCGGAAGCTCTTTCGGAAGTGTCAAGGGGGAAACGGTTAAATTCAGTTCACTTCGCGGCGACCTTGACGAAATATGGCGTATTACAGAGCTTGACGGCGGAAGCTACAATTTGATAAACGCGGCTTCGGGTTTATATCTTTCAAGCAATATAAATTTGCGAAGCGGCACAGCTCTTTCACTTGACAAAAAAGACAGCAATCTGTTGCAAAGTTGGGAGCTTGTAAAGACCGATGACCGATATTTTATAAAGCTCGCGGGTGAAGACCTGTATCTCACAAGTGAGGTTGCTGACAAAAACTGCGACGCTATTCTTTGCGACGAAGAAAAGAGCGCTACCATATGGGAGCTGTGCAAGGTCTTTGACGAGAAAGACGAGCTTCCCGCTGTCATTACTGCACCCGGTGTGATAGGCGCTCCGACAAGCTGTCCTGAAATAATCAAATATAACGGGTTATATTACAATATCAATATGACCGCGGGAATGATGGTCAAGCGTTCAAGCAATCTCAAAGCATGGAAAAACTGTACTTGGGTTTTCGACGGAGTACCTTCGTGGATAAGAGCAAAGCTCGGAAATTCGGCGGCAATTTGGGCTCCCGGATTCTATACGGTCGGAAATAAGCTTTGCATATACTACTGTGCATCGACTCTCGGATCACAAAATTCGCTTATAGGCCTTGTATATGCCGAATCACCCACAGGACCTTTTACCGACATGGGTATTGTGATCGAGTCTAAAGCGGGTGATCCATATAACTGCATAGATCCTAATATCTTCGTTGATGATGACGGCAAAACTTATCTTGTTTTCGGCTCGTATTGGGAAGGAATCTTTATGCGCCGAATAGACCCCGAAACTGGACTTCTTGACCAAAGCGAAACAAGCCTCTGGCATCTTGCAAAAGGTGAGGGCGGTCTTGAAGCACCCTATCTTGTAAAGCACGAAGATTATTACTATCTCTTTGTCGCACGGGGTATTTTAGGGCAAAACGAAAGCTATCACTTGGCAGTAGGAAGAAGTAAAAGCCTTTTCGGTCCATATCTCGATAAGAGCGGCAACCCTATGCTCGAAGGAAATTCAAGTGCGCTTACCGAAAACAAAAGTCAGATAGAAGGTGTTGCCCACGCACAGCCATTCCTTGACAGCGACGGGCAGTGGTATCTTATAGCCGAAGCGTGGCCCGATGATACTGACCTTAGCAATAATATTTATCTCCATATCAGCAAAATGGTCTGGAGCGAGGACGGTTGGCCGGTTACCGCACTATCTCCAAATATCATAGAAGATCTTTCGAGCGATATAAGCGACAAAAATCAAATTCAGACTAATAGTTAAAGCATCTCAAACGCCGAAGTTTTTCCCAACCTATTGTTATTTCCTTAGACTCCAAGTCTTTTCCCTTGGCTGAATGATTTTCTTGTATTGTTTTGTCTTCAGTCCTGCAGCCTTACTTTTTGTAAGGCTGTTTTTTATTTAGGCAAAAATTTTCCCCGCGCGTGGTGCGCGGGGTGGGGTGGTTAGTTGATGTTGATATAGTAACGTTGAGATTGTTTTGCGCTGTCTTTGTTTGTAGTATGCACGGCAATAAAACTCGTCATATTATACAACTCGAGCCGTGTGTTTTTGTATAATACAAACCGCCAAGCAGCGCGATTTTGTCTCATTATTTACAAAAACTTCTTGAATATAGCTCATTTTCGTGGTAAAATAAGTATAAAGTTGATAAGAAGAAGGTAATTTACCGTATGAAGCCTTTCGAAAAGATCCTTACAGCGCACATCCAAAAATATCCGAAGCTACAACCGAGAGATATCGTCAAGCTTGCACTTCAATCGGAATACGGCAATTCTCATATGATATCCGATGAGAATGCTATGCTTGAGCGACTTAAAGACGAGATAAATTCAGTTCCCGTAAGAGAAGACGAAGAGCTTTTTGAAAACATCGGCGAAAAGTACGTACGTCTGAATCTTGCATCCCCCGAGGCAAGAGAGCTCTCCCCCGAAATAATCAACAAGATGTTCATTATTTCTTCAAAGGAAAAATCGGAAAACTCCTATGCCTTTGAGTCCAAGCTTATCTGTGCCGCAAATATGGCAAACAGAGGTCTGCTTCCCTGCTCGGCTAAAGAATTCGGCGAATATCTTGAATATTACACGAAGCGCCATATGGGCGAGGCTATGTCGCACAGCACGCTGTACAGAGAAGCTTATTCTCCATCATACCGCGTTGTCCTTTCGGTCTGGGAAAAGCTTATTCCTCTGATCAAGATCGTTCAGAACGCCGCCAAAGCCGAGGAGCGTGTCATCCTTGCCATCGACGGAATGGCTGCATCCGGAAAATCTACCGCCGCAAAATATTTATCGCAGATCTTCGACGCTCCGATAATACATACCGATCACTTTTTCCTTCCGCCCGAGCTCCGCACAAAGAGCCGTATGGATGAGCCCGGCGGAAATCTGCATCGCGAAAGATTTTTCACTGACGTCGTTCAGAAGCTCGCTATCGGAGAGGATTTTGAATATCAGCTCTTCGACTGCTCGAAAAACGTGCTCGGACAGAGCATAAAAATTCCCGCGTCAAAGGTAACTATAATCGAGGGCGCGTATTCCCTTCACCCCGATTTCGGCAACTACGCAAACGTAAAGGTCTGTATGACCATCGGTGCGCAGACTCAGTCTCACCGCATAATGAAGCGTAACGGCGCTATAATGCACAAGAGATTCCTCACCGAGTGGATACCTCTTGAAAACAGATATCTTAAGCATTTTGATATCGGCGCGCTTTGCGACCTTACCGTAGACACTTTATAAAACAAAAAACTCACATCCGCGGATGTGAGTTTTTTTATAAGCTTTTTGATTACATACGAGCCATAATGTGGTTTCTTCTGTGGATAACGTTTTCAGGGAAGGTCTCGCTGTCATAGTCGCTTACCTTAACGTATGCCTCGAGAAGAACTCTGTCCTTATCCTTGATAAGGATCTTGTTTGTTGTAACCTCTGCGTTGAGCTCATTTGTAACGTACTCAGCGCTCTCTATAGCACTGTAGTGTACGTCGTATTCCTTATCCTCGCAGAAATCCTCTGTTATAGAGAAGGTACGTGTGAAAGCATAGAACTTTTCCTTACGGGAGTATACGAAGCATACTCTTGCCATAGGTCCTACACATGTGCTTCCGAATTTTCTTACAGACTTAACGTTTGTGTCGTCGATAACGAATCCCTCGAACATAACGGCGTTCTTAAGATCGTCTGCATATCCGAACTTGGATTCGCACTTATCCTTTACTTCGCGAGACACTCTGTAAAAAATATCGTCAAATTCAAATTCCTTTACAATACGTCCGCTGCCAAAGCCCCAGAGAACAACGCCTACGATAGCTACGATAAGGAAGTAAAATCTTGTATCATAAAATCCCGAAACATAGAAGAATCCGAGAAGTGCAGGAATCGCACCGACTATTGTTGCAATAATTCCGGTGATGATCATAATTTTTGTTACTTTGTTGTAATTTTCCTTGAAATAGGCGGCAAATCGTTTGTATTCGATAAAATCCATATTTTCCTCCACAATTATCACAGAGAATACCTCTGCATTATTTACTTTTGTAATTATACTATATTTATTTTACTTTTGCAATATCTTTTTTTGTTTTTTTTTAATTTACAATAATTTTCGTGTTTTTAATCAAAAATCACATTCGTTTACTGTACTATTTGCTGATATTTAAGGCACTTTTTTGTGCCAGCATCTTGACAAATCGTATTTTAGGATATATAATATACGGTAAGAGACTCTGCTTTTGTGGAAATCCCGTCAGAGAGTCCGTGTCGCAGGCTGAAAGCACGGTCGGGAGAGTAGTAAGATTTGGGAACACTCTTTTTTATTAAAAAGCCATATTTGTACAAAGTGGATGCGCTTTTCGCATCAATGCGGGTGGCACCGCGGACTAAAATAAAGCTTAGTTCGTCCCGGATATGTTTTCTGACATTTCCGGGCGTTTTTTATTTTCTTGCCCCCTGTTTTCCTGCCCTCTCAGTGCATCGCCGTAAGCGCGATCAGCTTTTTAAGGCTGTCAGGCTGCACCTCTGCGTCGTGTGCGGCTCTGTTTCTGTGTATCTCACCGCATTTTGTGCATTTATATATTATTATATAGCCTTTTCTCGGGTCGGGAAGTGCTGATATCGGCTCCATAAGCCCGCAGCATTCATTTGCGCGGTCTCCCGGATTTATATCAACGTGTATCGACCAAAGGCAAAACGGACAATGGTCCCGAGAGCTTTTCCCGAGAGGCTTTACCTCCTTGCCGCAGTTCTGGCAAACAAACCCGCTATCATTTTTTGAAAATCTCTTTACTTCCATATTGCACCCCGGATACTCTGCATCATTTTAACAATCATATCATATTTTTTAAAAAAATGCAAGACACTCCGATGTAAATTCACTCTAAAAGGAAACTTATTATGAAAGCAAAATTTTCTTCCAACGGAAAGTACACTATAAGAATTATTTCTCTTGTTCTTTTATTTATTATGCTTTTCCCGACTTTCGCAAGCATTGCGGAAGTAATTTATGATCCTGCGGAAAATCCCGATTTCGATTCTTATCTGAACGATTCCATTCCGGTCATCAGAATAGACACCGAGGATAATCGTCCGATAACATCGAAAACCGTATATAAAAAGGCTTCTATGTCTATTGAGAACAACGAATACTTCTCAGACTGCAAGAATTCATACACTATCGGTGAGGGTGCGTCCATTGAGGTAAGAGGACGCGGTAACTCGACCTGGGGAGTTGCGGAAACAAAGGTGTCAATGAAGATAAAGCTGCCGAAGAAGGAATCTCTCTTCGGTATGGATGAAAGTAAGCACTGGTATCTGCTTGCAAACTATTTTGACGTAACGCATCTTCGCAACAAGCTTGCTTACGACCTCTCCGCAACTATGGGACTTTTTTACACGGAGTCGACCTGGGCTGTCGTATATCTCAACGGAAAATATCTCGGACTTTATCAGGTATGTGAGGCTATCCGTGTAAGCGAGGGCTGTGTTGATATCTTCGACTGGGAGGAGACCGCCGAGGACGTGGCTTACGCAATCGCACTTCGCGAGAATCTCAGCAAGGAAAGTGCCGATACTCTTGTGTCCGAGATGGAAAACGATCTTTCGTGGGTTACTACCGGCAAATACAAAAATTACAAAATATCCGATTACTATGACACGTCGGAGTTTGATATTACCTCGGGATATCTGATAGAATACGACAATCGAAACGACGACGACCGAACGCTTATCAAAACAGAGCGTTACGGAATACCGCTCCATCTTGATAATCCCGAAAGACTTGATACCAACCCCGAAATGCTCGCGTTTGTGACTGATCTTTTCAATGATTTTGAGGATGCGCTCGCTTCCCCGACATTCTACAACGAAAAGGGCAAGCATTACAGCGAATACATCGATATGAAATCCTTTATCGATTTCTGGCTCATCTTCAATATTTTCAAGAATATCGAATTCGGATGGCTGAGTATATTCCTCTACGTTGACAACGGAAAGATATATTTTGCTCCCGTATGGGACTTTGACAACGGCTCGGGCAACCAGGTCACTCTCAAGGAAGATTGGATGGACACCAATTCCTGGTTCAACATCGGCGGCAGAGCACGCTGGTGGAAGATGCTTTCTTTTGACCCGAACTTCATCTCACGCGCACAGACCCGCTATTTCGAGCTCAAGGAAGCCATCGACGATATGCTTTTGTCAATGGACATATATTATAAGTATATCAAAGCAGAAGCTATCAAGGATTACGAGCGTATCGGCTCGCGAAACAACTGGTATATAAAGGATTCGAAGACTCAAGGCTTTGACGAGGAATTCGATATTATGCGCGAGTGGATGTACGCCCGCATAAAATGGCTCGACAAGCAGTTTGCCCTCCGTGAGCCATGGATCGAAAACAGAGGACTTGAGGCAGACGCTAATATTGTTATCGACATAACCGACAGCAGTTCCAAGAAGCTTCCGTCCGACAGGATAACGCTTTACGGTGCAAAAGCGGATTATCTTTACACCACCGAAAAAACGGGCGATATCACGATAAACGTCAGATTTGAAGACGCAAATGACCGAAGCTTCTCCTTCTTTATAAATGGCATACGCTATACGATGAAGACTACGAGCGAAGGCTCTGCCGAGATCAAAATTCCCGTAGACGTTATCAGCTCGCTCAGCGATCCCGTAGCGGTATTCACCGTTTATTACGAAAACGGCGAGGATACTCTCGGTAATTTCGCAACTATGCGTATTTCCGAATACGAAAATCCTACACCCGACCAGGTTCTCGTTATATTCGGTGCGGACAACTACTATATAAACTACGGTGAAACCACGAAAGCGCCCGAAGCACCCGTGGAAAAGTCGGAAATGGTCTTCCTCGGATGGACTTCCGACAAAAAGACGGTATATGCACCCGGTGAAGAGATCCCCGCACCGAGAAGAAACGTCATTTACCATCCCGTATGGCAGAGAAAAGATCCATTCGTATTTATGGAGAGCATCTCTTACGATCTTAACAAGGCACCCGCGGGCGACCTTCCCGTGTTTGAAGATACGGGTGATAACGGTAACGATAATAGCAATACCGTATACATCGTAATATCGGTAATCGCCGTTATAGTTATTGTCGCAGGTGCTGTAACAGCAGTTATAATAAAAAAATCGCGCAAGACGGGCAAAAAGCTCTGAAAAATACATCATTTACATTCACAAGATACATGAAAGGAACATATAAAAATGAAAAGAACAGAAATATCCAAAATATTCAGCGATCCGTCCGCGTTTGACGGCCAGACAGTAACGGTTGCAGGATGGTGCAGAACTATCCGCGCAAGTAACGCATTCGGATTTATCGAGCTTAACGACGGCTCCTGCTTCCCTAACCTTCAGGTAGTATTCGAGGATGCAAAGCTCGAAAACTACAAGGTCATCGCAAAGCAGAACGTCGGCGCGGCACTCATTATCAAGGGAACTCTCGAGCTTACTCCCGGCGCAAAGCAGCCATTCGAACTCAAGGCTGACGAGATCGAGATCGAAGGCACATCCACACCCGACTTTCCTATGCAGAAGAAGGGTCAGTCGCTTGAATTCCTTCGCACAAAGCCTCACCTCCGTCCCCGTACGAACCTCTTCTCCGCAGTATTCCGCGTAAGAAGCGTTGCGGCACAGATACTCCACCGTTTCTTCCACGAAAACGGCTTCGTTTACGTACACACTCCTCTTATCACGACCTCCGACTGCGAGGGTGCAGGAGATATGTTCCGCGTTACCACTCTTGATATGGAGAATCCTCCGCGCAATCCCGACGGCACTATCGACTACTCTCAGGATTTCTTCTGCAAGGAAGCATCTCTCACGGTTTCGGGTCAGCTCAACGTAGAATCCTACGCTATGGCATTCGGCAAGGTTTACACATTCGGTCCTACCTTCCGTGCAGAGCGCTCCAACACTCCCCGTCATGCGGCTGAATTCTGGATGCTCGAGCCCGAGATCGCATTTGCCGATCTTAAGGACGATATGGAGCTTGCAGAGGCTATGCTCAAGTACGTTATCAGCGGACTTCTTACCGAGTGCAGAGCAGAGCTTGAATTCTTCAACCTCCGCGTAGACAAGGGACTTATCGAGCGTCTCGAAAACATCGTCAACAGCGATTTCGCAGAGATCACATACACCGATGCAGTAAAGCTTCTCTCCGAATGCGGCGAAAAGTTTGAATATCCCGTTGGCTGGGGCTACGACCTCCAGACAGAGCACGAAAGATATCTCACCGAAAAGGTATTCGGCAAGCCCGTATTCGTTACAAACTGGCCCAAGGAGATCAAGGCATTCTATATGCGTCTCAACGACGACAACAAGACGGTTGCGGCTGTTGACCTTCTCGTTCCCGGCGTAGGCGAGCTTATCGGCGGATCTCAGCGTGAAGAGAGAGTTGATTATCTCGACCGCGCGTTCGACACCTTCGGTCTTGACAAGGATACCTACGGCTGGTACGCAGAGCTTCGTAAGTACGGCGGCACACGCCACGCAGGCTTCGGTCTCGGATTCGAGCGTCTTATTATGTACGTTACCGGTATGTCCAACATCCGTGACGTTGAAAGCTTCCCGAGAACTACCGGAAACGCAGAATTCTGATAATTTTTAGTCTTTACGCACAAAACAGTATGGAGATCAAAATGAAATATTCTCAAATGACAAAATCGCAAATTTCCGCAGAACTTGAAAAAGAACTGCAAAAATATAAAGAATTTCTAGATATGAAGCTCAGTCTCAACATGGCGAGAGGCAAGCCGGGTGCAGACCAGCTTGCCCTATCCGAGGAGATGTATTCGGGCATTCCCTCGCCTTTTTCGGAAGACGGTACAGATTGCCGCAACTATGGCGGTCTTGACGGCATTTCCGAAGCAAGACGACTCTTCGGTACTATCCTTGAGGCTCCCGCAGAAAACGTTATCGTTTGCGGAAACTCAAGCCTGAATCTTATGTACGACGCTATTGCGCGTGCTATGATATACGGCTCGTACAAGGGTGCTACTCCCTGGATAAAGCAGGACAAGATAAAATTTCTCTGCCCCGTGCCCGGATATGACCGTCACTTTGCCATAACCGAATCCTTCGGAATTGAAATGATAAATATTCCTATGACTCCCGAGGGTCCCGATATGGATATGGTAGAAAAGTACGTTCAAGGTGACCCTACGGTAAAGGGCATCTGGTGTGTTCCGAAATATTCCAATCCCGACGGATACACCTATTCAGACGAAACAGTACGCAGATTTGCAAATCTGAAGCCCGCGGCAGACGATTTCAGAATCTTCTGGGACAACGCTTACGTTGTTCACGATCTTTACGACGAGGGCGACAAGCTTCTCAGCATCTACAACGAGGCAAAGAAGGTCGGAAACGAAAACATCTTCCTTATGTTCGCATCGACCTCGAAGGTGACCTTCCCCGGCTCGGGAATATCTGCCGTAGTTTCGGGCAAGGAAAATATTGATTTTATAAACTCGATACTCACCGTTCAGACTATCGGATTTGACAAGATGAATATGCTCCGTCACGTTGAATTCCTCAAGGATTTCGACAGTCTCAAGGCGCATATGAAGCGTCACGCGGATATTCTCCGTCCCAAGTTTGAAACAGTACTCACCGCATTTGAAAGCGAGCTTTCGAGTCTTCCCAATACACACTGGACGAGTCCGCGCGGCGGATATTTCATCACGCTCTACCTCGAAAAGGGATGTGCAAGCAGAACCTTTGATCTCTGCAAGGAAGCAGGCGTGACGCTCACAAACGCGGGAGCACCCTTCCCTTACGGAAAGGACCCCGACGATTCTGTTCTCCGTATTGCTCCCACCTTCCCTCCCGTAGAGGAGCTCAAGATCGCTGTACAGGTGCTCACCTGTGCCGCAAAGATCGCAACACTTGAAAAAATGATTTGACAAAGTGATCTGTCCTTGACGGTGTTTTGAATCTACACCCAAGGACAGAAGCTTTAAGAAAGGTAACTATGATAACATACAAAGCAGGAAAAGCAGATATAGCCGTTATCGGAGCGGGTCATGCGGGCGTTGAAGCCGCCCTTGCATCGGCGCGCCTCGGAATGTCAGTCCTGCTTTTCACCATAAATCTCGACGCTGTCGGAAATATGCCCTGCAATCCGTCGATCGGCGGCACGGGCAAGGGTCATCTCGTATACGAGATAGACGCTCTTGGCGGCGAAATGGGACGCGCGGCTGACGTCGTTACTCTGCAGAGCCGCACGCTCAATCTCGGAAAGGGCGCGGCAGTACACTCAAAAAGAGTTCAAGCTGACCGTATCCTCTACCGAAACACGATAAAAAAGGTACTTGAAAACACAGAAAATCTCTCTCTCATACAAGCCGAGATAATTTCTATTGAGACCGAAAAAAGCAGCAACGGCGAGGTACGTGTCGTATCGGTAACGACCTCGATGGGTGCTGTATGGGAGGTATCTGCCGCAATAATCTGCAGCGGAACATTCCTCGATTCGCGCACTATAACCGGCGAGGCGGTATGCAAATCGGGTCCCGACGGACTCCTTCCCGCGCTCGGACTTTCCGACTGTCTGCGCAGTCTCGGAATAACTCTTATGAGATTCAAGACGGGAACACCGCCGAGAATCCACGCCGACAGCATAGATTACAGCGTGCTTGAGGTACAAAACGGCGAATACGGCGACGAATGTATCCCATTTTCTGTTCTCACCGACCCAGATGCTTATGCAAATATGAAGCAGATTCCCTGCCATATCGCTTACACGAACGAGGAGACCCATCGCATAATAAAGGAAAATCTTTCGCGCTCTCCGCTTTATTCGGGAGTTATTGAGGGCACTGGCCCGAGATACTGTCCGAGCATTGAGGACAAGGTCGTACGTTTTTCCGACAAAAACAGACATCAGCTTTTCGTTGAGCCTTGCGGTGCGGACACGAAAGAGATATATCTGCAGGGATTTTCCTCCTCTCTTCCCGAAGAGGTGCAGATGCGTATGCTTCACAGCATAAAGGGCTTTGAAAATGCACGCGTTATGAGAACGGCTTACGCTATCGAATATGACTGCATAGACCCCACTCAGCTTTTTGCAACTCTTGAATTCAAGGATATCCACGGTCTTTACGGCGCGGGACAGTTCAACGGAAGCTCGGGTTACGAGGAAGCTGCGGCGCAAGGTCTTATTGCGGGTATAAACGCTTCCCTTTCGATAAAGGGTGAAAAGCCGCTTATTCTCTCGCGCGATTCCTCATATATCGGAACGCTTATCGACGATCTCGTAACCAAGGGTACAAACGAGCCTTACAGAATGATGACCTCGCGAAGCGAATACCGCTTGCTTCTAAGGCAGGACAACGCTGACAGCCGTCTTACTCCCGAGGGTCGGCGCATAGGACTTATAAACGACGAACGTTTTGCGCGTTTTGAAGAAAAGCGTGACCTTATCGAAAACGAGGTCTACCGTCTTGAGCACACCTTCCTTTCACCCGAAAAGGTAAACGGCTTTCTTACCGAGCGCGGACTTGCAAACGCTCTGTCGGGAATCTCGCTTGCCGAGCTTATAAGGCGCCCTCAGCTCACTTACACGGATATCGCGCCGCTTGACGTTGACAGACCCCAAAATATCAGCCGTGCCGCCATACTCAGTATCCAGAACGCCGTAAAATACGAGGGATACATCAAAAAGCAGCTCGCCGAGGTCGCACGAAAGGCAAAGCTCGAGTCTATGGAGATACCCAAAGACATCGATTATTCGGACGTTTCGGGAATACGTATCGAGGCTCGTCAGAAGCTTGAAAAATTCAGACCGCTCACAATCGGACAAGCTTCACGTATTTCGGGAATCTCACCCGCCGATATTTCGGTGCTTCTTATCTATCTTTCCACAAAAAAATAAAAAACGGAGGAAAAAATTATGATCATCGATACTCTCAACCGTTCACACATTTACAGCGGCACACATCCTTATTTTGAAGGCGCTTTCGCACTTGCCGAGCAGCTTATAAAGGAAAAAGCCAAGGCAGGAAAATACTACGGTGAAAACGGTGTTTACGCATCCGTTTCCGAATACGACTCAAATGCAGAAGCAGATCCGAAATTTGAAAACCATCACGATTACATCGACATTCAGATAGTTGTAAGCGGCAAGGAGCTCGAGCTTGTAGGTGACACCGCGGACGCAAAGCTGACCGTCGAGTACAAGCCTGACGTTGAATTTTACTCTGCTCCCGAATCTGCCGTTCAGAGCATCACTCTTTGCGACGGAAAATTCGCTATCTTCTTTCCCGGCGACCTTCACGCTCCCGGACTTGCATTTAACCGAGTTTCTTCTCCCATTCGTAAGATAGTTGTAAAGGTTCCCGTAAATTTCGAATAAAACGTAAAAATACGCACGCCGTTCAAACGGCGTGCGTATAAAGTTTTATAATACAATTAAGTCAAACTGAGGGAAGGGAAAAACCATCTCAAACGCCGAAGTTTTTTCCCTTCCCTCAAACTCCCATCCTTTT
>JAFXJH010000143.1 GCA_017532425.1 Clostridia bacterium | reverse complement strand
TGATTGTTAGTGTTTGCTGCCATTTTGTATTCCTAAACTTTTATATACTAGATTTTAGAGTAAATTTCCATATATTTCGAGGCAGATTTGCTCCAAGTGAAGTCGGATTTAATTGCTCTCAGCGTGAGCTTATCCCACTCCGAAGTGTTGCCGTAAAGCTCCAATGCCTCGTAGATCTTAAAGAGGAAATCGTGAGCGTTATAATTATCAAAGGTAAAGCCGTTAGAGTCGGGCGCAGGATAGCTTTTGATCGAGTCATAGAGTCCGCCGACGGCTCTGACGATCGGTACCGTAGCGTAGGAGCAGGCTATCATCTGTGCAAGTCCGCAGGGCTCGCTCTTCGAGGGCATAAGGAATATATCGGATCCGGCATAGATCTTTTTGGAGAGCTCCTTGTTGAATTCAAAGAGAGCGCGAACACGGGTAGGATATTTAGCTGCGAGCTCGCAGAAATAGTATTCGAATTCCTTTTCACCCGTTCCGAGGAGAACGAACTGCATATCAGAATTGTCAAGTGCTTCCTCGAGAACGCATTTTACAAGGTCGAATCCCTTGTGAGAAGCAAGACGGGAGATCATAGATACGATAGGAGCATCGGTGTCGGTAGGAAGACCGAGCATTTCCTGAAGAGCTGCCTTGTTCTTTGCCTTGCCCGAGAAGGTTCTGTATCCTGCGCTGAACTTTTCATCAAGCTTCAGAGGATTGTAGTATTCGTAGTCAATTCCGTTTACGATACCCGAAAGCTTTTCTGCGTTGGCTTTGATGATGTTTTCAAGACCGTGCGCAAAGAAAGCGTCCTTGATCTCGTCGGCATAGCGGCTGCTTACGGTCGTAAGTCTGTCGCAGCAAACGATAGCACCCTTTGTGAGGTTGATGCAGCCGTCATATTCAACGATCGAGAGATCGCTGTTGTCTATTGCGAATACGTCGCCGAGAATGTACTTGTCATACTTGCCCTGATACTCGATGTTGTGTATCGTGTAGATAGTCTTCATTCCGGGATATTTGTAGTAAAGCTTGTTGTATACCACGGTAAGAGCGCTCTGCCAGTCGTTTGCGTGGAGAACGTCGGGATAGAAATCTATAGCGGGGATCATATCCATAACGGCGCGCGAGAAGAACGCGTATCTTTCGCCGTCGTCAAAGAATCCGTAAAGAGCATCGCGGTCAAAATAGTATTCGTTGTCGAGGAAATAGTAGATAACGCCGTCCTTTTCAAGGCTGTATATGCCGCAGTACTGATTTCTCCAAGCGAGCTTAACGGTAATTTCTGCGACCTTTGTCATTTTTTCGCGGTACTCTGCGCCAACCTTGGCGTAAAGGGGCATAACCACGCGGATATCGGCATCGGACGCCTCGCGTGCAAGAGCTGCGGGAAGCGAGCCGAGAACGTCACCGAGACCGCCCGTTGCGGCGAAGGGAAGTGCTTCAGCACCGACTATAAGAATTTTTGTCTTTTTATTTTCCATAACTGTTATAAAACCTTTGTTTTTAATGTTGATTTATCAGAGAACCTTTTCCTTTTCTATGCAGAAGGGAATTGACGGATGACCCGAAAGAGTTACGCCGTCACGAATGAATACGCTCTTGTCGGTAATAACGCAGTTGAGGCTTACTCCTCTTCCGGTCTGCGTATCCTGGAAAAGAATAGAATTCTTTACTACAGAGCCCTTGCCGATCTTTACACCGCGGAAGATTATCGAGTTCTCAACGTGTCCTTCGATAACGCAGCCGTCAGCGATCATAGAGTTTTCAACAGACGAGCCGGGGAGATATTCTGTAGGCGTACTGTTTCTTACCTTGGTTACGATAGGTCTGCCGGGCACGTTGAAAAGCGCGTCGCGCGTAGACTTTTCGTTGAGAAGATTCATATTGCAAGCGAAATAATCCTCGATAGAGGTGATCTTTTCGTAATATCCGTCGAAGCGGTAAACTCTGTAATTGTGCTTGCCGATGTTGCGGACGATAACGTCCTTTGCGAAGCTTTCGTAATCTCTTACGATAGATTCTGCGATTATTCTCTGCAGATAGGTACGTGTAGCTACCCAGATATTGATGTTGATGTCGACCTCACCCGAAATGTTCTTGGGGTCGCGGATCATATCGAGAAGCTCGCCGTCGGGGCTTGAAACAACGATAGAGTTGTGCTTTGCCTTTTCGGGAGTGATAGAAACTCTCTTGATGGCGATAGTAAGGTCTGCACCGCTCTTTACGTGCGACTCTACGAGATCGTTTATATCGATGTTGCATATACCGTCGCAGTCAGCGAGGACGATATAATCGTCGGACGAGCGGTTTATGAGCATAGAGATATTTTTGAGAGCGTTAAGACGTGTGGAATATATCTGCGATTCGTTTGAGGAATAAGCCGTGATGAAAGGAGGCAGAAGCTTGAGTCCGCCGACTCTTCTTGCAAGATCCCAGTCCTTACCCGATCCGAGATGATCCATAAGGGAATGGTAATTTGTCTGTGTAATAACGTTAACGTCGGAAATACCCGAGTTTGCGAAGTTGGAGAGAGCAAAGTCAATAAGACGGTATCTGCACGCAAACGGAACGGATGCAAGCGTTCTTGTCGTTGTGAGCTGGGGTATATACTGATCGTGAAGATTTGCAAAAATAATTCCTGAAACCGACATATTAGTTGTCCTCCTTCGCAGAAAGTAATTCTTCAAGCTTTGTCTGATTTACCATAAGACCGCTTTCTATGGTCATATTTTCGGGGATGTCAAGACCACCGCCGATAACGGCAATGCCGTCTGCCTCTTCCTTGGGAGCACCGATCTTTGCGTTTTTGCCTATGGAAACATTGCTGTCTACGATAGAATATTCAACTACAGCGCCCTCTGCGATGTCAACGTCGCGCATGATAACGCTGTCACGTACTACCGCGCCGGGAGCGATGTGTACGCCGCTGAATATTACCGAGTTTTCAACAGTTCCGTAGATCTCACAACCCTCTGTGATAAGAGAAGAGGAGAGCACCGCGCCCTTGCCGATATACTGCGCAGGCTGTGCGGGTGTTCTTGAGAAGAATCTCCAGCTCTTGTCGTGAATATTGAACTTTGGGGGATCTCCGAGAAGATCCATATTTGCTTCCCAAAGGCTTGAGATAGTTCCGACGTCCTTCCAGTAGCCCTCGAAGGGATAAGCGTAAAGCTTTTCTCCGCCCGAAAGCATGGAGGGAATGATATCCTTACCGAAATCGTTTTCGGAATTCGGATTAGCCTCGTCGTCGATAAGATACTTTCTCAGCTTTTCATATGTGAAGATGTAGATACCCATCGAAGCGTTTGTGCTCTTCGGATGCTTGGGCTTCTCTTCAAATTCGAATATTTCACCGTTTTCTCTTGTGTTCATAATACCGAAGCGGGATGCTTCTTCAAGCGGAACGTCGAGAACGGCGATAGTGCAGTCTGCTTCCTTTTCCTTGTGGAAGCTGAGCATAGCGCTGTAATCCATCTTGTAGATATGGTCACCCGAAAGGACAAGAACGTACTTCGGATCGTATCTGTCAAGGAAGTTGAGGTTCTGATAGATAGCGTTTGCCGTGCCCTTGTACCAGTCTGCCGACTTGTTTCCCTGATAAGGAGGGAGGACCATTACGCCGCCGACCGATCTGTCGAGGTCCCAAGGCTGACCGTTACCGATGTACTCGTTAAGAACGAGAGGCTGATACTGCGTAAGAACTCCGACGGTATCTATACCCGAGTTTACGCAGTTTGAAAGAGGAAAGTCAATTATCCTGTATTTTCCGCCGAAAAGAACAGCAGGCTTGGCTGTTTTCTCGGTAAGTGTGTAGAGACGGCTGCCCTGTCCTCCTGCAAGTAACATGGCTACGCATTCTTTGCTTTTGTACATGCTCATTTTATATTAATACCTCCTCGGTAATTTTTACGTTTGTCTGTTCTGTCTTTTGTTTCTTTGTCTGTCTCGGTAGAATCATAAGTCCGCTGAGAGGTGCAAGCTTTACGTGAATGTTTTTGTATTCATCAGCACGAAGTATACCGCTGCTTGAAATGCCGCTTCCTCCGAGGCTTTCGTTGTCTGTTGAGAAGGCGACGCGGTAGCTTTCCGATCTTGCCGGGATGGAAAGATCGCTTATTTCGGCGGCGGAGAAATTCATTACGGCGATAAGCTCGTTGCCGGCCTTATCAAATCTTCTGAATGCAACGAGGTTTTCGTCGCGCATATCGGGATATATCCAGTCAAAGCCGTCCCACGTGAAATCGACCTCCCAAAGCTGAGGTGTTTTCAGATAGAAATTATTAAGCTTTGAGGTGAAGGTACGCAGAGTCGAATGTGTTTCGTAGTCAAGCATAAACCATTCGAGCTGTGTAGCGAAATCCCATTCGCGGAATTGACCGTACTCACAGCCCATAAAGAGCATTTTTTTGCCCGGATGAGCCATCTGATACGCGAGGAAAAGACGGATCCCCGCAAATTTCTGCTCGTAGCTGCCGTACATTTTGTCTATAAGAGATTTCTTTCCGTGTACGACCTCGTCGTGCGAAACGGTAAGAATGTAATTCTCCGAAAATGCGTAGCAGAGCGAGAAGGTCAGCTTGTCGTGAATGTTTTTGCGGAAGAATGGGTCGCATTTTACGTAGTCAAACATATCGTTCGACCAGCCCATATTCCACTTGAAGTTGAAGCCGAGACCGCCCTCATGGACAGGCTTCGTGACCTTTCCGAAGGCAGTTGACTCTTCAGCTATCATAAGTATATCGGGAAACTCGGCGAATATCGTCTTGTTGAGCTTTCTGAAAAAGGCCTGCGACTCAAGATTTTCGTTTGTTCCGTAGACGTTTGGTATCCATTCGCCCGGCTCTCTTGCATAGTCGAGATAGAGCATAGAAGCGACGGCATCAACACGAAGTCCGTCGATGTGAAACTCTCTCAGCCAGTAGAGCGCGCTTGAAATGAGGAAGCACTGTACCTCGTTTCTGCCGACGTCAAAGCAGCGTGTGCCCCACTCCTTGTGCTCCATACGGTCTGTGCCCTGATACTCGTAAAGAGGTGAGCCGTCGAAATCGCGAAGACCGTGCTCGTCTTTCGGGAAGTGTGCAGGCACCCAGTCAAGAATAACGCCTATTCCATTTGTATGCAGCTTGTTTATAAAATATTTAAAATCCTCGGGATTTCCGAAGCGCGACGTCGGAGCAAAATATCCGGTGACCTGATATCCCCACGATGCGTAGTAAGGGAATTCGGTTATGGGGAGAAGCTCGACGTGGGTATATCCCATTTCCTTGACGTAAGGAACGAGCATATCGGCTATCTCGCGGTAAGAGAAATATCCCTCGTCGTCATCATTGTCCGCTTCCTTTTTTCTCCACGAAGCAAGGTGCATCTCGTAGATGTTGAGCGGTACGTCCCAGTATCCGTTCTGTATAGCCTTTTTTCTGTGTCTGAACCAGGAAGCGTCCTTCCAGTCAAAGGTACTTTCGGTGTGTATAAGTGAGGCGGTCTTGAGCCCCGTTTCGCTGTAGGTGGCGTACGGATCCGCCTTGTAATGCTCGCCTGCCTTGGAGATTATAACGTATTTGTAGGGCGTGTCCTCAAGTGAAAGCTCTGTTTTGACAAAGCACTCCCATACACCCATTTCGGTTATTCTCTTCATAGGGTGAGTCTTTTCCCAGGCGTTAAAATCGCCAAGCACGTATATCTCGTGAGCGGCAGGCGCCCAGGTTCTGAAAACGTAACCGACGTTCTTGCCCTTTTCGGTCACTCTGTGAACGCCGAGATAATCGTAGGTGTTAAAATTCGTTCCCTGATGAAAATAATAATGTGCGAGGTCTTCCTTCGGCAGATTCGGATCTTTTTTCTGAACGCTCTTTAATGATTTTTTATTCATATATGACCCCTCCCAAGTAAAATCGCACAAGCCCATAGTAAGTTTTTTATAGTATAACATATGTATTAAAATATTTCAATAGTTGTACTGAATTTTCTACAAATGTGTCTGCTTTTTTTGCGGATTTTGTCGATGTTTAATGTTAAATTGCACAAATTTCAAGTCACGCTTTTGTTCATAATTACGAGAATCCGAATATTTGAGCAAAAAATATATTTTTCGACGTTTAATTATGAACAAAAAGCGGTTATAAAGTAACAAATGTTCTTGAAAGCGTAAGTTGACTTGACATAGGGGTGTATATGTGATATTATAGAGTAGAGTAAGTCTACGATATGAAAAAGACCTATGCTAATGTCTGTAAAGGAGGAAAAGCTGTGAAAAAACGATATGCCGTATATACGCTTGGTGTAGCCGTCCTGGCGCTTACGCTCTGTGTGCTCGTTTCCTTTCTTGCTCCTTTGAAAAGCGATGCCGTAAAGGGTACACCCGAGTCGGGAAAAATAGACGCTATACAGTTTGGCGATCTTTCGTACGATTCGGTCTGCTGCAGCTATGACCGTTTTGCGCATAACTCGGACGAAAAGAATGAAAAACGTATAGTTTTTGCTTCACATAAGCGTACCTCGCAGGAATCTCCTCTTTACAATATGCTGCTTGACGGGCTGAGAAGGGCAGAAGCCGAGATAAGCTTTGAGGGTCTTGATGGAGTAGTTACAAAGGAAGACCTGAACAGTACGATTACGAAGATACTTAATTCAAATCCCGAGCTTTTTTACGTAAAGCCAACGTACAGCTATTACGCCGACGGAGAAAGGGTGCTCAGCGTTGCACCGCAGTATATGGCTACGGGCGATGAGCTTGCTTCTCAGAAAAAGGAATACGAAGAGCTTGTTTCGAAGATAGTCAAGGAGATAGATCCTGCGTGGAGCGATCTTGAAAAGGTACTTTTCGTGCACGATCATATCGTCAAAAACTTCAGATACGATCCGAATTTTACAGAATTCACAGAGAATACCGTATACGATTCCTACAGATTCCTCAAGAAGAAAGTGGGCGTTTGTCAGGCGTACACCCTTCTTGCTATCGAGCTCTTTAACCGACTTGAAATAAATTCGGGTGCGGTGGCAAGCATCAGTATGAATCACGTATGGAACTGCGTGGAAATAGACGGTAAATGGTATCACCTCGACATAACCTGGGACGATGCTATGGTGCAGGGCAACTTTGACAGATTCGATGACGTTATTTATACGAATTTCCTGTGCGGAAACGCTGCTATCGAGGCAAGCGGACATTACGAGTGGGAGTCAGACCTTGTTTTCGATGACGGTTACGATAATTTCTTTGTTAAAGGGCTCGGCGTGTGTCTTGATATTGCGCCTCTCGGAGAAGACTGGTATCTCCTTGTAAAGGATAGCGGATCGCAGGAGATCTCTCTTGTACTCGGACAGATAGATTTCGAAAATAATACGTATAACCGCCTTGTATCAATCCCCGCACTATGGTTTATGTGGGAAAGCACGACGAGCTATTATCTTGATACGTATGCGGGACTCGGAAGCTATTTCGGCACGCTTGTAATAAGCACCTCGGATGCGATCTATGCGTACGACCCGACGACCGCAGAGCTTACCGAGATCGAAAAATACCGCTATGACGGCGGATATATCTACGGAATGAGGATCAGCGGCAAGGAAGCGACCTTCCGCGTTGCAAAGGCTCCGAAATTCACCGAAAAGGACAGCTATATCACGGTAGACCTGTCGGATATCAAGTTCACGCTTGAGATAACCTATGAAAATATTCTCGGCGAACAGCTTGCACCGACATATACTGCAGAGATCGGTTGGGGAAGGGATTTCTCGGTCGATTTCCAGACAGTAGACGGATTTTTCGCAAATGAACAGAGTATTTCGGGTAAAATGCCGATCGGCGGAGTAAAGCACAGAGTGCTTTATGAAAAATACCGTAAGCTTGTAATAAATTATCTTTATGAGAACGGAGAAAAGGTCTGCGAAAGCTATATCGACGAGCTTGCCTCGGTCGGAAAAGAATATATCATACCTTCTCCCACGGTTGCGGGATACCGCCCCGATATGAAGCAGGTAGAGATAGTTATGTCCGATGAGGATGTCGAGATAAACGTGATATACGTGCCTACCCTGTATACGATAAAGATAAATTATGTCTATGAAGACGGAAGCCCCGTTTGCGAACCCTACCTGCTTTCAGACCTTGTCTATATGACAGAGTATCACGTGGACTCTCCGATAGTAAACGGCTATACGGCAAGTGCCACCGCAATCGAGGGCAGTGTTACCGATAATATCGAAATAAACGTAATATATACCCCGATAACATGCAAAATAAGGGTAGAATATATTTATTCAGACGGAACTCCGATAGAAGTAAAAACATTGGAGACCCCCTTCGGAAGCGTATATGAGATAGCCTCTCCCGAGATAGTCGGATACCTTCCCGATATTTCACTCGTAAGCGGAACAGCCGATGGCGAGGAGCTCTCGTTTAAGGTTACATACAGCGCAAGAAAATACACTCTGACAGTAAAATATGTCCATGTAAACGGAGAAGAGGTCTACCCTCCGTACGTTGTGGAAAATATGGATCATATGGCAGAATACAGCGTGGAAACACCGGCGCTCGACGGATACATTTCCTCGATCGCGGTGGTCAGCGGAAATATCACCGAGGACACCGAGATAACGGTCGTTTACCACCTTGAAAAATACACAGTAAGGTTTATGAGCGAGGGTATGGAATTCTATACGACAGAGCTTGCTTACGGAAGCGTAATAGATCTGCCGGTGAGTATTCCGGTAAAGGAAGCAAATAAAGCATTTTACTACGTATTTCTCGGATGGAGCGGATATTATGAAAATATCACGGTCAGCGGAGATATGGTATTCGAGGCGGTCTTTGAAGAGACTGTAAGAAGCTATACCGTTGTTTTCAGAAACTATGACGGCACGATACTTTATATGGTCGAGGTCGAATACGGCGGCTCTGCAGAATATAAGGGAAAAACTCCCGAGCACGAGCACGAAAAGGGTAAGATATGCGAGTTTGTCGGATGGGATAAGCCTTTCGATAATATCAGCGCGGACACCGAGCTTACCGCAGTCTTCAGCGACGGAAAACCGCTGTATACAGTGTATTTTTACGATTGGGACGGCACTCTCATAAGCACTCAGAACGTTCTTCACGGAGAGAGTGCGGTGTTGCCCGATACTCCGAGCAGAGCGTCGGACAATACGTACGATTACGCCTTTGACTCGTGGGACGGCGAATACAAAAAGGTAAGAGCGGACAGCGTTGTTACCGCAAAATACACGGCAACGTATATCGATTACCGCATAATATTCAAAAATTACGACGGAAGCGTGCTGGCTGAGCTTGTGCTTCATTACGGTGATGATATAATCCCGCCCGAGTCACCGATACATGAGGGCACAGAGCTTTACGAATATATTTTCAGCGCGTGGTCACCGACTCTGCCCGAAAAGGCTACTCAGAATGCCGAATATACCGCACAGTTTACCGAAAAATACAGATTTGCTTATCTGCCGCAGGACTTTATCGCTGCCGTAGATAAGATAGCGCAGGCAAAAACACCCGAGGAAAGATTTTCGGCTATGTCCGAGGCGTATAAGATCAAATCGGACGTTTATCTGAAGGACGCGGGCGTTGCCGCTTCTCTTGAGATTCTCGACAAAGAGATCGAAAAATACAATTCGGAAGTCAAGAGGATAAACGAAGGATTTGCCGGTGCGGTAGAGGCAAGCATCTCGGTAAACAGCTTCAGTATAAGCTACGTTACGTTTTTCGCACTTCTTTGGACAGTGCTGAAGAAGCTGCTCGGACACATACGATGAGGGTGTGATATTATGAATTTCATTACAAAAAACAAAAAGATCATTATAATATCGGCATCCGTGATGTTGGCGCTCGCGTTGATGATCGGCATAGGAGTGGCTGTCGGTATAGCCGTACATAATTCTCCGAAAAATGTGGTAAAAAGGATATCGAAAACGCTCTCCGAGGTTGAAGCAAATAAATACGTCTGCCGTATTGAATATACCCTTGACGGCATTACTCTCAAGGGTGAATATACTCTCACGGTGACAGAGTCGGACGGGAAAAAGAGCGCGGAGCTTTCGTACAAATACGATAGGCTGAACGCTGTGGGAGAGTCGGATGAATTCATTTCAGAGATAACCGGAACGCTCTACGCCAAAGGAGACGATGAGGTCGGAGAACTTAAGGATTCTGCGATCGTATGGGAAAACGGAGTCCTTCCGAGTAAGATCCCAAGCCTTGAAATAAACACGGATAACTTTGAAAGCTTCAGCGCAGAGGCAAAGGACGAGGTCCTTTCACTCGAGGCGGTTCTTAAAAACGGACTGCCGACAGAATCGGTAAGCGGAGCGAAAATAACGCTTTCGTGTAATGAAAAGAGCAGTGAGATCGTGACTCTGACACTTGAATATACCGATGCTTACGGCGCAAAGGTGAGCGCGGTGTATACCTACGTAAATGAAAATTCAAAATAAATAAGACGGTGTGCCGCTCGAGGAAAAAGCCTTGAGCGGCGTTTTTTGACGAAAAAACACCGCGTGAACGGGCACATTTCAAAAAGTATAAAAAATGTTTAAAAAATACATACAAAAAACCTGATAATAATGGAAAATTTCTCTTTACAATCTTGAAAATTTGTGATATACTTTGATATGTAAAAGTATAAATTTTAACGGGCAGACCGGAGGTTAAACTAAAATGACATATAACGAACTTTACAAACTTCTTGAAAATCACGGACAGACACATCTTCTTAAGTATTGGGACGAGCTCAGCGAGGAGTCGAAGGCAAACCTTGCAAAGCAGATCGAAAACATCGACTGGAAGCTTCTCGATATTCTTAAGAACAGAAGCGAGATCGAAAATCGCGGCGTTCTTGCTCCTCTCGGCGCACTTGAGATCGACGAGATCGAAGCACGCAAGGAAGAGTTTGAAAAGGTGGGAATCGAAGCTATCAAGGCAGGCAAGGTATGCGCAGTACTTCTTGCAGGCGGACAGGGAACACGTCTCGGCAGCGATAAGCCCAAGGGAATGTATAATATAGGTATTACACATCCTCTCTATATCTTCGAGTGTCTTATCAATAATATGATGGACGTTGTTAAGCAGGCAGGCGCTTGGATGCCTCTTTGCATTATGACAAGTGAAAAGAACAACGACGATACTGTCGCTTTCTTCGAGGAAATGAACTATTTCGGATATAACAAGGATTACGTAAACTTCTTCGTTCAGGAAATGGCTCCGTCTGTTGACTATAACGGAAAGATCTATATGGAAGGCAAGGACAGAATCTCCCTTTCTCCTAACGGAAACGGCGGATGGTTCACTTCTCTTGAAAAGGCAGGCCTTGTTGAAAAGCTTGAAAAGCAGGGCGTTGAATGGCTGACTATATTTGCAGTTGATAACGTTCTTCAGAGAATCAACTCTCCCGCATTCGTCGGTGCAACTATCGCATCCGGACGTCAGAGCGGCGCAAAGGTCGTTCGTAAGGCTGAACCGATGGAAAAGATCGGCGTTCTTTGCCTTGAGGATAATAAGCCCTCCATCGTTGAATACTATGAAATTACCGATGATATGATAAATCTCCGCGACGAGCGCGGCGAGCTTCTCTACAGCTTCGGTGTAATTCTTAACTATATGTTCAATATCGAGGTTCTCAAGTCCAATATGAACAAGAGAATGCCTCTCCATATCGTTGAAAAGAAGATCCCTTACATCGATGAAAACGGCGAGCTTGTAAAGCCCGAAGCACCTAATGGATATAAGTTCGAAACACTTATCCTTGATATGGTCCATATGGTTGATTCCTGCCTCTCCTTCGAGGTTGACAGAAAGAAGGAATTCGCTCCTATCAAGAATAAGGAAGGCGTGGACTCTGTTGAAAGCGCAAGAGAGCTTCTTAAGCTCAACGGCGTAGAGCTCTGATAAATTTATTTTTAAATATCATTTTGTCGGACATTTCCGTATTTGCGCGGAAATGTCCGGCAAAGTTAAAATAAGGCTGTAAAATATTTTTGTGAAAGGACGGTTCCTTGAATAATGGCTGAGACTATTTATACGATACCGATAAATGAAGAATTTGAAAAGCGTATGGAGAAGGGTGATACCTGCTGTCCGCTCTGTAATCTTTATAAAAAGCTTGAAAGCGATGAGCTTTCGCTGATACTCGGAGCTTCTATGATGGAACCTGACGTCAGAATCAAGACTAACCGTCTCGGCTTTTGTCCTACACATTTTGAAAAAATGCTGACAAACGGCAAACGCCTTCCGCTCGCCCTGATGCTCGAAAGCCATCTGAATGAGCTTTACGAGGATATCGCAGGCAGACGCTCTGCGCCCGAAAAGACGGTGGCTCGCCTTAACTCGCTTAAGGATACCTGCTACGTCTGCGAGAGAGTGGGAGATAATTTCACACGCCTTGTTTCCAACGTCGTTTATATGTGGGAAACGGATATGACCTTCAGAGAAAAATTCGAGGCACAGAAATATTTCTGTCTGAATCACTATGCAGATATGCTTGCTTGCGGCAAAAAGGAAATGACCAAAAAGGTATTTAAGGAATTTGCCGAATCGGCGGGAGATATCGTTAACAAGAATCTCGAGGAGCTTTGCGCTGACGTAAGCTGGTTCTGTAAGAAATACGATTATCGCTACGAGGAAGAGCCTTGGGGAAATGCCAAGGATTCTCCCGAAAGAGCAATAAGATTTCTTGACGGCGACTGAAGTATCTGAAGGATATACAGCTTTATAAAAATAGAAACGGAAAGGACGGCCATACTGATATGACTGAACAAATCAAAGAAATCGGTCTCCGACTTGCGACACTTCGCGATGTTTGCGATATGACGCCCGCCACAATGGCAGAGCGGCTCGGAGTTCCGGTTGAAAAGTATATTGCGTACGAGAATGGAGAGCTTGATTTCTCATTCAGCTTTTTGTATAACTGCGCCGAAATACTCGGAGTAGATATTCTTGACCTTATGAGCGGCGAATCGCCTAAGCTTTCGGTATGCTCGATGGTTAAAAAGGGTCAGGGCTTTGCGGTCACAAGAAATAAGGCTTATGACTATAAGCACCTTGCCTTCACATTCAGAAATAAAAAAGCGGAACCTTTTCTCGTAACGGTAGAGCCTCGTGAGGAGCTTCCTGCACTCAATGCACATGAGGGACAGGAGTTCAACTACATCATCGAGGGAAAAATGCTCTTCAAGATAGGTGAGATCACCTACGAGCTTGAAGAAGGGGACAGCGTTTACTTCGATTCGGGAGTACCCCATGCCGAAAAAGCACTTGACGGAAAGCCTGCGCGTTTTCTTGCAATAGTTATGAAATAAGGTCCTGAGCGCACACATAACTTGGAAAGGATCTAAATTAAAAAATGCCAATATACGAAAGATTTATAGGAAAACACAGAGACGATTATAAAACCTTTGAGGAGCTTCGCTCGTCAATAAAATTTACATATAACGACGATTTTAACTTCGCTTACGACGTTATCGACGTTCTTGCAAAGGAAAGTCCGGACAAGACCGCGATGGTCTGGCTCGGAAACGACGGAACAGAGAAGATATTCTCGTTTGCTGATATTTCAAGAGAATCGGACAGAGCGGCAAAATATTTTGCATCTCTCGGAATAAAGAAGGGCGACAGCGTGCTTCTTGTGCTTCGCAGACACTATCTCTTCTGGTTCTGCATACTCGGTCTGCATAAGCTGGGCGCGATAACCGTTCAGGCAACCGATATGCTTATGGCTAAGGACTATATTTACCGCTGTAATAAGGCGGAGATAAAGGCGGTCGTTATTACAGATCACGGCGACTGCACGAAGTATTACGACGAGGGCGCTGCAGAATGTACGACGGTCGAGCATAAGCTCGTTATCGGTCATAAGGACGCAGGCGAGGGTTGGAGAGATTTCGAAAAGGAATTCGAAGCTACAGACCCGACCGGCTGGACACGTCCGACGGGTGAAAATGCTATCAAGGCGACAGACCTTATGCTGCTCTCCTTCTCATCGGGAACGACAAGCTATCCGAAAATGGTTGCACACGATTTCAGATACCCGCTCGGTCATATTATGACCGGTGTGTTCTGGCACAGAGTGGTGGACGGCGGACTTCACTTCACGGTTTCGGATACGGGATGGCTCAAGTCCCTTTGGGGCAAGATGTACGGACAGTGGTTCGGCGAAAGCGCTGTAATGGTATACGATTTCGAAAAATTCAACGGAGCGGATATCCTTTCGGTTATTGAAAAATATAAGGTCACGACGTTCTGCGTTCCTCCTACAATGTATAGATTCATTCTTCAGAATGACGTTAAAAAGTATGATCTTTCATCGCTCGTACACTGCTGTACGGCAGGTGAAGCACTTAACCCCGAAATATACAATACGTGGAAAGAAGAGACCGGACTTGAAATATACGAGGGCTTCGGTCAAACCGAAACCACTGTTGCAATAGGAACATTCTATCCGTATATGAAGCCTGTGCTTGGAGCTATCGGTAAGTCTTCTCCGCATATAGACGTTCATATCATTGACCTCGACGGTGTGGATTGCCCGGTAGGACAGGTTGGCGAGATCTGTATAAAGACAGAATACGAAACACGTCCCGTTGGAATATGCCACAGCTATAACAGAAGCGTAGAGGAAACGAAGTCGGTTTATCACGGCGGATTCTTCCATACGGGAGATACTGCGTATAAGGATGAGCTCGGATATATCCACTACGTCGGAAGAAATGACGATATCATTAAGTCGTCGGGATACAGAATCGGACCGTTCGAGATAGAAAGTGTGCTTATCGAGCATCCTGCGGTGCTTGAGGTAGCGGTCACGGGAGTTCCCGATCCGGTAAGAGGCTTTAACGTAAAGGCTACTATCGTTCTTCAGAAGGGCTACGAGGGCTCACCTGAGCTTACTCGCGAGCTCCAGAACTACGTTAAGAAGAATACGGCACCGTATAAATACCCCAGAGTTATAGAATATGTCGAATCCCTTCCCAAAACAACGAGCGGAAAGGTTCGCCGCGCAGAAATAAGACAGCGCGATATGGAAAAATATCTTAAATCTCAGCAGAACGGACAATAATATATAACCGACTGCAAAAGAAAGGCGGAAAGCATTATGGAATATTCAATACAGATGTATTCACTAAGAGATATTACCGAAAAGAATATGGACAAGGCACTTGAAACGGTTGCTTCAATAGGCTATAAGTACGTTGAGTTTGCAGGATTTTTCGGTCATAGCGCAGATGAAATAAACGCTATGCTCGATAAATACGGTCTCAAGCTTTCGGGAACACACTCGTCATGGACAGACCTCAGAGATAATTTTGAGGAAACGCTTGCATACCATAAGGCTATAGGCAACAAGAACTATATCGTTCCGGGTGCAGACCTTTCCACACAGGAAAAGCTGGACGAGTTTGTTGCAGTTATGAACGAGGCTCAGGTGAAGCTTGCGAAGGAAGGAATATCGCTCGGATATCATAACCATTCGCACGAATTTCTCCCCTCGGCTTACGGAAAGATAATTCACGATGAGATCGCAAGCCGTACAAACGTTATGTTCGAAATAGACACATACTGGGCATATAACGCAAAGAGAGATCCGGTAGAGCTTCTTGAAAAGTATAAGGACAGAATGAACTGCATACATATCAAGGACGGTCTTGATAACGGAGCGGGCAAGCCTCTCGGTATGGGAACGGCACCCGTAGCGGCAGTTTACGAAAAGGCTAAGGAGCTCGGTATGCTTATGGTAGTTGAGAGCGAAACTCTCACACCCTCTGGCAGCGAAGAGGCTCGTATATGCTTTGAACACCTTAAAACACTTGAAAAGTAAGATAAAGATATTTGACAGTAAAGAAAGCAGGTAATAAAATGCTTATTTCAACACAGACAGATAGACTCACATCCGTTTTCGGCGCTAAGGAAGCACTCAGAATGATAAAGGAAGCGGGATTCGATTGCGCGGATTTCAGCTTCTTTGGTGCAATGGATACAGTAAAGCTCGGTGAAAACGCTATCGAATTTGCAAAGGATCTCAGAGCTTACGCAGATTCTATCGGTATGAGATATAATCAGGCTCACGCACCCTTCGTTTTCTCATATGAAAAGAGCGTAAACTATAAGACAGAGATCGTTCCGATAATTATAAAGACTATCGAGATTTGCGAGATACTCGGCGTTGATACACTTATAGTTCATCCGCTTCACTTTGTTTCCTATAAGGATAATAAGGAAATGCTCCACGACGTTAATATGGAATATTATAATATTCTCCGTCCGTATGCGGAAAAGGCGGGTATAAGAATATGCCTTGAGAATATGTTCCAGTGCTATCCGAGAACAAGCAAGATCATTCCCTCGGTATGCTGCTTCGACGGCGGATTCACAGAATATTTCGATGAGCTTAGCAGCGATACCTTCACCTGCTGTCTTGATGTCGGACACTGCGGACTCGTAGGTACAGATCCTCAGGATGCTATCAGAATTCTCGGTCACGACCGCCTCGGCGCGCTCCACGTACACGATAATGATTTTATCTCGGATAAGCATATCGCTATAGGTATGGGCAAGATCGACTGGGACGCAGTTGCAAAGGCTTTTGCCGATATCGACTATAAGGGCGTATTCACTCTTGAAGCTGATAATGCATTTGCAGGTATTCAGAAGGAATTTATGCCCGAAATGCTGAAATATATGTATTCTTCGGCTAAAAAGGTCGTTGATAAGATCGAAGAATATAAAAACGCAGCAAAATAATATTTTGCCTTAAGTATAAAAACGGTAAGGTAACATAGAATATTTCCGGGAGTAAAATCCCGAAAGGACAGAAAGTTATGCCAAAAAATAAGATGATCAATAAAAATGATGATCCTAAGAAGAAATCTCCAAAGCCACGTGCTCCTCTTGCGCTCTCGGAAGAGAAAAAAGAAATATTCTCCCGCAAGGATAACGTGGTAGAAAAGGTGTCTTTCGGAAGCGATGAAAAATCGGTTTCGGTGTACGGATCCGATAATACAGATGCACCGCTCGGTTTTGATATTCCGGTAGATAAGATATCGCAGAAAAACGGAGATTCCGAGGTGCGTGTAAAAGAGGTTGTAAAGCATAAGGTGCGCTACGATCGCGGATCGGGCGTAAGAAGCCTTGCCTTTACGGTCAGCTATCTCATAATTATAATAGTACTTGCGGTTGTTCTTGCGCATTATATCATCACACGCGCAAACGATGCGTTTGCTTTTATCAAGGACGATATTACGGTAGAGGTAACTATCGAAGATACCAATATGTCACTTGAAGAGCTTGCAGATCTGCTTTATAAAAAGGGAGCTATAAGCTATCCCGGATTTTTCCAGCTTTACGTTAAGCTGAAAAACGAAGGTGAGTTTACTCTTAAAGAAGGCACGCACACCTTCTCGGCAAATAATAACTATGACGTAATACTTTCAAGCCTTGACCCCGTACCGCCGAGGGAAACGATCACCATCACTATTCCCGAGGGATTTACGACAGACGATGTGATCGACCTCTTCGTATCAAAGGGAATAGGAACGAGGGAAGGATTCGTCGACGCTATTCAGAATGCGGAGCTTAACTATTGGTTTCTAAAGCCGCTTGAGGATAATATGAGCGAGGAAAGATTCTACCGACTTGAAGGTTATCTCTATCCGGATACGTATTATTTCTATACGACAAGCAGCGAGGTTTCGGTGCTGAAGAAGCTGCTCAATAACTTCGGTAAAAAGTTCAACGAGGCATATGCAGACAGATGCGAGCAACTCGGAATCACGGTAGATGAAGCTATAATACTTGCCTCTATAATTCAAAGCGAGGCTAAATATGCGGCAGACTATGAGTTTGTTTCGGCTGTACTTCACAACAGACTCAAAAATAATAGCTTTGTGCGATTTGACTGCGACGCAACTCTCCAGTATTATTTCAGGCACGTAGAGGGAGCAAGACATCCCGAGCTCACAGCCGAGGACTTGCTTGTTGATTCGCTCTATAATACACGTAAGGGTAATCACTTCTTTACACCGGGACCGATATGTAACCCGTCGCTTACGGCGATAAAGGCTGCGCTCTATCCGAGTGAGCGTAATTTCTGTTATTTCATTTCAAAGTCTAACGGATACAACGTATATTCGAGCACCTACGCGCAGCATCAGAAATACGTTTCCATGACTCCCGAACAGCTTTTGAAGGTTGATCAGGGGCTTTACGGCGGAGACAACGAAGGCTGATGCTATAAGCTGATGCTATAATAAAAAACAAAAAGACCGCTCCTGTCAGAAGGTTTGACAAAGGAGCGGTCTTTGGTCTGAAAATAAATCAAAATATGTCGAAAAAATATTCAAACCGGCGAATTTTACAGAAAACAAAATTAATTTTGTTTAAGCTTACTATTGTAATTTTGCGCGTAATATGATAATATTAATATGTATATCTATATCATACGGCGAAAAATAAAAATATGAAAAATCAGAGAGGAGATAACGGTAGGAATGAGCATTTGGGAGGCAATTTTTTACGGAATAATTCAGGGACTTACAGAGTTTTTACCCGTGTCAAGCTCGGGTCATCTTGCGATACTTCAGAATATACTCGGCTTTGGCGAAAATATGGATGCGGTAGCCTTCAACGTGCTTCTCCATCTCGGTACGCTGATCGCGGTATTTGCCGTTTATTATAAAGACATTTTCGGTCTTATAAGGTCTTTTTTCTCGCTTTGCGGAAAGATCTTCCACGGGAATTTCAAAATGAGCGAATACGACCTTCACGAAAAGCTGGTAATTTACATAGTTATAGGAACACTTCCGCTCGTTCCGATGATAATTATCGAGGATTATCTCGATATGGTTTCGGGATATCTTGTTATAGTCGGAGCACTTCTGATATTTAACGGACTCGTGCTTATGATATCCGATAAGCTTTCAAGAGGAAACAGAACACTTGATGAGATGAAGCCGAAGAATGCGCTTCTTATAGGACTTTGTCAGGCGGTAGCACTTCTGCCCGGAATATCAAGATCGGGATCGACCATAACGGGCGGACTTCTCAACGGTCTTGAGCGTCCGGACGCGGTCAGATTCTCATTTCTTCTTTCGATTCCCGCAATACTCGGTGCGTCGGTGCTGAAGCTGCCCGATTTCTTTGCCGAGATCCCCGACGGAAAGACCCTCGGAATATATCTGGCGGGCGCGGCGGTATCTGCTATCGTAGGAATATGCGCAATAAAGCTTCTCGGATATATATCAAGAAAATCAAATTTCAGAATTTTCTCCTACTACTGCTTTGCGGCAGGTACACTTGCCGTTGTGTGGAGCTTTTTTGCTTAATGCTTTTTAATAAATATCTTAAAGGAAAGGACTGTATCTTTAATGGCCAATAAAAAAACTAAAGAAAATCAGCCGGATATAATAGAAAGAAAACGGACTCCGAATAAACAAAACGAGAGTGCCTCGAAGGCGCAGGATACGCGCGGAAAAAATATTCCCGTGAAGCAGAATCCCGCACCGAGAGAGAGCGCACAAAATGAAAGTATAGACAGACCGAATCCCGATAGCCTCGGAAATCAGGCTATGATATTCGTTATGATAGTTCTGGCAATATTCTTTGCGTTTTGTATTCTGCTCACGAATATGAAAAAGGGAGTTGACGGAATCTCGGGACCGATAGTATATTATACCTGTCAGCTTCTGTACGGACTTTTCGGATACGGAGCATGGTTTGTGCCGCTTGTTTTCGTTGCATACGCACTTTTCTGGAAAAAGAGCATTATAAAAAATATACTTGTCCCGAAGATCGTGATAGGCGCGGTGCTTATGGCGTCCTTTTCGTCGTTTATACAGGTCGTAGGACTTACTTTCGGCGCGTTTGACAGAACGGTCAAATTCTGGGATCTTAAGGTGTACTGGAATTTTATCTCGGGACGTAGCGGCGGCGGAATAATCGGCGGATTTTTCGGCGGACTGCTTTACTCGGGATTCAAGACGGTGTCGCTTATAGTAATGGCGGTCATACTCCTTACGGCGATAATGTTTATGTTTGAGATAACTCCCGCAAGACTTGGCAGGGTACTGCTTGCATTCTTCAGATGGGTACATAAGCGCGCTGTGATAGCATATAGCCGCGCTAAAGAGAGACGCATAGCCGCCAAGGAGGCTGCGGCACTCGAAGCCGCAAGACTCGAAGAAGAGCGTAAGGCTGCCGAAAAGGAAGAGGAAATACGCCGAGCTAAAGAAAGAGCAGAGCGCGAAAAGCTTGAAAAAGCAGAAAAAGAACGCCTCGAAAAGGAAAAAGAAAAAGCGGAAAAGGAGAGCGCTCCCGAGGAGTCAAGCGGAGCTCCAGAAAAGGGAAATTACATTTCCTACTACGATTCCCACGAGAAAAATCAAGGTAACATAGGCTCTGCCAATACAGATGCCCGTAATTCGAAGAATATAGAAATAACCCCCGTGGATATGGAGGAAATAGAGGATTACAAAACTGCAGAAGACGTAGAGGTTGTCGGTAAGGAAACACTTGGCGAGGAAATAAGCGAGGAAGACGTAAAGAAGATATTCTCGGACGAGCCCGATGAGCCGGACGAGCTTCCTTCGGGTGAATTCCTCCCGCCGAGCGAAAAGGAATATGATATAGACGGCAACGAGGTAAAAAAGACGGTCAAGACAGAGACTATTACTCCCGAGCCCTCAGCTATAACGCCGAATGAATTTGACGATCTCCCCATTGAAATAATGGAGGTAGAGCGTGAAAGCGTTCTTCCCGAGCTTGACGTGCCCGAAACAAAGCCCTATCAGCTTCCTCCCATCGACCTTCTCAGCGTCGGTGAAGCACCGGGTGAGGGCGACTCTCCCGAAGAGCTTGAGGCTAACGCAAGACGCCTTGTAGAGGTGCTTAAGAGCTTTAAGGTAGACGTTGAGATAGTTCATATCTCACACGGACCTACGATCACAAGATACGAGGTTGCGCCCAAGGCGGGCGTAAAGGTGCGCTCTATTTCGGGACTCGTTGACGATATCGCGCTTAATATGAAGACAAGCGGTGTGCGTATCGAGCCGATCCCCGGTAAGGTCGCTGTCGGAATCGAGGTTCCAAACAGATGCAGAGCTACCGTTTTCCTCAGAAATCTTATAGATACAGATCAGTTCAGAAATGCAAAAAGTAAGGTTGCCTGCGCGCTTGGCGTGAATATTGCGGGCGAGCCGGTACTTCTTGATATAGCGAAGATGCCTCACCTGCTGATCGCGGGTGCTACCGGTATGGGTAAGTCGGTATGTATAAACAGCCTGCTTGTCAGCCTTCTTTACAGAGCAAAGCCGGATGAGGTCAAGCTTATACTCGTTGACCCTAAGAAGGTTGAGCTTAACGTTTACAATAAGCTTCCTCACCTTCTCGTTCCCGTGCTTAATGCACCGCAGAAGGCGGCGGGTGCACTTGCCTGGGCTGTAATAGAAATGGAACGCCGTTTCTCTCTCATAGAGCAGTACGGTGTAAGAAATCTTGCGGGATATAACGCGATAGTTGCTCAGAATATCGACGGCGATATGGAATATTTGCCGCATATTATCATCGTAATAGACGAGCTTGCCGATCTTATGATGCAGGCAGGCGACGAAGTTGAGGATTCGATCTGTAGACTCGCGGCAAAGGCACGTGCGGCGGGTATGCATATGATACTCGGTACACAGCGTCCCTCTGTTGACGTTATTACAGGCCTTATCAAGGCAAATATCCCCTCGCGAATTGCATTTACGGTTGCATCGAACGCAGACTCAAGAACGATAATCGACGTGGCTGGAGCAGAAAAGCTGATCGGACGAGGAGATATGCTTTACGCACCCGTTCAGGAAATGAAGGCACTCAGACTTCAGGGTGCGTTTGTAAGCGACGACGAGGTTGAAAGAGTTGTTGAATTTATAAAGGATCAGTGCGAGGCTTCCTTCGATTCGGATATTATAGACGAGATCGAGGAGCAGGCAGCTCTTTGCGGAGAGAAGAAAAAGAAGGGCGGCGGATTCGGATCGTCGTCGGGCTCTGAAGGAGGCTCTGATGACGTTGAGCTTGACTCGAAATTCTTTGAAGCGGTCGAGCTTGCCGTTGATGAGGGTAAGATATCAACGTCGCTTATTCAGAGAAAGCTTTCGCTCGGTTACGGACGTGCCGCTAAGATCATTGATGAAATGGAACAGCGCGGAATAGTAAGCGCACCCGACGGGCAGAAGCCGAGAACGGTTCTTATCTCACAGCAGGATTACTACGAAATGCGTATAAGACATAATATGGCAGATACGTCGGGATATTCGGGGGATGAATAAAATGAGCTTTGAGCCACTGCTGAAAAGGGTGACGAAAAGCGAGGAAGCGATCGGGGTAAAACGCATCTGGCAGGAAATTTTCGGCGATGACGATGATTTTCTCGATAGCTTTTATGATGCTTTTCCGATGAAGGAAAACACGTTCGTGGCAAAGGACGGCGAAAAAGTCGTCGGGATCGTAAACGCGATAGACTGCGAGCTTTTGTATGATAAAAAGCACTTTTTCGGCAAGTATATATACGCTCTTGCGGTGGATAAGCCGTACAGAGGCAAGGGTTTGGCAAGAAAGCTTCTTGAAATAGCGGAAAGCGGAAGCTTCGTCCTTCTCGTGCCCGAAACTCCCGAGCTCTTTGCTATGTACGATAAGCTCGGATATAAGGAAAAAGCGGATGTAGACGACAGATTCGTTGATCCCTGCCTTTTTGTCGGGGGCAAAGAGAGCGGTAGGCGTGTCAGCGCACTTGTAAAGCTTATGGACGATGATATCAAATGCTTTGATAAGGAAAAATCACTTTTCTTTATCAAAAAGTGATTTTGATCTTAAATTTGGAGGTAAATATAAATGGTATACGTTTTTCTTGCAAACGGTTTTGAAGAGACCGAGGCAATATGCCCGATAGATATTATGCGCCGTGCAGGTATAGAAGTCGAGCTCGTTTCGATATCAGAGGATCTGATAGTAAAGGGCGCGCACGGAATAACGCTTAAAGCGGATAAAAAGATAACAGAAATCTCGGTTTGTCGCGATGATCTTGAGCTTATTATGCTTCCGGGAGGAATGCCGGGCACAAATAATCTTTACGATTGCCGCCCTCTGCGCGATATGATCATTCTTGCGGCAAACAGAAAGCTTCCGATAGCGGCAATATGCGCAGCTCCGATGATACTCGGAAGACTCGGACTTCTTTCGGAGAAGACGGCTGTCTGCTATCCCGGATTTGAAGCAGAGCTTATAGGCGCAAATATACCGAAAAGAGCAAGAGTCGCTGTCAGCGATAATATTATAACAGCCGCCGGAATGGGTGTGGCTAACGAATTCGGGTTTGCTATAGTTGAAAAGCTTCGCTCGAGGGAGGTTGCAAACAAAATAGCAAAATCGATAAGATTTAAGCAAACGCTATTTATATAATGTTCGGAGCATTAGGTAATGTATCAAATAAAAGAAGAAAAAAACGCACTTCGTAAGATCTATGCCGAAAAACGAGAAAATATAGATCGGGAAAAAAAGAAAAAGCTGGATAAAAAAATAATCGATAGATTTATGACTCTCGCAACCTATCGCTATTCGCATACACTGCTTATGTATTATCCGCTCAAAAATGAAATAGATATAAGAGAGCTGATAGAAACAGCACTCGCGGCAGGCAAAAGGGTCGCGCTTCCGAGATGCGAGGCAAATACCTCGACAATGCATTTTCACTATATAAGCTCGCTTGACGAGCTTGTGCCCGGTCGCTTCGGAATAATGGAGCCATCTGCAGACGCGGAGCTTTTCACTCTCGATTCTCTTTGCGGACCGTGTGCGGTCATCATACCCGCTCTTGCTTACGATAAATCGGGCTACAGACTCGGATATGGTAAAGGATTTTACGACAGATATTTCAGCACACCCGCGGTTTCATCGGTCGGACTTATATATTCGGATTTTCTTGTAGACAAGCTTCCGCACGGAAGATACGATATAGCGGTGGACCTTCTTGTGAGCGAAAAAGAGGTGAAGATCGTTGGCAAAGAAGTTTAAAAGCTCGGGAATAGCCCCTTTGCTTATACTTTTCGTCTTTATAATGACAATTATCACGCGAATTTTCAACCTGACGGCAGGAAAGAGCGTGGATGAAATATTTATGAAGACGATAGTTGCGCAGGTCGTCATATTTGCGCTTCCCGCACTTTTCTACATACGTACACGGGACGATAAATATTTTTCGAATATCAACGTAAGCGCAATGATCCCGTCAAAAACGCTCTTTCTTATATACACACTCGGCGTTATTATTATAGGAAGTATGCTTATACAGTTTGCGGTGTACGCAATAGGCGGAAATGAATATTCGGTCTCGACAACGGGTCAGGAGCTTTCGGCAATAAGTGAAAAGAGCGGATTTTCATACGTTTTCCTTGCACTTTGCCTGATTCCCGCAATATGTGAGGAGTTTGTTTTCAGAGGAATACTTCTGTACGAGTATAGCGGATACGGAAAATTTTGCGCAATAACACTTTCGTCGCTCGCATTTGCGATGCTTCATTTTGACATAAATGGATTTTTGTCCTATTTCTTTTGCGGCATAGTGCTCGGCTCGGCGTATTACGTTACACAAAATCTTTTTATAACCATAATACTGCATCTTGCCAATAATCTGTTCAGCATTTATGCGATACCGCTGATATCGCAAATAATATTGGGATCGGGAAGTATGATCTTCTCGCTTTTCATCCTCGTTTCGCTTTTCCTGCTTACGCTTACCTTGTCTCTCAGAGAAGCATCGATAATATATTGGGAGTATTCGGTAGGTGACGCTGTTATGAAAAAGAATGAAAAAGCACAAAAGGGAAGAACGCGCGGAATATACGCGATAACAGAGGTCTTTCTCTCTCCCGTGTTCTTGGTGTGTACGATGCTGTTTATGGTAATGGCTGTTTTCATACTTAAATAGGTGGTAATAAATGATTTCATTCAGAGAAGAATTTACAGAAATATTCACCTCCCTCAGACTTGAAAAGTATACCGAAGGGGATTTTCCCGAGCGCTTTGAGACACTTTACGAAAGACTTGTCGAGACCAATAAGGTTATGAATCTTACCGCTCTTACAGAGCAAAGACAGGTAATTCTCGGACATTTTGCCGACAGCCTTATGGCGCAGGGCAAAATAAAAGAGGGCGCAAGAGTGATCGACGTCGGTTGCGGCGGCGGATTTCCCACTCTTCCGCTTGCGATAGCACGTCCCGATATTTCGATCACGGCGCTTGATTCAACGGCAAAAAAGCTGACCTTTGTGTCTGATATGGCAAAGCTTTTTGGACTTAAGGTTGAGACCCTCCCAATGCGCGCAGAGGACGCTTCAAAAATGCCCGAATACCGCGAAAAATTCGACGTGTGCGTTTCAAGAGCGGTCGCAAGACTTAATATTCTTGACGAGATATGCCTGCCATTCGTTAAAAAAGGCGGCATATTCGTGGCTATGAAGGGCGCAGATGCAAAGATCGAATACGATGAGGCGGAGAAAGGAATAAAGCTTCTCGGCGGACAGCTCGAGAACTTTGAAAAGATTGAAATAGAAGAGCTTGGCGCAAGAGCACTTATAGTTGTAAAAAAAGTCGAAAATACTTCGCAAAAATATCCGCGTGCATACGCAAAGATAAAGAAGACTCCGCTTTGAGACAGTAAAAAGGAGAATATCAATATGAAAATTTCAGTTTTGCAGCAGGGTAAAAGATATTACTATGATATGGTTAGAGAAAAGCCTGAGCTTGATCTGCTTAAAGAAATGTCCGCAAGGACTCTTGACGACTGCTTTGAACTATTAGATCAGGCAGGCAAAGAGGGTGCGGATCTCGCGGTAACTATTGAAAACGTAAACAGTATCGTCGGATTTGGCGATACACGCTTTCGATATCCCGAAGTATACGAGGGTCTTGACGGACCGCTCGTTAAGCGTTTTTCGGAAACTGCAAAAAAGTATAATATGTACATCGTCGCCGGACTTCTCTTGACGCTTGAGGGTAAGACCTATAATACCGCCACACTTTTCGGTCGAGACGGCAAGATCATTGGAATACACAAAAAGGTTCATCTTCCGGCAGGCGAAGAGCTTAACGTTACTCCGGGTGACCGATTTGAGGTCTTTGAGACCGATATCGGAAATATCGGTATGCTTGTTTGCTGGGATCTTCAATTTCCCGAGGCGGCGCGTGAGCTTGCTCTCGGCGGAGCGGATCTTATTGCCTGTCCGACTTGGGGATGGGAAAATATCTACGGACTTTCAAGAGCATACGAAAACAGCGTAACTATCGCGGCGGCGATGGGAATGCATCCAAACGGCGTTATATCCTTCTGTGACCCGAGCTGTGTCGTAGATAATATGGGAAATATCGTTGCACTTGCACCGAGAGATAAGGCTTGCGTGGTCACAGCAGATATAGATATTAAGAAAGAGCCTGCACCGCAGTACGGCTCGACCTATTTCTATCCGTCACATTCGATGAGAAAGACACGCTTCAGTCAGCGCAGACCGGATACCTATCGCCTTGCAAATCTTTCCAACGAGGAAACGCCGCTTTATAACCGTTATTTTGAGAAAAAAGAAGAAAAATAATATCCTATAAAACCAAAACATCCCACGGGACTATGAGCCTCGTGGGATAATTTGTTTTTATGAAATAAGCTACTTTATCTTGATCCTTCTCACCGCCACAGCACCTGTAATACCGATAAATATTCCCGATATCACGGCAGATATCATAAGTACGGGAAGATAATAAAGTATCTCCGAAACAGAGAATATGAGCACGGCAACGAGTATCTGCGCGATATTGTGCGCGGTTGCACCCGCAACGCTGACACCGATCTCGGAGAATTTTCCGCTCTTTTTCATTATAGCCATAACCGTAATACTGAAAAGCGCGCCCGAGAAGCTGTACGCAAGCGAAAGTACGCTTCCGAAAAGTAAAAAAGAAATGAAAACACGCATAAGCGATACGACAAACGCACTTTTTACTCCGAATTTGTAGAGCGCAAATATTACCGCAAGATTGGCAAGACCAAGCTTTATTCCGGGTATCGAGGTGAGCGGCGGTATCAGACCTTCAAGATAGGAAAGTCCGAGTGCTACAAGTGTGAACATTGCAAGATATGAAATATATTTTGTTTTGCTGATCTTCACCCGAGCTTTTTCACCTCCGCATATGATATGAACGCGACAGCATCGACCTGCTTGTCAGCACCCTCTATCTTTATTACAAGCTTGGATATAAGACAGATTATGCTCTCGCCCGAGCGGGATATAGGTCCCATACGCTCACAGCTGTGGTCGTTGCAAAGAGAATCGGTGACATAGACCTCGCGCTCTTTTATATTAAAATTCAGAAGAAAATCGCCGTTTTTGTTATAGATCGGCAGAGAAATGTCTTCGGAAAGAGAATATTCACCGATCATATCGTTTTCAAGATAGATAATGGCTCTTTCGCCGTAGGCATTTGGCGCCGGTATCAGATTAAAGCAGAGAAAAACAAGAGCGGTGACGAGAGCAACCAAGATCACGATAATATCGTTTCGTATTATCCTTTTATTTGATTCTTGCATAGCCTTGTCACCGCCTTTAGTATTTACGGTATTGAATTTGTGGTTTTATGCTGTGAAATCGGCGATCTTGATGCATCCGATGGGGCAAGCCTCGGCACAAAGTCCGCAAGCCGTACATTTTTCGGAGTCTACTCGAGCAAGATTGTCCTGAACGCTTATCGCGCCGGAGGGACAGGTCTTTTCACATTTTTTACAGCCGATACAGCCGTTTGTGCATACGTTTCTCGTTACAGCGCCCTTGTCTGTGCTGTTGCAGGCAACGACTACCTGCTTTTTAGCGGAGTAGAGGGTGATAAGAGAGTTGGGGCAGGTCTTTGTGCAAAGACCGCATCCCGTGCATTTGTGGGGGTCTACGTGCGCGATTCCGTCGCGGATAAGTATAGCGTTGCTCGGGCAGGCAAGAGCACAGTCGCCGAGTCCGATACAGCTGTGAGTACAAGCCCAATTGCCCGAGAAGAGCATTTTCGCTCCCGCACAGGTCGAGATTCCTTCGTAGTTGTATTTTACCTTGGTTGCCGAGCAGTCGCCGTGACAATGAACGTATGCGACAGCCTTTTCAACGTCGGCAAATTCAACGCCGAGCTTTTCGGAAATCTTCTTTGCAACCTCTGCACCGCCGGGGGTACAAAGATTTGTGGGCGTGCCTTCGTTTTCTATAAGTGCCTTGGCGTAACCGTCACAGCCGGTGAATCCGCAGGCTCCGCAGTTTGCGCCGGGAAGACATTCGCGCACCTCGGTGACTCGCGTATCCTCTTTTACTTCCATAAATTTGGAGGCAATAACAAGGATGAGTCCGCAAATAAGACCGATTGCGGCTACAACAACGATTGCAAAAATAATTTCTGTCATTGTTCTGATCCTCCCTTATGCAAAAAGATTTTCTGCAACTCCGGCGAATCCGAAGAAGGCAAGAGATACGATAGCGGCGGACACGAGAGTTATGGGAAGACCCTTGAAGGCTTCGGGGGGATTGGCATTTTCAAGACGGGAACGAACACCCGAGAAAATCACCATTGCAAGAAGGAATCCGAGACCGCAGCCGAGTGAGCTTACCATAGATTCGATAAAGCTGTATTCGTCGGTTATGTTATTTATTGCAACGCCGAGAACGGCACAGTTTGTTGTGATGAGGGGAAGATAAACACCGAGCGCCTTATGAAGCGAGGGTATATATCTTTTAAGAACGATCTCAACGAACTGAACGAGAGCCGCAATAACGAGGATAAATACGATAGTCTGCATATATGCGAGCTTGTTGGGCTCGAGAATGTAGGTGTATATCGGCCAGGTTGCGGCAGTTGCGGCAAGCATTACGAATATTACGGCAATTCCCATTCCGGTAGCCTGATCAAGCTTTTTGGAAACTCCGAGGAAGGGGCATATTCCGAGGAATTTATTAAGTACGTAGTTGTTTACAAGAACACTGCTGACAAGAATTACAGCAAGTGATTTTAACATTTCCGGTGTAAACATCAGTTATTACCATACCTTTCTTAAAAATGTAGCAGAAAACGGCTTTCAGTTTTCTGACGCACTGTTTTCGGGAGCGTTTGCACACGCCTCGTCGGGACTACCGAAGGCCTTCTTTTTACAGAAAGCGGCGGAAGGACAAACGTCACACGAGAATTCCTTGCGCTTTACGCCCTTGCCCTTTGTCAGCTTGTTAACGAGAGCTATAAGACATCCGAATACGAAGAATCCGCCGGGAGCCATTGTAAGTATGCCGAGTGAATGCTCCTTGATAAAGGGAATAGCAACTCCGCAGATAGTTCCCGCACCGAAGATCTCACGAATGCTCGACATCGCAAGAAGAGCGAGCGTAAATCCGATACCCATTCCGAGAGCATCGAGGAATGATGCGCCGACAGTATTGTTTCGTGCAAACATTTCCGCTCTTCCGAGGATTATACAGTTTACAACGATAAGTGAAAGGTATACGCCGAGCATCTGATAGAGCGAGTATAGATAAGCCTGCATAACGAGCTGAACGATCGTAACAAATCCTGCGATAAGAACGATGTAGCAGGGGATTCTTACCTTGTCGGGAATAACATTTCTCAAAGCGGAAATAACGACGTTGGAGCAGATAAGAACGACAGTTGCGGCGATACCCATACCGATAGCGGCGGTAACGCTTGTTGTAACGGCAAGCGTGGGACAGGTTCCGAGGACGAGCACGAGAACGGGATTTTCACGTATTATACCGTTAATAAGTATAGAAAGCTTACTTTTTTTGCCTGACATTTATTTAAGCTCCTTTCTCTTTATTGCGCGGAAACTATTTCAAACGCCGCAAAAGCATCTGCAATAGCTTTTTCATATGCAGTTGAGGTTATGGTTGCACCGGAAACACCGTCTACCTTGTCGGCAAACGAGGAATCAAGACCGATGTACTGTGAAGTATATTCTTCTTTTTCTGTCTTTCCGCCGATAGTGCCCGTTTCGTTGCTTGAAAGAGTTTTGGTCTGGACTATCTTTCCGTCGGCAGATATTCCGCACATAATAACGAGCCCGGGCTCGTATCCCTTGGTTGTTATCTGAATAACGTAACCGAGACCGCTTGATTCCTTGTATATTGCTGTTACCGTCGTAGGAAGCTCGTATAAGGAATCGGTCTTGAATTCGACGAAATCTTTTGCTCCGGGAAGAAGCTCCATACAAAGATCGGCTGCACGCTGTTTTTCGCCTGCTTCAATGACGGGAGCTGTAAAGAAGTTCGTAACACCGAGGAGCGCGGCAATAATAAGACAGATCGCTGTGATAACAACTACACTTTTAATAGAGTCTTTCATTTTGCCTCACCCTCTTTCTTTGTCTTCTTTTTGGCGGAAAATGAACCGAGAGGTCTTCTTACCGTCCATTTTTCTATGTAAGGAGTAAGTATGTTCATAAGAAGTATACCAAAGGATACGCCCTCGGGATAGTTACCGAACAAACGGATAAGCACGGTTATAAGACCGCATCCGATACCGAATATTATCTTTCCCCAAGGGGTAGCGGGAGATGTGACGTAGTCGGTTGCCATAAATATCGCACCGATAAGAAGACCGCCCGAGAATATCTGATATATCGGGTTTGCACCGAGAGTAAGGATGGCTACCGTAGCTACAAATGCCACGGGAATATGCCAGGTAATGACCTTTCTGCAAAGGAGATAAACAAGTCCGATAAGTAGGGCTATTGAGCAGGTCTCACCGATAGCACCGCCGTAAAGACCGAAGAGAAGCTGTGTCATGGAAGGAAGAGTACCTTCAGCACCGCCAAGCACTGCAAGAGGGGTAGCACCTGAAACGCTGTCTACAAGCGTAAACGTGGGCGTCGGGTTTTTCGCCATAGAATCGCTGAACGAAAGGAAGAGTACGATTCGTGCTACTATCGCGGGGTTGGCGAAATTCTGTCCGATACCGCCGAAGAGGCACTTTACTACGACTATAGCTATAACAGCTCCGATAGCCGCCTGCCAGAGAGCAACCGAGGTCGGAAGGTTAAGCGCGAGGATAAGTCCCGTAACAGCGGCGGAAAGATCGTATATAGTCTGTTCCTTTTTGCAAATAAGATTGAATACAAATTCGGATAAAACAGCAGAAGCGACAGAAATTGCGATAAGCGCAAGACTGTACCATCCGAAAATAACTATTGCTGCTATCGACGCGGGAATAAGAGCGATCAGAACGTCACGCATTACTGTATGCGTCGTTTTGTGCGCGGTAATATGAGGCGAAGATGAGACTGTAAATTGATTCATTATTTTAGTCCTTTCTTGTGTTAATGTGAAGGATATCAGTTCTTCGGCTTGGATGCCTGATACTGCTTCATAACCGTTTTTGCAAGTCGGTTGCGCTGTACGAGAGGCTGCTTTGCAGGGCATACGAACGAGCAGCAACCGCATTCCATACACATACCGAGGTGAAGAGCCTCAAGCTGAGCACCGTCCTTGTTTTTGTAAGCCCTTGTAAAGGCTGTCGGGTCAAGGTGAAGCGGGCAAGCGTTTATACAGCTTCCGCAACGGATGCACGAGGTCGTTTTGACCGTCGGAGATTCCTTTTCGGTGAGAGCGAGAATTGCATTCGTGTTTTTGAGTATCGTTTCGTCAAGGTTGGGTACGCTTATACCCATCATAGGACCGCCCCAAAGTATCTTCTTCGGCTCGCATATAAATCCGCCGCAGAAGTCGAATACGTCGCGAAGTCTTGTTCCGATGGGAACTATAACGTTTTGAGGATCTTTAACTGCTCCGCCTGCAACGGTAACGCATTTCTCAACAAGGGGCATACCCGTTTTAATATAGGATGCTATAAACGCAAGGGTCGTGCAGTTGAGCACGATAGAGCCGACGTCTATCGGCAGCTTTCCTTCGGGAATGAGCTTGCCCGTCGTATTGTATACGAGCACCTTTTCACCGCCCTGAGGATATCTCGAGGGAAGAGAAACGACCTCGATCCTCGGGTCCTCGTCTGCAAGCTTCTTCATTTCCGCGATACATTCGGGTTTGTTCGATTCTATACCGAATATTATCTTCTTTGCATCGAGATATTTTTCGAGCAGCTCGATGCCGTATTTTATATCGTCAACACGGTCGAGCATAGTGCGTGTGTCGCTTGTGATGTAGGGCTCGCATTCCGCACCGTTTATGACGATCTCGGAAATTCTGCTTGTGTCCTTTACGTCAAGCTTTACAGCGGTAGGGAAGCCCGCGCCTCCGAGACCTACGGCACCGCTTTCGCGTACAGCGGAAATAAATGAAGCGTAGTCTGTAACCTCGGGAGCCTTAAGCTCTGCATAAGGAGTCATAAGACCGTCGGACTGGATGTGTACTGCTTGTATTGTCGAGCCTGCGCTGGATAAAACTGTGTCGATCTTCTTAACAGTTCCGGAAATACTTGCGTAGATGGGCGCGCTGACAAAACTCGGAGCAGAAGCGATAAGCTGTCCGACGTCAACGTGGTCACCAAGCTTTACGGCAAGCTGTGCGGGTGCGCCGATATGCATAGACATCGGAATGATGACTGATTCGGGAGCGGGCATACGCACGGGCGCGATACCCGACGTGCCCTTGAAATGCGGTAAGGAAGTTCCTCCGGGCATCAATGTTCTTTTAAGCTTTAAAGAAAACATATTATCTCGTATTCCTTTCATCTTTGTTATATTTTTGTCAATTATGCTCTAATTTTCAAATTATTTTTGTGTATTATAACATAAAAATATTACGCTGTCAACATTTTGGATATATTTTTATTGTCGATATCAAAGATATATTTGTATATATTTAATATTTAAAAACGATCGTTTGTACAACTTACCGTATATAGGAATATTTCTACTCCTTGCTGTAGTTTCGATGTTGACAAAAATGCCGAGTAATGATATAATTTTATGTAGCTTGTTTTTCATTTTATATCTATAATTTTGAAAGGAAGATAAGATATGACAGATTACAGAACTCTTCTTGAGCAGATAGAAAAAGCGGGAATATCCCATAGTGATACCGTTATGATACACTCATCTCTGAGAGCAGTTGGCGAGGTCGAAGGAAGGGCAGAGGGACTTATAGAAGCTTTTCGCGAATATCTCTCGGATGGACTCCTTCTTATTCCGACGCATACCTGGGCAAACGTCAATAAGAATTCTCCCGTGTTCGACGTAAGAAAAACCGAGCCGTGCATAGGTACCCTTCCTACGGTGGCGGCTTTTCATAAGGATGCATTCCGCTCTCTCCATCCGACACATTCTCTTGCGGCATTTGGCAAAAGAGCAGAAAAGTATATAGAAAACGAATCGGAAAGTCACACTCCCACACCGATAAACGGCTGCTTCGGAAGACTCTACGATGAAAAAGCCAAGATACTTCTTGTCGGCGTTGGTCATAACAAAAATACTTATATTCATTCTATCGACGAAAGAGTGGATATCCCGAACAGACTTACGCCGGAAGAGATACCCTTTACGGTCGTAGATAAAAACGGCATAGCGTATAGCCATCCGTCAAGATCTCACTATACTCCGGGCACTCCCGACGTGTCGGCAAACTTCGTTAAATTCACAGATCTTCTTGCAGAGCGCGGGGCAACCCATATGTCAAAAATCGGACTTGCAGATACGATAGTGTGCGACGCGGTAAAGCTCACAGAGGTGCTTATGCCGATATTCGAGGAATCGAAACTAAAAGGTATCGATCTGTGCGCGGACGGCAGAAGCCTGTCTGAGCTTCTCGGTTGAAAATAAATAAAATTTGCACTTTTATATCGATTTATCTTGTAAAATAAGAAGTTTTCTGCTATAATAAATAAGATATACAATTACTGAAATCAGGAACTGAGATAATACTAAAGGGTAATAACTTTAAAGAAAAGTATGTTTTTAACATTTTAGGTGCTGGAGGTAATAATTAATGAAAAAATTAAGCGTATTATTCATTACTTTTGGAATTTTGTTAATTGTTTTGCAGTTGTTAAGTTACATAGGAAACGCTCGTATCGGCAATGAATTAAAATTCTTCTCAAATATAACAAGTTTTGGACTATTTGTTGGTGAACTTCTGTATTTTTTATCTTATAATCTTATAGGAATCATTGGTTTGTGTTGGGTTGTGGCACCTTGGCTCTGTAAAAAATGGGATCAGCGCGTTGCAAAACAAACTCAAGAAAAAGTTTCTAAAGCCGAAGCTTCTGCCAAAGAGGCAATAATTGAAATACCCGAAACAAGATGTATAACAGAAAAAGAGCGAGAAGCTCTTTTGGAATATAAAGAAACCTATAGTCAAATACTTTCACAACAAGCCGAACTTGAATCTCTTGAAAGATATATGGACAGCAAACCTACGAATCAATTTCATTTGCATGAAATTATAGAGTCGGAAAACCGAATCAAGGAACTTAAACAAGGCTTACAACACAACAACTCGGAACTTAAACGTCTTAAAAATCACTCTGCTCTAAAGAATGTACTTGATCGCATAGAAAAAGAAAAGCAATTTAAACAAGCAGAAGAAAAATATAAAGGGATAAGAATATGCGCGCTTGTTATATCTCTTCTCTTGTCTATAGTAACCTTGATTGGCTTAATGGCTCAATTCACCACAACCGAAGAAGTAACGACTTACGAAAAGCAAACTGTGATTGAAACTATTAATACGTATCGTTGCTATGTTACCGCAACAAGCGTGTGCTACCATAGCAGAACTTGTCAATACATAAGAAACGATGATGTTGAGTCATACGAGACGACTGTATACGAGGCTGAAAAAGAAGGTCTTCGTCCTTGTAGTAAATGCAGGATGGGTGCGTCGCAAAAAACCGAAATCGAAGTAGAAAAAGTCGTGTCCGTTCCAAAAACGGAAGAACAAACCAAGACCAACTATTTTGCCGCAATAATTATATCGGTGATTTTTGCCGTGCTATTGTATAATTTCATTGTTTTTAAATCAAGAAGAGAGTATAAAAATTTCAAATAGAGGGAATGTGTTTGTACTTAAATGGAAAGAAAAAATATAGTAATATCCCCCGAAAAAATAAAAGAGCAGTATGAATATATGGACAAGGTTAAGGCTCTTCTTGCAGAGCGTATGCAGGAGATCCACTATGCCTATATAGAGACCTTCGGCTGTCAGCAGAATGAGGCGGACAGCGAGCGTATTATGGGTATGCTCGTGCGTATGGGCTATACGCCGACAGATGATAGCGCTCTTGCAGACATAATAATAGTCAATACCTGCGCGGTAAGAGAGCACGCAGAGCTTCGCGCTCTTTCTATTACAGGTCAGTTCAAGCACCTTAAAGAGAAGAAAAAGCATCTCATCATAGGCGTCGGCGGCTGTATGGTGTCGCAGGAGCACAGAAAAGAGGATATCAAAAATAAATATCCCTATATAAACTTCCTTTTCGGCACGAGTATGAATTGGCGCTTCCCCGAAATACTGTATAACTGTATGATAAAACAGAAAAGACAGTATTATCTCGACTGCGGCGATATCGGAAATATCGCAGAGGGACTTCCCGTTAAGAGAGAGTCAAGCTTCAAGGCGTGGGTATCGATAATGTACGGATGTAATAACTTCTGTACTTACTGCGTCGTGCCTTATGTAAGAGGGCGCGAGAGAAGCCGCGATAAAAACGAGATACTTTCCGAAATAAAGGAGCTTGCCGACAGCGGTTGCCGCGAAATAACCCTTCTCGGTCAGAACGTAAACTCGTACGGTAAGGATTTCGAAGAAGCGTATGATTTTGCAGACCTTCTTGACGATATCTGTAGGATAGAGGGCGATTTCATCGTGCGCTTTATGACGAGCCATCCGAAGGATGCTTCTCATAAGCTTATCGATACGATGGCGAAAAATCCGAAGATAGCAAAGGCATTCCACCTGCCGCTTCAGTCGGGAAGCGACAAAATACTTCGCGAGATGAACCGTCACTATGACAGAGAAACCTATCTCGGACTTGTAAATTATATGCGCGAAAAAATGCCAGATATCGCGATAACCACCGATATAATCGTCGGATTCCCGGGCGAGAGCGAAGAGGACTTCGAGGGTACACTCGATATGCTCGAAAAAGTCGGATACGATAATATTTATTCGTTTATATATTCAAAGCGAAAGGGCACGAAAGCGGCGGTAATGACAAATCAGATCCCCGAAAAGGTCAAAAAGGAACGCTTCGCGCGTATGCTTGAAAAGCAGAATGCAATATCAAACGGAAAAAATAACGTATATCTCGGTACGGTACAGAAGGTGCTCGTAGAGGGCAGAAGTAAGACAAATCCCGATAAGCTGACGGGTAGAAATGAAAAAAATCGACTCGTGCATTTTACGGGCGAGGATAGCCTTATCGGAAGCTGGGCAAATATAAAAATAACCGAAGCGGAAACCTTTTCGCTTTCGGGTGAACTTATAAAATAAAAAAGTTAAACTAAGGAGAAAAATAAAATGGAACTTATCGAAATGGCAGCAATACTCGGACAGAGGATCAGATCGTCTGAGGCAGGACAGCGACTTGAAAACGCAGCAAAGGCATATGCCGAAAACCCTGAGCTTCGCTCTGCATTTACAGAATATCAGGTACAGCAGAAGGTGCTTGAGGAGCACGGTGCGCTTGAAGTGAAGGACGAGGCTCTTATTTCGGCAATAGACAAGCGTCTCAACGAAATATACGACCAGATCATTAACCACGAGATATATAAGGAATATGAGGCTGCACAGGAAGCGTATAATAATCTTATTTCCAACCTTATCAGCGAGGTAGTAAGACAGGCAAACGGCGAAGAAGAGGGCGGATGCACACACGACTGCTCAACCTGCGGCGGCTGCCACTAAAAATTGTCGGTTTAAGTAAAGTTTTTGAGATTCCAAAGAACTTTTTACAAAAAGTTCTTTGGCAGGGTTGCAAGGGACAGAGTCCCTTGACAGTTTGCATAGTGACGTTCGACTTTTCGTTTCACGAAAATCGCGAACTGTGCCCTCCGATTTAAGTATCATTTTTTAGTAAAGTTTTTGATAGGGTTAAACCGACGGCAACGCCGTCGCTTGGCAGTTTTGCTTGCACACAGCCGTGTGCATTTTGCTGACGCAAAACCGCAAACTGCACCTCCGATTTAAGTATCATTTTTTAGTAAAGTTTTTGAAGGGTTTGGGAAACTTTTTTCAAAAAGTTTCCCAAAATAATAGGATTTAAAATTATGGCACTTTCGCCGATGATGCAGCAATACCTGCAGATAAAGGGTCAACACGAGGACGCGATACTTTTCTTCCGCCTCGGAGACTTTTATGAAATGTTTTATGATGACGCAAAGCTGGTTTCGCGTGAGCTCGATCTGACGCTGACGGGTAAGCTTTGCGGAGACGTTGAGCGCGCTCCTATGTGCGGAGTGCCATATCATAGCGCGGATATTTACATAGGTAAGCTGGTTGACAGAGGCTATAAGGTCGTAATATGCGAGCAGACCGAGGACCCCGCGACAACGAAAGGACTCGTGAAGCGTGAGGTAGTCAGAATAATCACACCTGGAACGGTAACAGATACAAATCAGCTTTCAGAGGGAAAGAATAACTATCTCGCCTCGATATGTATAAACGGAAATGATGCGGCGCTTTGCTTTGCGGACGTTTCGACGGGTGAGCTGCGCGCGACGGTGGTTAAAAACTATAAGAGCACACTGGTCAGCGAGCTTTCGGTCTATATGCCGAAGGAGCTGATATCAAACGCATCGCTTGACGAGGGCGGAGAGCTCTATTCCATCATAAAAAATAAGATGAATATCTTTTTCAGCGCAAGCGAAAAGGAGTCGTTTGATCCGGCAGCTTGCCGTAAGCTTCTTGTGGGCGGACTTAAGATGACACCGGAGGAAATAGCTGACTGCGAGGTATCGATCGTTTCGGCAATAGGAGCACTTTGTGCATATATCTCCGAAACGCAGAAGATAGATATATCCTATTTCAGAAAGCCCGAAATATATTCGTGCGGACAGTATCTTGAAATAGATGCCTCTACGCGTAGAAACCTCGAGCTGTGCGAAACTCTGCGTACAAAGGAGAAAAAGGGAACACTTCTTTGGGTGCTTGATAAAACGCATACCTCACTCGGCGCAAGAATGCTCCGTAAGTGGATAGAACAGCCGCTGATAAATTCGAACGCAATACTTGAGCGTCAGAGTGCGGTGCAAGAGCTTTTCGACGAATTTATAATAAGAGACGATCTCGCAGAGCATCTGCGCGGTATGCTCGACCTTGAAAGACTTATGACAAAGGTCGTTTACGGAAGCGCAAACGCAAAGGATATGCGCGCGATAGCAAATACGATAGGCCGTCTTCCGGAAATAAAGAAAACGCTCGCTCTTTGTAAATCGGCAAAGCTTTCAGGGCTGTACGGCAGTCTTGATACGCTTGACGATATATTCAGAGTAATAGACGGCTCGATAGTCGAAAATCCGCCGTTTTCGGTAAGAGAAGGCGGCTTTATCGCAGACGGAGTAAACGGCGAGCTTGATAAGCTGAGAGATATTCTTCAGAACAGTAAAAAATATCTTGATAAGCTTGAATCCGATGAAAAGGAGAAAACGGGAATCAAGAATATGAAGATCGGATATAACCGCGTGTTCGGATATTATATCGAGGTCTCGAAATCAAATCTTCCCGACGTACCCGAAAGATATATAAGAAAGCAGACTCTCTCGACAGGCGAGAGATATATAACCGATGAGCTTAAACAGCTCGAAGCGACTATTCTCGGCGCGACCGATAAGATAAACGCTATAGAATTTGAGCTTTTCACAAAGCTTCGCGAGCTTCTTACCGAAAACGTAAAGAGAATACAGGATGCGGCAGATATTATTGCAGAAACAGACGTGTACCGCTCGCTTGCAGAGGTGGCGTATGAGAATGGATATACCTGTCCCGAGGTCGACGTAAGCGAGGTTATCGATATAAAAGACGGCAGACATCCCGTCGTTGAGAAATTCCTTGCGGACGGAGAGGTTTTCGTTCCGAATGACACGTATACCGATACGGGATCATCACGTCTGCTTATGATAACAGGTCCGAATATGGCAGGTAAATCGACTTATATGCGTCAGGTCGCTATTATATGCGTAATGGCACAGATAGGCTCGTTTGTGCCCGCAAAGGATGCAAGGATCGGTATAGTTGATAAGCTCTTTACGCGAATCGGTGCATCGGATGACCTTGCGCGCGGACAGTCTACCTTTATGCTTGAAATGAGCGAGGTCGCATACATACTTAAAAACGCAACGCGCAGAAGTCTTATAATATACGATGAGATAGGCAGAGGCACGTCTACGTTCGACGGAATGAGTATAGCGCGTGCGGTAGCAGAGTATACTGCGGGCAAAAAGATAGGCGCGCGCACACTTTTTGCAACACACTATCACGAGCTTACAGAGCTTGAGGCAACAAATGACGGTATAGTAAACTACTCGATAACAGCGCGTAAAAAGGAAAAGGGAATCGTTTTCCTGCGCAAGATAGTAAGAGGCGCGGCTGACGACAGCTACGGTATAGAGGTCGCACAGCTTGCCGGAGTGCCAAACGAGATAGTCAAGCACGCAAAGGAAATACTTGCAAAGCTTGAATCCGAAAGCGGTAAGGTACAAACTCATAAAAAGAATATCGACCGCGGTATAGAGTCCTTCTCAATAGACGATTATATCGAAAAGGATATAGCAGAAAAGCTGAGAAAGACAGACGTTGAAACGCTTACTCCGATAGAAGCACTCAACTTTTTGTATGAACTTAAGAAAATGCTTTGACAAAGGCATATCGGAATAATAATCAGTAACGGCAGAGAAAGGATTTGTCATAAATGGGAATAATTAATCAGCTTGACTTTCAGGTGGCAAACCTTATTGCCGCAGGAGAAGTGGTGGATCGCCCTGCGTCGGCAGTCAAGGAGCTTGTGGAAAACTCGATAGACGCAGGTGCAAGCGAAATAATCGTGGAGATCAAGCACGGTGGTATAACCTTTATACGCGTTACCGACAACGGATGCGGAATCGCGCGCGAGGATATTCCGATCGCTCTGAAGCGCCACGCAACGAGTAAGATATCAAAGGCGTCAGACCTTGATTCGATAATGACTCTCGGCTTCAGAGGAGAGGCGCTTGCGGCGATATCCTCCGTGTCGAAGGTCCGAATAATGACCAAGCGCCCAGAGGACGACTTCGGGACGATACTCACATCCGAATTCGGTCAGGTCACCGATATCGCGGAAAGCGGCGGACGAAACGGCACGACAATAATTGTCGAGGAGCTCTTTTCCAACGTGCCCGCAAGAAGAAAATTTCTTAAAAAGGATGCAACCGAGGCTATGGCGATAATTTCTGCCGTAGAAAAGCAGGCACTTTCACGCCCCGATATATCGATAAGCGTGATATCTGACTCGGTTCAGAAATTCAGAACACCGGGCGACGGTAAGATAATCAGCGTGCTGCGTGCTGTTTTCGGCAAGGAGTTTACCTCGAAGATAGCAGAGGTGCGCTCGATGACCGAGGGTATAGAGGTGAGCGGATATATCGGACTCCCCGAAAATGTGCGCCCTAACCGAAATTTTCAGATATTTTTCCTTAACGGAAGATATATAAGGAGCAAAACGGTGTCTGCGGCACTTGAGCAGGCGTTTGATTCATACCTTGAAAGCTCCAAATTTCCATGCGGAATACTTTATATTTACATTCATCCCGCGTTTGTCGACGTAAACGTGCATCCGACAAAGCTTGAGGTAAAATTCTCAAACGATCGCTCGATATTCGATGCGGTTTACTGTGCGGTGAAAAACGCTCTTCTGAATCACAGACTTGACCCGGACAGCGACGTTCAGCTTCAGCCGAAGCACGTGACAGCAGAGAAATACGATGCTGTTAACGCTTTTGTGCCAATATACGACCGAATAGCGTCCGAGGGCAAGCCCAAGACAGAGCAAAAATCTATTTTTGAAAATATCGACAGCGTGACTCTGCAAAGAGAAAAGGACGAAACTAAAAATTACGTTCCCGATACTCCCGAAAGACCGCAGGAGAGCGCACAGGAAATGCCGAAAAATGAGCCTGCTAAGGGACTTCTTGATATTTCATTCGGCACGGCGTCCGACTTTTCCGATTTCGGCAGCACGTATATCGATATCGACAAAATAACGCCGAAGGAAAACGAGTTTGCCGAGGAGCAAAGCAAAATACCTGCTTTCGATGACAGTCATGACCCTATGAAAAATCCCTCCGAGGTCGCTGAAAGCGCAGATGACTCGGAAAGCAAATACCTTTTCAGCCTTTCGGATATGACCTCCGAGCAGGTAACGAGAAGGATAGAAAAATCTTACAGAATTCTCGGAACAGCCTTTCACGCTTACATATTCGTTGAGCTTGACGGTAAGGTTATGGTAATAGACAAGCACGCTGCACACGAGAGAATACTTTTCGAGGATATGAGAAGAATTCTCGGCAGCAGCGAAAGTCATTCGCAGATGCTTATAATTCCCGAGACGGTCACCTTCGGGAGTGAGGAATTTTCCGCACTCATCGAGTACGAGGATGACATAAAGGCATTCGGATTTGATTTTGAAATAAACGAAGCTGAAAAATCGATATCTATCAGCCGCGTTCCCTCTATAATAGACGCTCGGGATGCTATGGATATGCTGATAGTTATAGCAGATCAGCTCACTTCGGGCACGGGCAACGAGGTTGTGACCCGCGACATCGTTTTTGAAAAGGCTCTATATCAGGCATCCTGCAAGGCGGCTATGAAGGCGGGTATCGAGGACAACGATACCAACAACGCTTGGATAGTTGAGCGCCTTTTCCAGATCCCCGATATTAAATATTGCCCCCACGGTCGTCCCTGCACCTTTGAGCTTTCGGAAAGCGAGCTCGAGAAACGCTTTAACAGGACTTAACCAAGGACGCCGTCCCTGGAACCTTCTTAGAAACTTTTTGTAAAGAAGTTTCTAAGAACTTCAAAAACTTCGCTGAAAAGAAAAAACTTGCAAACGTGTTTTCGCCATATTTACACAGGACAAAACTTTTTATAATCAAATTCTGCTTGCCTCTTGACAAAATCGAAATTTAGGCGTATAATAAATGCAGTATTTTCCGAATAATCGGAAAAAGCAAACGGACAAACACGTAAAAAACTCGCCGTCCACAGAGAGTCGTCGGAAGCTGAAAAGACGATGTCGGAAGCTTTACGCTACCACCGCGCGCTATGCAAAACTTAATAAAATGAGTTAAAGCTCGGGTGGAACCGTGCGGATCAATACGTTTTATCCACACCCCGGACAAATTTTTGTCCGAGGTGTGTTTTTTATTTAAAAATAATAAAAGATCAATATATATAAGGAGAAAGAAATGAAATTCAAGATTTTAGACAAAGAGATCGAGCTTGAGGCACCCGTAACAGTTTACGAGGCACTCAGAGCCGCAGAAGCATCAAATAACAAGGTGCTCGCCGCAAAGGTAAACGGCGAGGTCTCAGAACTTACATCACCCCTTAACGCCGATGCTGAAATAATTCCGCTTACTTTTGACGATGCAGAGGGAAAGACAGTTTTCCGTCACACGGCATCACACATTATGGCGCAGGCTGTAAAGAGACTCTATCCCGAAGCAAAGCTTACAATAGGACCTGCAGTTGACGACGGATTCTACTACGACTTCGACAGCGATATTTCCTTCACACCCGAAATTCTCACCAAGATCGAAGGAGAAATGAAGAAGATCGTCAAGGAAAACCTCAAGATAGAAAGATTCCTTCTTCCCAGAGATGAAGCGATAAAGCTTATGGAAGAGAAGAACGAGCCTTATAAGGTGCTTCTCATAGCAAGAATTCCCGAGGGCGAGGATATTTCCTTCTACCGTCAGGGCGATTTCGTTGACCTTTGCGCAGGACCTCACCTTTTCAGCACGGGCGCAGTAAAGGCATTCAAGCTTACACAGTGCACGGGTGCATATTGGGAAGGTAAGTCGGAAAACAAGATGCTCCAGAGAATCTATGGTATAGCATATCCGAATAAGGCTGATATGGAAGAATATATCGCGCGCGTTGAAGATGCAAAGAAGCGCGACCATAATAAGCTTGGAAGAGAGCTTGAGCTCTTCACGACCTCCGATCTTATCGGTCAGGGTCTTCCGATAATGCTTCCCAAGGGTGCGAGAATGATCCAGACTCTTCAGAGATTCGTTGAAGACGAGGAGCAAAAGCGCGGATGGCTTCTCACAAAGACACCCTATATGGCGAAATCCGATCTCTACAAGGTTTCGGGACACTGGGATCACTATCTTGACGGAATGTTCGTGCTCGGCGACCCCGAGGACAAGGAAATATGGCACTTCGTCCTATGACCTGCCCCTTCCAGTATCAGGCATATCTGAGTAAGGGAAGATCCTACCGCGACCTCCCTCTCCGCTATAACGAAACCTCCACACTCTTCAGAAACGAAGCTTCGGGCGAAATGCACGGACTTATCCGCGTACGTCAGTTCACGATCTCCGAGGGACACCTTATGTGTACTCCCGAGCAGCTCGAGGACGAGTTCAGAGGATGCCTTGAGCTTGCAATATATATGCTCAAAACTCTCGGACTTTACGAGGACGTTTCCTACAGATTCTCGCAGTGGGATCCTTCCGACCGTGAAAAGTATATCGGTACTCAGGAGCAGTGGGATGAAGCACAGGGTATGATGGCGAGAATACTCGATCACCTTGAGATTCCCTATAAGATCGGTATCGGCGAAGCGGCATTCTACGGACCGAAGCTCGATATTCAGATAAAGAACGTTCACGGTAAGGAAGATACCCTTATCACGATTCAGATCGACCAGATGCTTGCCGAAAAGTTCGGTATGGAATACGTTGACCG
>JAFXJH010000142.1 GCA_017532425.1 Clostridia bacterium | reverse complement strand
GGAGAGCCCAGACTGAAGACAAAATAATAAAATAAAAGCTTTTAGCTAGGAAAGGGGATAGGAGTCTGAGGAAAGGGGAAAAACTTCGGCGTTTGAGATGGTTTTCCCCTTTCCTCAGTCCGGCCGATTGATTTTGTCTTCAATTTGAAAAATCTTTTTTCAGTAAAGTTTTTGAAAGAGTACAAACCGACGGCAACACCGTCGCTTAGAGGAAACTTTTTTCAAAAAGTTTCCTTTGCAAAAGGGTTTCTGACAAATCACATATACTTTTTTCGATACTCAAGCGGAGTACACGAGCATTCCTCGCGGAATCTGAGCGAAAAATAGCTCGGATTTTCAAATCCGCAGAGTCGGCTGATAGACCCAACGCTTTCGTCCGAGTAGCGGAGTAGGCGCTTGGCGGCAGATATGCGTATCGCTTTCAGCTCGTTCATAACGCTTCGCTTGTGATGCTTTTGGTAATATCTGCAAAGGGCAAAGCGATCGAGATCTACAGAAGAGGCAATATCGTCAAGGGTTATCGGCTTTGAAAAATTTTTCTTCATAAATTTCCGAGAGCGGCTTATGATAGGGTCTGCGTTTTTCGTTATTGCCGCGAAAAGCTCGGTCACGTAGGTGTACGCCGCGGCAGACAGCTCGAGAGTGTCCGCTCCGCTTTGCGCAAGGCTTCGGAGATTTTCGGTCTCGGCGTCAAGAAATTCGGGCACGCTGAAGACGAGGTGTTTTTTATCTCCCATAACGTAGTTGAGCAGATTTTCCGCGCAGGAGAAGGTGCACCATCCCGTGTAAAGATTTTTCCCCTCGTAGCTGTGGGAAACCGAATTTCGCAGGAATATTCCCTGCCCCTTTTCAAGTAAAAACGTGTCGTCGCCCGAGCGAAAGGTGCCCGATCCATCCTTCACCCATATAAATTGATTCCATTTTACGCGCTCGCTTCGCGATACCGCATTCTGATGCGGAGATTCGCCTACCGTATGAAGAATTATCGGCAGTCTGCCGTCAAATGACATAAACTGTTCCATATGCAATATCCTTATATTTTTACAATATATTTTGATTGACACAAGCCAAATAATACAATATAATTATATCAGCATATACCACAAATTTAAAGCGTAATATATGCTTTTTTACAAAAAATTCAAACATACGATTGGAGATTTCAAAATGGACAAGATCAGAGTCGGACTTATTGGCTGCGGCGGACGCTCGAAGGCTCACCGCTCATCCTTCATCAAGATGGATTACGTTGAAGTCGTTGCCGTTGCAGACCCCATCGAAGAGCGCAGAAACGAAGCTGCCGCTCAGTTTGGTTGCACACGCATCTACAAGGATCACACCGAGCTTTACGATAACGAGAGCCGCGACACTCTTGACGCAGTAATAATCTGTGTTGAGCCTACCGCGCACACGGACACCGAAACAAGAGCTATCGAAATGGGCATTCCCTTCCTTGTTGAAAAGCCCGTACATCTCGATATGAACAAAGCTGAAGAGATCAGCCGTATGATCGAGGAAAAGGGTCTTATCACAGCCGTCGGCTTCCAGGACAGATATCTCGACCTTATAGACATCATCAAAGAGGAGCTTCCGAAGCACAAGACGGGTGGACTCGTTTACGGTGCTTGGATAGGCGGAATTCCCGGACCCTGGTGGTGGCAGAAGAAATCGACCTGCGGCGGTCAGCTCGTTGAGCAGAACATTCACCTCGTTGACGGACTTCGTTATCTCTACGGAGAGCCCCTCTCGGTATACGCTACCGCTTCCACGGGCATGGTAAAGGCAGGCGTTGACGCTTCTCCCGAATACGACACCGACGACCATTCGACCGTTGTTTACCGCTTTGAGAACAACGTTACCGCAACGCTCGTCAGCGGATGCTATTCTCAGGGCGTAAGACCGAGATGCGGATATTACATCACGCTTAACGATATGGTTCTCGATTACAGACTGAGAAACAATCTTATCATCACCTCGAAGGACGGTGTCAAGGACATTCCGAGAGGCGTAGATCAGACCTTCCTTCTTGACGAAGCCTTCCTCAAGGCTGTTATGACCGGCGACAGAAGCCTTATCCGCTCCGACTACGCCGACTCGCTCAAATCGCACAAGATCGCCTTCGCCGCAAACGAATCTATGGAAAGCGGACAGGTAATTTATTTCAACAAATAAGCTTCAGGAGATGATTTTATGAGACTTTGTGTACCAATTCCATGTTTTTTCAAAAACGTTGATTTTTGCGAAGCAATAAAAACCGTTGCTTCTCTCGGATACGATGCAATCGAAACATACCGCTGGAAGGATCTAGATCTTGACAAGGTGAAAGCCACGCTCGACGAAACGGGCGTTGAGCTTCTCAGTATGTGCACCTCCGAGTTCCGTATGACCACTCCCGAGCACAGACAGCTTTGGCTCGACGGTCTCAAAGAAAGCTGTATTGCCGCCGGCAAGCTCGGTGTCAAGAAGCTTATCACTCAGGTCGGACAGGACACGGGTGCTCCCCGCGAGGAGCAGCGCGCATCCATCGTTGCCGCTCTGAATGCCGCAAAGCCGATCCTCGAGGAATACGGCGTTACCATAATGCCTGAGCCTCTCAACACCTACGTAAACCATCCCGGATATTATCTTTGGTCGTCTATCGAGGCCTTTGACATCATCCGCGAGGTAGATCATCCCAACGTCAAGCTTATCTACGACATCTATCATCAGCAGGTAATGGAGGGCAACATTATCCCGAGCGTTACGAAGAATCTCGATCTTATCGCGCATCTGCACTCCGCAGGACATCCCGGAAGACACGAGCTTCAGTACGGTGAAAACGATTACAACGTTATCTTCGAAGCCATCGACAAAGCCGGCTACACCGGTGCTTGCGGTCTCGAATACAGCCCTCTTATGGATCCCATTGAAAGCCTTAAGATCGCAAAGGAGAAATACGGGAAATAACTGTATTTAGCACTGGGCTTAACGAAATAAGACTAAAATTCAAAGAAAGATATGGTCATAAAAATGAAGACAACGTTTATAAGAGCATTAGCCGTTCTGATACTTGCAGCGACTATTGCCGTATCTCTTGTATCGTGTAAGCCCGAAGAAAAGGCAGAAGAAGCGGTTGCACTCGATATCAGCGGATACACGATCATAAAGCCCGACGTAACGTCCAAAGACATCACCGAAACAATATCAAACTTTAAAAAGCTCCTTCTTTCATATACGGGAGCAGAGCTTAAAGTTTCTTCCGACTGGTATAATCCTTCGCAGACGCTTGATGAATCGGGTTACGAGATCCTTATAGGAAATACAAACCGTACTTTAAGTGCGGAGGCTGCCAAAGAGCTCGAAGCTGCAGAGGATGAAAACTCCTTTATTATCAAGGTTACAGACAATAAAATAGCTATTCTCGGCAAAAACGATGATATAACAAGAAGAGCACTTAAATATTTTCTCTTGAATTATGCTAAAGTAGCTGAAAGCGACAGCAAAACTGTAAAGCTTCAGAGCGGTCACAGCGAGATCAAGGCAGCCGATACAGATGCTATCATGTTCAATAACTTCACTGAATTTGAGGTTGAAATGAGGTCTGCTGTTACAGAGCCCCCTTCAAAGTGGTATATCGGACTCTATGAGTATCCCACTATGATAAGGCTGGCACATAACGGAGAAAACAACGGCACATTGCTTGCTTCTCTTGAAAGCTATGATGAAGGTTATCGTATACTAAAGAGCACAGACGACGGAACAACTTGGGAAAAGATAGCGTCAGTCAGAGACACTCTTAATAAAGGATATGCTACCACATGGATGCCTTTACTTTACGAGCTTCCCGTTGATATGGGCAATTATAAGGCAGGAACAATAATTCTTGCCGCCACATCAAGAGACCGTGCAGATGCGGATTTCGGAACAAGTACAATAACTCTCCACGCAAGTACAGATCTCGGTAAATCTTGGAATACAATATGTAACGTTGACAAGGCAGGCGGACTTTCATGGGGTGTTTGGGAACCCTTCCTTATCTATGACGAAGAAACAAAGAGACTTTACTGCTTCTATTCGGATGACTCCGACCCTGCACACAGCCAAAAGCTTGTATATAAATATACAACAGACCTTAAAAATTGGAGTGAGCTCAAAGAATGTGTGGCCTGTGATGATCCCGAGCTTCGTCCCGGAATGATATCTATAGCCAAGATGAATAACGGCGAATATGCAATGACGTTTGAAATGGTAGGTATCGAAAACAACCCGGTATATCTGAAAAAGACAAAAGATCTTGATGACTGGGGTCCGGTTTCCGATTACGGTACACAGGTAAAAGCCTCGAATGGAGTTGCATTCGGTTCGTCGCCTTGGTGTGCATGGACACCTGCCGGCGGTGAGTGCGGCACTCTTGTAGTGGTAGGATGTCACCCCATTCCGTGGGAAGAAACAGACGAAGGCGCTGTTATGCTTCTCAGCTTTGACTACGGTAAGACGTATATAGCAATAGACAATCCCATTCCGTATGAGATATATTCTGACAGCAGATGCGGATACAGTCCTCATCTTTCATTCTCGGAAGACGGCAGTACGCTTTACTATATGAACAATCCTATGTTCGGAGTTAAGCACAGTTGTGAGTACATAGAGCTTGCCAAAATAAAAATCACCGGAATTGATGACTAATGCGCACTCGGCGGAGCGCGACTCAACAAGTTTTGCCCCGAAAGCCCTGAAACTTTTCCGAAAAAAATCACAAAAAAATCCGACAGATTCAACTCTGCCGGATTTTGTTTTAAATTATTTCCATTGTACTGTGCTTCAAAAAAGCCGCTGTTTTCGGCGATTTCGGATTACTGAATATTTCCTCGGGAGTTCCCTCTTCTTCGATAAGACCGTCCGCGAAGAAAACCACTCTGTCGGCAACGTTACGCGCGAAATCCATCTCGTGAGTTACGACAAGCATCGTACGTCCCTGATCCTTCAGCCCCTTGATAACGCGTAGCACCTCGCCCGTAAGCTCGGGGTCAAGTGCGCTCGTCGGCTCGTCGAAGCAGAGCACTGCAGGCTCCTGCGCAAGAGCTCTCGCTATTGCGACTCTCTGCTGCTGTCCGCCCGAAAGCTGCCACGGATAGTTATTCATTTTATCAAGAAGTCCCACACCGTCAAGAAGTGCCTGCGCGCGCGCCTTGTTTTCCTTAAGGGCATCGGCTATCGCCGCGTGTCTTGCTTTTCCGCGTGGCATTTCCTTGCGAAGGCTTTCCTTTGTGCGAAGCTGAAGAGGAAGATAGACGTTTTCAAGCGCGGTATACTGCGGGAAAAGATTGAACGACTGAAAAACAAGTCCCATTTTGAGGCACATATTTCTTATTTCAGACGACGTATAATCCTTTTTTGCATCGAAATGAAATCCGCCCTCGACGTCTATCGTGCCTTCGTTCGCCATTTCGAGGAAGTTCAGACACCGAAGGAAGGTAGTCTTTCCGCCGCCCGAGGCTCCGAGCACCGCAACGACCTCGCCCTTCTCCATCGAGAAATCAATGCCGTGAAGGACTTTGGTATTACCAAACTGTTTTTTTAGATTTTTTATTTCGAGAAAAGCCATGAATACGACCGATTCCTTTAACGTAGTTTAATTATGGTTATACAGTTACACCCGATAATAATCGAGCTTTTTCTCGCAGAAGCGGAAGAAAACGGTAAGCACGCCGACAAAGAGCAGGAAGAACACCGCGATATAGAAGAGCGGCCACAGAAGTCCCTTTGACAGGAAATCCATTTCGTTGACGAAGAATATCTCTGCCACCGCTATAACACGCGCAAGTGAGGTATCCTTTACAAGCGTAATGACCTCGTTGCTCATCGGAGCGAGTATTCTTTTAACCACCTGCATCAGAATGACCGTGAAGAAGGTCTCTCTTGCCGTCATTCCGAGCACCTGAGCCGCCTCGTACTGACCGCGCGGTATACTTTCGATACCGCCTCTGTATATTTCTGAAAAATAGCATGCGTAATTTATCACGAACGCCACGAGCGCCGCGTTAAAGCGTCCGTTATCTCCGCCGAAAAGCTGCACTTTAAAAAGCATTCCGGGAACGTAAAATACCACAAAAAGCTGCAACATAAGGGGCGTTCCTCTTATTATCCAGACTACCGTTCTGCTCAGCCATGCGAAGGGCTTGAATTTTGACATCGAGCCGAACGCTATCACAAGTCCGAGCGGAAGTGAAAACACGAGAGTCAGAATAAAGAGCAGACAGGTCGTTCCGAAGCCTTCAAACAGCTTCGCTGTTATTGCCCAAAAATCCATTATTTACTACCGATATCAGCTATAAGATCGTTTGTAAGTCCGTACTTTTCAGCAAGCTCTGCAAGAGTTCCGTTTTCGGAGAGCTTCTTTATAGCTTCGTTGATCTTTGCTGTAAGATCGCTTCCCTTACGGCATCCTATAGCGTAAACCTCGCTTTCGGGTTCTACTGCCTTGTTTATGGAAAGATCCTTATAGTCGCCCTTTCCTACCATTGCGTTAGCCATCTGATAGTCGATAACCGCAAAATCAGCGTTACCCGCAACGAGCTCCATAAGAGCCGAAGCCTGCGACGTGAAGGTCGTAATAAGCTTTTCGTCGCCCGCAAGGTCTATAGCAACGCCCTCACCCGAAGAGCCGCCCTCTGCAACGCCCTTCTTACCCTTAAGCGCGTCCGCCGTATTAAGCTCCTCAAGACGGTTTGCTCTTGTTACGAGGCACTGACGGTTTTCAAGGTACGAATATGTAAAATCAACGTATTCTGTACGGGAAACTCCGTCCTCGTCGCCGTATGTAAATCCGTTCCATATAAGGTCGATCGAGCCGCTATTGAGCTCAAGATATTTATTCGGCCAGCTTATTACCTGGAATTTTGCTTCAACGCCGAGCTCTTTTGCAACAGCCTTTGCAAATTCGGTATCAAATCCAACGAGATTGCCCTCGTCATCGAAATAGTTCATCGGTGCATATACGGTTATTCCGCAGTAGAAGAAGCCCTGCTCCTCTATCTTTTCCCAGTCGGATTTTTCTCCGCATGAGGTAAAGCATGTCATCATACTGAATACCATAACAACAGCAAGTGCGAGTGTAATTAAACGTTTCATAATTATTTTTCCTTTCTTTTGCGCTTTGCTTTGGTAAAGCGTTTTATAGGTGTCACTATAATACTATATTTTTTCTCTTTTGTCAATAGAAAAAGCCCGTCTGCACAAAATTTTATGCAAATCGGGCTGTCTTTTTCGAAAGGAACGTGCCCAAGGACTCTATACTTGGATCCTGCCAAAGGCTCTGCCTTTGGAATCCGCTTAAACCCTTTTTGAAAAAAGGGTTTAAGAATCCTAAAAACTTTTCTAAAAAAATTATTTTCAATTAAAGTTTTGCTCGAGCTTTTTCAAAAGCCCGCAGGGTTTCTCAAGGGACGGCATCCCTTGAGTCACGCGGTCGTCACTCCCGCGAAAGCTAACCAGGGCTCTGTCCTTGGATCCTGCCAAAGGCTCTGCCTTTGGAATTCGCTTAAACCCATTTTGAAAAAAGGGTT
>JAFXJH010000004.1 GCA_017532425.1 Clostridia bacterium | reverse complement strand
GTTTCCGAAATTGTGGGAATTTCAACCTTTATAATTGCTTTTGTTATGAATTTGATTCGCGTCTTATCAAAAAATAAATAATATGAACGCCGACAGATATCCTGTCGGCGTTATTTATTTGTTTTCTGCGAAGCAATTATGCCTTTTTGGACCGTCGAGGTAGCGAAGCGGCGTCCACGGTAGTGAATGACAGCCTAAATGGCTGTCAGAGCCGTGGCGGGACCGAACCGAAGTGAGACCGCCGGTCCCTACAAGGAGAAATCAAACTTCTTTATGAGAAGCTATCCTTTCTCGGCTGTTTTTTAGCATATTTTGGATCTTACGCGGCGATGTCCGATATCTTTATTACGGCTATACTTATATCGTCGCTTTGTCCGTTTTCGTTTACCGCACGGGTATAGAGCGCTCGTGCGGTGTTTTCGCACGAGGTTTGACCGCAGGAGATTATGACCTCGGGCACCCAGAGAGCATCCTCAAGACAGTGCGCCACTCCGTCGCTCATCATAACAACTATATCGTCGGGATGAAGCGTCATTTTAATATTTTCTGCGTTTATCTCGCGCGTTATCCCGAGAGGCATCGTATTTGCGTCTATCTTGAAGAGATTTCCGTTTCGCAGAATATACGACGCCGCGGCTCCGCATTTCACGAAGACACCCTCGCCCGAAAGTCTGTCAAACTCGAAAAGATCGACCGTACAATGACACTCCTCACCGCGTGAGCGAATGAAATTCGAGAGCATTTTCATAGTCACGCCCTTGAAATTACCCGCCGTCAGCATTTTTTCGATAAAGAGCGCCGAAATCCCCGCACACTGCGCGGCTTGATGACCGCTTCCCATTCCGTCACAGATGATCGCGTAGCTCAGCTTGTTTTCCCCGTCAAAGGTACGCACGATATCGCCGCTCTCGCTCTCGTCCTTTTTCTTGCTTCCTATCGTGAACGAGTCTATTTTATAGTTTTCGCGGCTTTCGAGAGTCATCGTAACGTAATCCCCCTCGAAAACGAATTTCGGGTCGCCAAGCGAAAGTCCGGTCTCCTCGCTGAGTGCTTTTTTTATTTCCGCAGAGCTTACGGCAAGCGTACCTATATCTATTCCCGACGCTACGATCGTCTTTTTGCGCTTACCCCACGCTCCCCACGCGGCAGAGCGCACGCCCAGTCTGCCGAGCACGGTGGATGCGCTTCGCGCAAGAGTATGGTCGGGGCTGAATTCCTCGTCGTTTTCCGATATCGCGTCGCGCAGCAGCTCGGACATCGCCTCGTAATCGAGGGCAAAAAGCTCGGTTTTGTCGCGTTTTATCGCAGTTTCGAGAAGCTCTGCCGCGCCCGTGTTTATATCCGACACAATACGGTCGACAGTCCTGCATCTTTTTCTGAATTTTTCTGGCAGGTCGCTCCTCTCAAGAGTGCCCGCCTTACGGAGCTTTTCCACAAGAGTGTCAATAACCTCGCTCGTTTCCTCATAATCCTTCTGCCAGCAGAGGGTATTCAGCGGACAATTTCGGCAATGCTTATTCACTACCGCATTTGTCATCTCGCGAAGCTCATATCCGCCCGGATAGCGTTGCTTGTCCGACATTTTGAGAAAGGTAGTTGCGAGGGCATCGAAGGATTCGGACATCGCGGCAAGCTTTCCGCGCTCTGTGGCTCTTCTCTTTTCCTCGGCGTATTTTCCTTCCACGCCCTCGTGTACTCCCGAAAATATCTTGAAGCCGGGAAGTGTTCCGCTTTTGCAAAGCGGCCAGAAAAGCACTGCGGCAAAGAGAATATTTCCCGCGAGCGTGAGCAGAAGATTCACTCCACCCATATAGACAAGCACGACGCAAGTGAGCAGTGTAGAGAGCGCGACCGATATTCCCGTCCCGATTATGCGAAGTGCGCCCGCAGTCATACCCAAAATGGCGAAAGCGGGAGCAACCGTGGGGTCAAATGCAAGTCCGCAGATTATTCCGACAAGCGAGCCCCTGAGAAATCCGTTTGCATTTGCTATGTAAAAAACGATAAAGGACGCCGCTATTACCGAAAATGACAGCCCGAAAAAGATATGCTCACGCAGAGAATATATCAGCACGAACAAAATAACGCAGACCGAGAAATCGCGCGCCGTGCTCGGCGCTCCCCTGCCTATCGAGGCTCTGAACGCCGCCGTAAATATCGGCACAGACAGGGTCATAAATATCATAACGTATACCGATTCTGCCGAAAACGTGTCAGAAATCACCTGCCCGAGTCCGAGAAGGAATGCCGCAAGTCCTCCTATAAGACAGCGGAGAGTTATATTTTCTTCAAAGCTTTTGACCGCAATATTTACGTCCGCGTGCGATGAAAGCAAAATTCTCACGCCGAGGGTCAGAGTATATGCCGTTATAAGGATCGCTATATTTTCGCCCGAAATTATCGTCCCTATCACCGCGCCAACGTAGACAAAGATCGTCCCCGCATATCCCGACGCGCACATAAGCGCAAGCGCAAACGGTCTTGCACCGTAGAAAAAGCTTGTCCCCGAAAAAAGAAATCCGAGCAGGGTAAAAAGCAGGGAAAATGCCACTCGGCGCTTTATTCTGAAGCTTTCGGTAACGGCGCTCTTCTCCGCACCGCCCGAGAAAACTATTTTATCCTGCTCCTCACCGAGATTTCCGAGAAAGGTTACTGCCGCGTTTTTTACCTCGATAAGCCTGTCCGATATTTCGGTGTATATTTTTTTGATAATAACACCCGTCCGTTTTTCTTGTTTGTTTTGCATTTTATAAATTCCTTTCGATTTTACGAGATTTATCTGAAAACATTCTACATCCGACAAAGCAAATAAGCGGTCGAAATCGGCAAGGCGAAAAAAAGTTTTTTCTCGCTCTTTTTGTTACCTTTTGTATAAAGACAGTCTCTTTTAAATTAATCGCGCAAAATATCGCATAAAATGCGTACTCTTTATGCTTTGCCCCGTTAAAATATCCTGATGTGCGCATCTGCGGCAAATAAGACAAATTTTGACTATATAAATTATCATTTTGGCAACTTTGTCCCTTGTAAAATACAAAAAACGTGTGATATAATATAAGTACATTTATGCATATACGAAAGGAAACTTACTATGAGCGAAAAAATGATTGTATCGGTAGCAGATTTCGGTGCTATCGCAGGAAGCGAAGAATTTCAGGAAAAGGCAATACAAAATGCAATCGACCACGTATTTCTTGCAGGCGGCGGAGAGGTTCAGGTCCCCGCAGGAGTTTACCGCGTAAGAGGTCTGCGCGTCCGCTCGAATATTGTTTTCCATCTTCTTGAAAATGCAGTTCTCGAGGGAAGCAGAGATCCCGACGATTATTTTATATTAAAGGATGACAAGATCGAGCCTGTCGATCCCGATCAGCTTGACGACAGCGCTTGGGAGAGAGTGGACGGCGCACCCAAGCATTTTCACAAATATGCAAGCCGTTGGCATAACGCCATTATACGCATATATCACGCCGAAAACGTATCTATAATCGGTGAAAAGGGCTCTGTTATCGACGGTAAAAACTGTTACGACGCCAAGGGTGAGGAGCATTACAGAGGTCCTCACGGCATCAGCATCATAAACAGCGAGCATATCGTGCTCCGCGGTTACACCGCGCGAAACACGGGAAACTGGGCGCAGGCTATTCAGAACACCAAAAATCTACTTGTTGAAGAGGTTATAAACGAAGCGGGTCACGACGGAGTTCACATCACTACCTGCGAGGACGTTATCATCAGAAAATGCGAATTCTACACGGGCGATGACTGCGTTGCGGGATACAATAACAAAAACGTGCTTGTCGAGGACTGCGAAATAAACAGTGCCTGCTCCGCATTCCGTTTCAGCGGCACAAACGTGCTCGTTCACCGCTGTCATATGTTCGCTCCGCCTAAATTTATGTTCCGCGGCCGTATGAGTAAGGAAGAAAAGGAAGCGGGCATAATGGCAAACGACAGCGCATATTACAAGGACAACGCGCGCTCTATGCTCAGTATCTTCACATATTACGCAGAGCCTGCAACGAAAATATACAATCTCGGCACGAATATCGTTATCCGCGATTGCCTTATCGAAAATGCAGACCGTTTCCTGCACTACAACTATTCGGGCAACGAGCTCTGGCAGCGAGGAACTCCTATGCTTGACATCAAATTCGAGAACATCAAGGCTTCGGGAATTGCTATGCCGCTGACAGCCTACGGAGATGCCGACATTCCCGTAGAGCTTACGCTTGAAAATATCGAATTTTCCTTCAGCGAGGGCAAGGAAGACACCACCTTCATACGTGCGGCAAACTACAAAAAGATCAGAATGAAGAACGTAAACATTCTGAACGCAGGTGCAGATCATCTTATCAAGTCCTGGGACACCGATAAAAAGGGAGAGATCGAGTTTATAAACGTAAAATGCTCGATTCCCGATGAAAACCGCGTAATATACACCGACGAGCCCTTCTTCTGTCAGGCAATATGAGAGAAATTTTTCCCAAGGAGGACAACCGTCGTGAACAACGAGAGAAAAGCGCTTTCGCGCGAAGAAATAATCAACGTCATTGAAGGAAAAGGTCACGCAAGCCGCATACCAACCTATTATCACGGCTGGATGCATCCTCACGTATTCGGAGAGGACAGGGAGCTTGCCGAAAAATACCTTCGCGACTATCCCTTCGATTTTGAGAAGATCACTATTATGCTCCCCGACAAATATAATGCACCCTCCGACGACCCCTCCTTCCGCTTTATGCACCGCGACCCCCTTCCCGACGAGGTCGAAAACAAGGCTCTTGACGCGCAGACCGCTTTGCAGATGGAAGAGATCGACGATATGATCGCGGATTTCCCCGACCCGAATTACCACGCCATCTGGGAGCAGAAGCTTGGCGAGAAGACCAAATACCGCGTTTTATATATGTGGTTTACCCTTTTTGAGCGTCATTGGTGGCTCCGCGGAATGGAAAACGCGCTGACCGACTATTATGAATATCCTGAAGAAACTCACAAGCTTTATCAGGCGTTCACCAATTTCTATATAAAGCTCATTCAGAACAGCAAAAAGTATTACGATATCGACGGATTTTTCATCACGGACGATATCGGCACGCAGAAATATCCCTTCTTTTCGATCGATATATTCCGTGAATTCTTTAAGCCGTATTACTCGCAGATCGTAAAAGCCGCTCACGAGGTAGGAGTACACGTATGGCTCCACACCTGCGGAAACGTAACGAGCTTTATTGAGGATTTCATTGACATCGGATTTGACGTCCTTCATCCTATTCAGAAGTATTCCATGGACGAGGTCGAGGTGGCAAGAAGATTCGGCGACAGAATCACCATACTTGCAGGATTCGACGTACAGCAGATAATACCGAACGGCACTCCCGAGGACGTCAGACGTGAGGTCAGACATCTTATCGACACCTACTCCCGAAAAGAGGGTAGACTGATAATGACCCTCGGAAACGAAGCGACCTGCGATTTTCCTATCGAAAATCTCTACGCTCTGCTTGACGAGACCTACAACTACGGAATGGGAAAATAATTATATAAAAGACAAAAAACCAAGACTTATGTAACGGCGTGCATTCTTAGCGGAGAAATCATAGATCAATTTGCTCATATCAAACGGAATTGCTTCGCTGTAAACAAATAAGTAACCCCGACAGATTTACGGTCTGTCGGGGGTTCGTCTTATAAATTTTTCTTAAAAACTATCCATTTACGCTTGTTATCTTGGAGCTGGGCATATTCACCCCGTTTCAAACCAGCCAACTTAGAAATATTTTTGTCAACATTTAAAATTTCTGCCAAGGAAACCACCCTTGCAGCTTCTTGAGAATGGTTTTGACCACACAAGAATTGCCAACAACCATCTTTGTCGTGAGAAACATACAGTATGGGTTGGTGATCATCCAATACGTGACAACAGGTAAAGCACAGTGTGTTAGGAACATCCTTAAAAGGAAATTTTTTATTAAAAATCATAGTCGCCTCCTATATAAATATTGTTTATCGCCAGTTTCGCCTTTATATTACAAAGGCACAGGGCTTAGCCCATACCCCTATTCTTCTGCAAAGAAGCAATCATATTGCCATCTTATCGGATTCTCATAAATATATTTAGCAATTTTTTCGTAGTCTCGCCGATCACGAATGATGTGATCGTGAAAACCTCTCTGCCATATCACAGCATCATCATATTTACTATGTATCTCTTTAGACGCATTCATTTTAACGTATCCAATTACCTTTGAAATAACGGACCGACCTCGTAGGGGCGATTCACGAATCGCCCGCAATTCTTCGTCATCGGTTATTATAATGATTAGGTGAATATGATTCGGC
>JAFXJH010000141.1 GCA_017532425.1 Clostridia bacterium | reverse complement strand
CTCCTATGGGAGAAGGGGGACCGCGAAGCGGTGGATGAGGAGTTGCTTTGAGTTTAGAACACCTCATCCGTCAGCCTTCGGCTGCCACCTTCCCCCACCGGGGAAGGCTATTCAATTTTATCGCTAACTGTGCACGCCCTTCCTTGTGTTTTATTTTATTTAAGCCTTGCGTTCAGCCTTTTTTCGGTTAATTTCATAGAGATCAGAACTATCGCCCAGACCGCGAAGTATCCTATCACAAAAACCGCAGTAAATATACCTATCACCGCAAGATCAAATGCTATCCAATCATTAAAAAGATAGCACAGCGTATATGCCGCGTACAGCGTTGAAAAATGAAAGAGCATAGATTTTGTTATCGGCCACTCCTCTATCTGATTAAAGACGCTTGCTCCTGCGTGCACAAACGCGAGTATATAGGTCGATATTATGACAAAAAGCATTTCGTCGCCGCTTACGCTGAAATTATCGACACATTTTGAAATAATAAAATAAACTATACCCGTAATTACCGGGCCAAATCCTGCGAAAATCAGACCTCTGTGCAAAAAGCTCTTCAAATATTTATTCATAGCTTATAACCCTATCCTTTCTTTGACTTTTTTCAGTTGTCTTCGCGAAACGTAGTCCTTATATCCGTTTTTCAGCTCGACCACAAGTGTACCCGTTATCGAGGTATCGAATCTTTTTATTTTTCGCACGCTCACTATACAAGACTGATTTATCTTCACAAACGAATCGTCAAGCATTTCCTCAAGCAGATAAAGCCTTTGTTTCAGCTGAAGCCTTTCCTTTTCGGTAAGAGCGAAGACCTTATTTTCCTCTACCGTAAAGCAGTAGACCTCGGACAAGGCAAGTCTCACGATATTTTTATCCTTATATCCGAGAAGCTCGAGCGATCTTCCCATAACAAATTCCTCGATCTCGGAGGAAAGCTCGCTTTTTTCGTGAACGTATATCACTACCTCTTCTTCTCTATCCTTATCGATCACGGTTCGGCATTTCATATTAATATTTCCTTTCCGACGGCTTTTAAGACGCTTGACAAACACTTTATTCTGTGCTAAACTTATTAAGGTTAACTACCGCTTATATGGAGGGTGTAAATTATGGATTACAATATTGACCGTTTGGCTATCCGCAAACTCGAAAAAGGTGACAGACAGCTTGTTATAGAATTTTTCGATCAGATGGGTGAGGAGAGCGCCTCTTTCTTCAACCGAAAGCGCGGAAGCGGCAACGAAAAAAGAACTCTTGACTATCTTGATAACAAGAAACCCGATCACATATTCTGGCTTGCAGTTGACGAGACCGAGGACGGTCCCAAAATGGCAGGATACGTTTTCATATGGGACAAGGATTCCAAGGTACCGTGGCTCGGCATAGCCGTTGCAGAGGCTTGGAAGGGTCGCCATCTCGGCAGACGTCTTATTGCAACGGTACGCGAATACTGCGAGAGCATCGGCTGCGGCGGCATACTTCTTACGACCGCACAGAACAATTTCCGCGGTCAGGGTCTTTACGAGCACTGCGGATTTGAGCGTCTCGGCGTTCATCCGAACGGAGAATTCCTTTATCTCCTTCGTTTTCCAAACAAGTAAAGCATTATTTAATAATAGAGTTACCCGGCAAACACCGTGTAACTCTATTTTAATGCAAATCGAAAAAATTTTCAAGCGTTTTTACGTTTTCGGCAGAAAAGTGCAATTATTCGGACAAAAATGGGCAGAGAAATTTAGTTTCTCTGCCCATTTTCTTTTTAAGCATTCACTTATTCTATTGCAAGTCGGCATCCCGTGCACGCCAAAGATGTGTTATTCTACATTATTTTCATTTTTCTCACATAGTTTTTGATTGATCAGCTTTAGATTATGCTGTTCAATTTTATCTCCGACATAATATACAAAAAACACGAAAACAACTGTAAGCAGCATCACGCTTCCCCAAACAATTAAATAATCAAGTTCAAAACGGAAATAGCCAAATATAAATTCAAAGGCACTCACGATGAGAAGAGAAACAAACACAACTATAGTGCGTCTTATCCAAAGATGCTTTGAAAAAAGTTTCAGCTCAAATGTTAAAAAGGAAAAAATATGAACGGAAACATATATACATACCGCAAGGTGTAATTCTCGAAATTCAATCTTATTTGGGAAAATCAGCGATAAAGCCGTAAAAAGAATTGTAATTAACCCCATCCCTTCCATAAAAGAACGCCAAAATCTTCCAAACATCGTTATACCCCCAATTTTTTCTTGATTTCTGATACGTATTGCCTTGAAACAACGAGTTTTTCTTTGTTAATAAGTGTCGCTACAAGACGGCTGTTTTCTGATTTTTTAATACTCAGCATCTTATCCAAGTTAGCAATTACAGTTTTGGATATTCGGGAAAATTGTAGATTTTTCAAGCTTTCCTCAATTATATAAAGTTTTTCCGTAGCTTCATAAGTTTCATCCTTTGTATAGAAAAATATATTTCCGTCCACGGACTCAAAATAAAAAATATCCTTGACCGGTATGAAAAAAATCTCGTTTTCTTTTTTACCTGCAAACGTACGTCCGACAGTAGTAATGCTTGCAACAATATCTTTTAGTTCACTTGTCATTCCGGAACAAACTATAGATATTTCAGTTTCTTTTATATTAGGATCTTCAACGATCGTAACCTTCAAGAAATCCACTCCTTTCTTTGCTTCACAACCTTATTATACAGACTTTCAAATAAATTTCAAGCGATTTTTTCTTTCCTGCAAATTCACACGGGTAAGATGCATTTTTAAGAGCTTTTATCAGCAAAAAAAGCTTGGCGCGCCCGTTTTCATCCCGTGCACGCCAAAGCCAATATTTTATTTTATCCCGGCGATATTTTTTATAACCTCTCCCGCGATGATAAATCCCGCGACAGGAGGCACGTAAGATATCGAGGCAGGAACGCGTTTTCCCGAATTTTCGCTTTCATCCGCTTCGGGAGAAGTATAAACATCCGACCTTGAGCAAAGCACCTTGAGCGCCGTAATTCCCTTTTTGCGAAGCTCGTGACGCATGACCCTTGCAAGCGGACATCCGCTTGTTTTATATATATCACTTATTTCAAATCCGAGTGCATCCACTCTGTTGCCCGTGCCCATACAGGATATCACGGGGATATTTTCACGCTGTGCGCGAACGATTATCGCTATCTTCGATCTTACCGAATCTATCGCGTCAACGATATAGTCAGCGCCCGAAAAATCGACCTCTGACGCGTTTTCCTCCGAGTAGAACAAATTATGCGTGACAACCTCTATATCGGGATCTATAAGCTTTATTCTTGCTCTCGCGGCATCTGTTTTGAGTATTCCCACGGTCGAGGTATCGGCTATAAGCTGTCTGTTTATATTACTTTCTGACACGCTGTCAAAATCGACGAGAGTAAGCTTGCCCACGCCTGCGCGCGCAAGAGCCTCTATAACACCGCCGCCAACTCCTCCGAGTCCGAAGATGATATCGTGTGAATCTATTATTTTTTCAAGTGCTTTCTCACCGATAAGCATTTTTGTGCGGGAAAATCTCTCGCGATCGGATTTTACTGTATCCATTTAAAGCTCCTGTTTCAGCTGTAATCAAGCTCGGAAACGCGTGTCATATAGGAAATGATCGGCATATATCTGTCATCGGCAACTATAATATGCTCGATAAAATTCAGTTCAAGCTCGCCGAGTGCTCTTCTCAGCGTCCTTGTAAGCATAATATCATCATTCGACGGCGACGCATCTCCAGACGGATGGTTATGTGCCAAAACAATGCTTGATGCGTTTGCTGTAAGCGCAAGCTTTACTATCGACCGCGGAGAGACCGACGATGATGACACCGTACCGTTTCCTATTATCTTGCAGTCTATAACGGCATTTTTATTATCGAGCATCAAAAGCATCACCTTTTCCTCGGTCATGCCCTTGAACTTCTTTATAAAGTACTCGCCAATCTGCTCTATCGAAGAGAATCTTTTCTCTGCAGTTTCATCCGTTATAGCTGCTCTTTTATTTATCTCTCTGAGAAGTGCCACAAAGGTCGAGCAGGACTTCCCTATTCCGTCGACACTCTCCCACGCAGATGCATCCACGTTAAATGCGTTTCTCAGCGTTCCGAACTTATCTATCACATTATGTGCAACAACGTTGGTGTTGCTTCGTTTTATTACGTAATACAGTAAAACCTCGATAAGCTCAACATCGGTAAAAGAATCAACAAATCCATTTTCTATCTTCTTGCGCATTCGCTCACGATGACCCTCGTGCGGGTTATCCTGAGCCTTTTTCATATCAGATTCAACCATATTCCACCATAATAAAATTTAAGTCATATTCTTCTTCAGCGTGATAGAAAATTCACAAAATTCATCCTGCTTACTGCGAACGGTAATATTTTCGCCGTGCGCTTCCATTATCGTTCGACTTATATACATACCAAGTCCAACGCCCGTTTTATCAAGACCGCGACTCTTATCGCTCTTATAGAATCTGTCGAAAACGTACGGCAGATCCTCCTTCGGGATTCCCGTGCCCTCGTTATACACGCTGACAATTATCTTTTTATCCGAATCCTTTATGGAGATCTTATATTTTCCGCCTTCGCTTGAGAATTTCACGCCGTTATCGCATATGTTATAGAGCACCTGATATATCGCGTCTCTATCGGCAACGGCAATCATTCTGTCCTCGTCGCACTCAAATTCGACGTCAAGATTTTTATCCGTTATTCTCTGCTCGAGGGATATTATTATCTGACGCGAAAGCTCGCATATATCGAAGGGCTCCATAGTGAATTTTCGCTCTCCCGCCTGTATTTTTGAAATATCAAGCAGTGTGGAAACAAGTCGCGAAAGTCTCTTTATTTCCGACGAAACGATCTTCAGATAATGCTCCTGCTGATCCTGTGGTATCGTACCGTCAAGGATAGCGTCTATAAATCCGCCTATCGTCGTCATCGGTGTTCTCATATCGTGTGAAACGTTCGCAAGGAAGGACCTTCGCGTTTCCTCGTTACGTTCAAGGCTTGACGCCATATTATTGAATGCCATCGCAAGCTCAGAGACCTCGTCGTTTCCTTGTACCGGAACGCGCGCATCCAGCTTTCCTACCGCAAACTCACGCGCTGCCTGACTCATCTGACGTATCGGATGAACTATCTTTTCGCTTATAAAATAGCTTGCGATTATCGCTCCGCACATTACCCACATACACGACATAACGATAGTCTTTACAGTCGACATAACGAAATTATAGACATTTGACGAGATCGTAGTCACGAAAAGCACGCCCTGAACCTCGCCGTCCACGTTTATCTCAAGTGATTTTACGTAGCAAGGATGCTTTAGCACGCCCTCCAGCGTTGTCTCCTCCGTACCGAAGCCGGATGAGAGTGCCTTCTCGATCGTATGCTCGGAAAGCTTCTTGTTTCTGTCCACGTAAGTTTCCTTATTCGGGTCAAGCTGTGTGCACCAAAGTATCTTTCCGTTTATATCGGCAAGCACGACGTTTGTTTCATCTCCACTGTCGATAAACTCAAACGCTCCGTACAGCATCATATATTCTGCATTCACAAAATCTGTGAAATTACTGTGCTCGCTGTTCTTATAAGCCACACTTATCATGTCTTCTGACTTATTTGCTATTCTTGACAGCTCGTCGTCTTTTATCTGTGTCGAATAATCCATCACCTGGTTGGCAACAATCATCGAAAGTATTGAAAAGCTTATCAGAATAATCACAACGAACGCTAACATATAGCGCGCAAATACACTTTTAAAAAGCATTATTTAACACATCCCACTTTAAATAACAAACATTTACACGTTAAATCTGAAGAGAACAACGTCTCCGTCCTTCATAACGTATTCTTTTCCTTCACTTCTGTAAAGACCCTTTTCCTTTGCTTCGTTTATTCCTCCGCAAGCTACGAGATCTTCAAAGGATACGATCTCCGCACGGATAAATCCCTTTTCGAAGTCTGTATGGATCTTTCCTGCCGCCTGAGGTGCTCTCGAGCCGTTTGTGATCGTCCACGCGCGAACCTCCTTCGGACCTGCTGTAAGGAAGCTTATAAGTCCGAGAAGGCTATAGCTTGCCTTGATAAGCTTATCAAGACCGCTTTCCTCTATTCCGAGGTCTGCAAGAAAGACCTTCTTCTCTTCCATATCAAGCTCTGCGATCTCTGCTTCGATTCCTGCGCAGATCGGAACGACCTTCGCGCCCTCTGTTTCTGCAAAAGCGCAAAGGTTCTTATAATTTTCCGAATCGTTATATCCGCCGTCAAGCTCGTCCTCACCTACGTTTGCAACGTATATTACCGGCTTATTCGAGAGAAGCGGAAGAGTTTCCATTATTTTTTCTTCGCTTTCGTTCATATCGATCGTACGCGCCGACTTACCGTCTGTAAGCACTGCGAGAACCTTTTCGAGGAATTCAACCTCTGCAGCGAGAGTCTTATCGCCCTTGAGCAGCTTTTTGGTACGGTCGATTCTGCGTTCAACGATCTCAATATCCGAGAATATAAGCTCAAAATTGATGGTCTCAAGGTCACGCATCGGGTCTACGCTTCCGTCAACGTGAATGATATTAGAGTCCTCAAAGCAACGTACAACGTGAACGATCGCATCTACCTCGCGGATATGTCCGAGGAATTTATTTCCGAGACCTTCTCCCTTCGATGCTCCCTTTACGAGTCCTGCGATATCAACGAATTCTATAACCGCAGGTGTATACTTTTCGGGCGAATACATCTCTGCAAGGTAATCAAGACGCGAATCGGGCACCGCTACCATACCAACGTTCGGCTCTATTGTGCAGAAGGGGTAGTTTGCGCTCTGTGCGCCTGCATTTGTTATAGCATTAAACAGTGTACTCTTACCTACGTTAGGCATTCCCACTATTCCAAGTTTCATATTATAATTTTCCTTTCCGATGAAAACGTATTTTAGATTTACATTACATTATATAATATTTTTATCGTTTTTACAAGTCTTTTTTCTCATTTTTACCCTTTATAAAGCAAAAAAACGAATTTATTTACTAAAATTTTACCTTTTTTACATTCCGATCCAAAATTCACAATATGTTCACTTTATATACATTTTTTGTTCAGTATGTCTTGTTATAATACTTATGAACTTGAGAGATTTTTTAACAAAGTTAACATTTGAGCATTGACATTTCTCAAAAAAGAATTAAAACATTGAAAAGGAGAAAAAATATGGGAACCAAATTACTTATAATCGAAGATGACAGCAACATAGCAGAGCTTATAAAGGTATATCTTACCAAAGAAGGATACGAAACCAAAATTGCTTCCGACGGCGTTGAAGCAGTAAACTTTTTCAAGATGTTCGAGCCCGATCTCGTTCTTCTTGACATAATGCTCCCCCGCAAGGACGGCTGGCAGGTATGCCGCGAGATCCGCGAGATCTCCACAAAGCCTATAATTATGGTAACCGCCAAGGGCGAGGTATTTGACAAGGTACTCGGACTTGAGCTCGGAGCAGACGACTTTATCGTCAAGCCCTTCGATATGAAGGAGCTTTCCGCTCGTATCAAGGCAGTTCTCCGCCGTTACAGCGCACACGACAATCAGAGCGACAACGAGGTTATCAAGTTCGACAACATCGAGATCAGCCT
>JAFXJH010000140.1 GCA_017532425.1 Clostridia bacterium | reverse complement strand
TTCTATACTGAGATAATTATATCAGCATAAAAAGGGCGTGTCAAGAGTTTTTGATTTTATTTGTATAAGTAAATTTTGACGCTTTTATCATTCTTGCAAACTTGAGGATCTCGCTTTTGATATGCTTATTTGTTACTATTTAGAAAATTGTTTTTCTTATATCTTGAAATTTTCGTTTGGGCACGATATATTAATTGTAAAGACCAAGATGTATTTTGCAAAGCAGTTATAAAGGAGAATATTATGAAAGCAGGAGTATTTTTCGGAGAAAACGATCTTAGAGTAATAGAAATTGAAAAGCCGATCCCAAAAGCTGATGAGGTGCTTGTAAAGGTTATGGCTTGCGGTGTTTGCGGAACGGACGTACATATTTTTTGCGGAGACGAAGGATGCTTCCCGACACCGTCGGGTACGGTTCTCGGACACGAGTTTGCGGGAATAGTCGAGTCCGTCGGCGAAAACGTAAAAACTATCAAAGCGGGCGACAGAGTATGCGTTGACCCGAATAAGCTTTGTAACGAATGCTATTACTGCAGAAGCGGTATAGGACATTTTTGCGAGAATATGATAGGTATCGGTACGGGAGTAAACGGCGGATTTGCGCAGTACTGTGCAGTGCCTCAGTCTCAGGTATATAAAATAGCGGATACGACCTCTTATGAAGAGGCGGCTATGACAGAGCCGGTCGCTTGCTGTGTTCACGGTATCGATATGTGCGAGATCTCCTGCGGAGATACGGTTGCTGTTATCGGCGGCGGTATGATAGGTATGATAATGCTTCAGCTTGCGAAAATATCGGGAGCGGGTAAGCTTATAATGATAGAGCCGGTTGCAGAAAAGAGAGAAATAGCAAAGAAGCTCGGAGCAGACCTATGCATCGATCCCTTCGGAGAGAACGTCAAGAAGACTCTCGCTGAAAACGGTATCGAGCGTATCTCCTGCATTATAGAATGTGTAGGAAGAACAAACACAATGGAGCAGGCAATAGATATCGCGGGCAGAAAATCGGTAGTAATGATGTTCGGTCTTACGGCACCCGACGATACTATCACGGTAAAACCTTTTGAAATATTTAAAAAGGAGATCGTTCTTAAGGCATCCTTTATAAATCCCTATACACAGAGCAGGGCACTTGCGCTTATTGACAGTAAAAAGATCGACGTAAGCTCGATAGTTTACGCTTACGAAAGCCTTGAAAAGCTTCCCGAAATACTGTCGGATGCAGGACTCAGATCAAAGGGAAAGTTCATTATAAAGCCGCAGATGTGATATTGAAAGCGCAGTGTGAAATACGTACTGCGCTTTTGCTTTTCACTTCGCAAAAATGGAGTAGAATTTCTGTTTACCGTTTGCTATAATAAAATAAAGATATTTGTACGGAGGTGAGGATGTGTACGAGGTACTGAAATATATTCACGAGAATATTAAAGAAAATATGACGCTTGCGGATATATCCGAAAAATTCGGATACTCAAAATGGTACTTCTGCACCAAATTCCGCGAATATACGGGAAGATCCTTCGTCAAATATATAAGATATTTCAGACTTCATCTTGCCGCATCGGATATACTGAAGGGAAATAAGGTGTCCGACGTTGCATTTGAATACGGATATGAAAGTATAGGCGGATTTAATAAAGCGTTTTTGGCAGAATTCGGGTGTTATCCGTCAGAATATAAGAAAAATACCAAGGAAGCACTTATTTATTACGAAAGGAAAAAGCATACTATGTTTCAGATTAGTGACAGATGCGAGGCTTTGAAAAAGGCCGCAATGAGCAGAAATGAATTTGAGGATACCTACTGCGTTCAAAGAATAGTTTATACTGCTGTCGGACAAAGTGAATGCGCAGAGAAAAAGCTTTCAAATGACGAGATAGTGGCAGGCGGAATAGCGCGCACTATCAATAGCTTTACTCCGATAATACAGCCGGATGAGCTTATAGTTGGCTTTAATTATCCCAATATGAGATACGGAGAGCGCTTCATACCCGAAAAGGATGAAAAGGGTATTGCGCTTATGCGTATGAACTTTATATCGGAGGAGGATATAAAGAAATTTATCGAAATAAGACCCTCGTCGGTCAACCGCGTGCCCATCAAGCAGACAGAAATCGAAATAAATTCGAAAAAAGAATGGGCGGCAATGGGACGTTGTCAGGATAAAAATCATTCTGTGATCGCATACGAAAAGGTCTTGAGGCTCGGATTCAAAGGACTTCTTGCCGAGGTCGAAGAGTTCGAAAAGAAAAACGGAAGTAAAAAGCTGTATAACGCCGCAAAAAGGATATGCCTTTCCGCATTAAATATGGGAAAGAAATACGCATCCGAAGCAAGGCGTCTTCAAGAAACTAACGACCCGAGATACAGCGAAGCTGACCTTGAAAAAATAATTGAGGTTTGTGAAAACGTTCCCGAAAATCCCGCGAAGACCCTTCACGAAGCCGTGCAGTCGCTTTGGTTTGCACATATAATAAACACGTGGGAGGACGGGATAAATGCAAATTCACTCGGAAGACTTGATCAGATACTCTATCCGTATTATAAAAACGATATAGAAAATAATGTTATCACAAAGGAAGAGGCTTTTGAGCTTATATGCTGCCTGTGGATAAAGCTTTATAGAAACTACGACGTACAGCAGTCTTGCGTTGGCGGTACCTCGGCAGACGGAAAATGTCAGGCTAACGAGCTTTCGTATATGATGCTTGATGCTACAGAACAGCTTGATTTTGTAAGATGCCTTTCGGTAAGATATTCACAAAACAGCGATAAGAATTTCGTCAGACGCGCGCTTGAGGTGGTCGGTCACGTTCAGAAGGGAATTCCGTTTTTCTTCAACGATGACGTCATGATACCCGCACTTGAGTATAAGGGAATATCTCACGAGGATGCGTGCGATTATACTCAGATAGGCTGCGTGGAAACTGTCATACCTGGAAAATCGAATCCGCACGCAGTGACGGGCGAAACTAACTTTCTGAAGGCTCTTGAATACGTTTTCTGTAACGGATACAGTATGATGTATCCCGAAATGAAAAACGGATGCGAAACGGGTGAGCTCTCCGAGCTTGATACCTTTGAAAAGTTCTATGACGCTGTTTTGAAGCAGATCTACAGAATTCTCGATATTACCTGCGAAACTGTGAAAAGACACAGAGTGAGCTCGATAACTAACACGCCGTGTCCGTATAAATCCCTGCTTACAAAGGGATGCCTTGAAAGCGGAAGGGATTTCAATGACGCGGGAGCTGTTTACGACTATTATCAGATAATGCTTGGCGGAGTACCGAATCTTGCCGATTCGCTTGAGGTAGTGCGTAAATTTGTCTATGAGGAGCACAGATATTCTCTCGAGGCACTTAAGGATATCCTTGTAAACGATTTCCCGGATGAAAGCGTGCGTCAGGAATTTATAAATAAATCGGCAAAATTCGGAAACGATATTGAAAGCGTAGACTCTATAGCGGTAGATCTTGTCGATAAAGCGTGCGATTATCTTGATGAACTTTCGGATAAATACGGTCTTTCTTTCCATGCGCAGCCCTTTACCTTCCTTTGGATGATAGATCACGGAAGAGAAAGCGCGGCATCTCCCGACGGAAGGCATAAGGGTGAGATAATAGCATACAGCGTATCGCCGATGCAGGGACGCGATTTCAACGGTCTTACGGCACTGTTTAACTCTATTGCAAAATTCCCGACGAAGCGGACACCGGGTACGACGTCGGCGATAGTCGAAATAGACCCGAAGCTTTTCACAGATCGCAATATAACAATGCTGACAGAACTGCTTCTTGCGGCAAGTAAAAAGGGACTCAGTAACGTGCAGTTTAATACGATAGATGCAGATATGCTGATCGATGCCAAAAAGTACCCCGAAAAATATAATAATCTTGCGGTACGCGTATCGGGATTTAGTCAGAAATTCAACGCTATATCTCCCGAGCTGCAGGATCATATAATTGCAAGGACGAAGCACTCATGTCTGTAAAAGCCAAAGTAACTAATATATCAAGATGCTCTCTTCACGACGGCCCCGGTATAAGAAGCGTGATCTATCTGAAGGGCTGTGCCCTTAGATGTAAATGGTGCCATAATCCCGAAACCTTGATAGCCGGATCACAGATCGCATATCTTCCCGATAAATGTATAAAATGCGGCAGATGCGTCGATATTTGCCCGAATCACCACACCGTAAATGAAAATGATATGGTATTTTTGCGTGACGGCTGTACCTCTTGCGGAAAATGCGCAGAGGCTTGCCCAACGGGTGCTCTTTCTCTTATCGGTGAGGATAGGGACGCGGAGAGTGTTTTTGAGGAAATAAAAAAGGATGTCGAGTATTACAAAATGTCGGGCGGCGGAGTTACCTTTTCGGGTGGAGAATGTCTTTTGAGTCCCGATTTTGTTGCAAAGACAGCAGAAAAATGCAAGGCAGAGGGGATATCTACGGCAGTAGAAAGTGCTCTTTTTGTTCCGTGGGAGAATATCGAGAAAGTTCTTCCGTATATAGACCTGTTTCTGACAGACCTCAAAATTCCCGATAGGGAAAAGCATATCAGCTATACCGGTCAGCCAAACGATATTATAATAGAAAATCTGAAGCGGCTTGTTATGACAGATAAACAAGTAACGGTACGTATCCCGATCATTCCCGGAGTTAATGACTCGCAAAATGACCTTGAGTCATTTGCAGAGATACTGAATTCTCTTGAAGACCCGAGAGTTACGGTGGAGCTTCTGAAATATAATTATCTCGCAGGAACAAAATACAGTATGATAGGAGAAAAATATACTTCGTTTTCCGAGAAAACGCAGGAAGATAAGGAAATGTCCCGATACTGTAATATCATAAGCGAAAAAACAGGACTTAAATGTAGCTTTTAAAAGGATCTAAAAAACATTGCCTATCGGAGGGCGTGCAAAATTAGCGGAAAACCAAATAGCCTTCCCCAGTGGGGGAAGGGGGACCGCGTTAGCGGTGGATGAGGTGTTTGAAACAAACGAAAAAGACTCCTCATCCGTCAGCCTTTGGCTGCCACCTTCTCCCACAGGAGAAGGCTTTTTTGATGCGCAGAAAACAAAGAAAAGCCCCGCACGAGGCGGGGTGATGATTAGAGCGCGTATTCGCATTAACAATACAACCACACTGTTTTTTCGCTTTCCCGACGCTTGCGTCCGGGGCAAGCATAGCGCGTGGCAGTCCTCGCACCATCGGGCAGAAGCCC
>JAFXJH010000014.1 GCA_017532425.1 Clostridia bacterium | reverse complement strand
ATCTTGTTGTAGTCCTTAATTCAGCCTTACGAAGCACTGCATTTGTAGACACAAATGCAGTATCAAATTGGAAGTGATATGCTGACCGTGTCAGCGTGATATTGTTGCAAGCAACAGTGATATTGCTCCCGATGGTCGCAGTGATATTATATTCGCCTCTCAAGCTCGCATAGCGAATATCACTCGGCGATAGCCGAATACCACTGCGAAGCAATAGAACTCGCCGCAGGCGAATATAACTGTGGCACCTGCTCTACGGCAGGTGCCACAATGCAGTGCTTTTTTAACGAGATCATCTTATAATTCACGAAACAGCTTCGTAATGAAATCCGAATTTGTTGCCAATCGGTGATAACTTCGGGTTTCTTTTGTTATCCCCGTTTTTTTAGCTCCTTTACGCGGTAAAAGGTAGATACAGATTGAAAACCCGCTTCGAAGATCTGTTCGGTTATGCTTTTGTCTTTATTTTTCTTCAGATTAGCCTCGAAATGATTAAATCGAACAAGATTTATGTAATTGCAAAGTGAAACGCCCACATATTCATTAAATATTCTTGAAAAATATGATTTATTATATCCAAATCTTTGCGAAATACTGTCAAGTGTTATTGATTCTGTTGCATGTTTATCTATATAGTCGAGAATATTTACAATGACCGATATATTTTTATTCGTGGGAGCTATTGATATATTTGCATAATGTGAGGCGAGAGTACCAAAAATCAAATTTATGTATCCTTTTATCAATATCTCAGGGGTACATTCATCCGATTTCAATAAAGCCTCGAAATACGGTAGCAACGTTTTATTTAGCTTTTTATCCGGTAACAGTGCGGGAAGTGTCGTTGATTTAAACAGTGTCGCTATATCATAAGACATATTTTCCGGAATTGCAATAACTATTTTTTTATGTGGAATATTGTCAAAGCTGCGATGTCTGTAATAGCAATGAGAGAAAACGATATGGTCTGTATCGGCAACAAATTTTTCCTCCTCGATCTCGTATTGAGCCTGTCCGTCAAGTATATAGGCAAGCTCAAACGCTCTGTGAAAATGAAGTCGGCATGAATAAGCTTTTTGAACCTCAGCGAAAACTTTGGTGGAGGTATCTTTTATTGCTTCGTAAAATATCTCGTTCATAAAACTCCAAAATGTAAAAATATGAGAATAAAATGTTTTAACTTTAGTGGAAAAAGTAAATGTTTAATGTTATTATACCATCGGAAGAGAAAATCTTTTGAGCAAGTATTGAATATATCAGACGTTTTTCACGGTGACAATGATAAGCATTTGACTTTTGTACAATGATATTATATATATTGTTTTACGGAAAGTCAATATCTTTATAAGTTAAAAAATAAACATATATTTTGATGAACTGTAATCTGTGAAAGGAGCTTATCCATATGATAAAATACTACGAAAAAACGAGAACCTTCATCATCGAAACAAAAAGCTCATCTTATATTTTCGGACTTAATGATCGCTCGGTGCCGCTTCACATCTATTATGGCGCAAGGCTTGCTCATCCCGAGGAGATGACTCTGAAAAGCACAAATGATACCGAGCGTTTTACAAGCTCTGTCAAATCGTTTGAGTACAGGCAGGAATATGTCACCTTCGGTCGCGGTATTTATGACGAGGAAAGCATAAAGCTACGCTATCACGACGGTATCTCGGACACGGAGCTTACCTATAAAAATCACAGTATCGTGCAAAACGAGCTGCGACTCACACTTAGTGACGATATATACTCGCTTGACGTTACTCTCGTTTACCGCGCTTTCGATGAGCTTGATATGATAGAAAGATATGCTGTTATAACCGCCTGCGGCGAAACTGTTACGATAGAAAATGCTGCATCAGCAAATATATTTCTGCCGAGCGGTCAAAATTATGAGGTAATGACCTTCTCAGGTTCTCATATGAGAGAATACACACCATACACAAATATCATTCCGAGAGGAAAGCTCGTTTTTGAAACAAGAAGAACGGTCAGCGCAGGACCATACCACGTTCCGTTCTTTACCGTTACCAACACATCCGCTCCCTGCACGGAGACTTACGGTGAGCTTTACTATGGCATGCTCAAATACTCAGGAAACTTCAGGAATGTGTTTGAAAAAAATCAATCGGGCACGGTAAAGATAACCACGGGCATAAACTTCCACGATACCAAGATAGAATTGAAAAACGGCGAAAGCTTCGAAACACCCACAGCGATCTTCGGCTATAGCGACTCGGGCGTGTGTGGTATGAGAAGAAACATATATGACCTCGAATACGAAAAGCTCGCTATGCGCTCTAATATAGAAAAGCCATTTCCAATCATATACAATTCCTGGTATCCGTACTTTTTCGGCATTGAAGAGGAAAAGCTTGTTCGGCTGATTGACAAGGTCGCAGACCTCGGTGCGGAGCTCTTTGTCATTGATGATGGTTGGATGCAAGGCAGAACAAACGACAGAGCAGGACTCGGCGATTGGTTTCCGGACAAGGAAAGATTCCCAAATGGACTTTTACCCATTTCGAAAAAAGCCCACGATAAAGGACTTTTGTTCGGACTTTGGGTAGAGCCCGAAATGATAAACGAAAGCTCCGAGCTGTATAAAGAGCATCCCGAATGGGTGTTATGCTACAAAACCAGAGAAAAGAGCTATACCAGACATCAGCTCGTTCTGAATTTTGCACGCGAGGACGTATATAACTTTGCGCAGGAAACGGTCGACCGTCTTATAGAAGAAAATGAGCTTGATTATCTCAAATGGGATATGAACAGATACATCACCGAAAAAGATACGTTGAGAGATTTTGAGATAAAATTCACTCAAAATGTGATGAGACTATATAAGCATATACGCGAAAAATATCCAAGACTTCTCATTGAGAACTGTGCTCACGGCGGCGCAAGAGCCGATTTTGGATTGTTTGAATATTGCGACAGGATAAACAGAAGCGACAATGCGGACCCTGTTGACGTGCTCAAGCTTCACGAAGGCTTTGCGATGATGTTCCCGCCGCGCTATGCGGGCGGTGCCGGAAATATCGCGCCCTCTCCGTACAACTCAACTAACGGCAGAGTTTCTCCGCTTTCGTATCGAGCAACTCTCGGGATGACCGGATCAATGAGCGTAGGCTTTGATATACTAAAGGCAGACGAGAAAGACATCGAAAAGACCCGTGAAATGATAAAATATTACAAAACCATACGTCCGATATTGCACAACTCGTATTTCTATCCGCTGAGCTCCTATATACAAAACAAGACAGCTATTTGGCAATATACTGAGAGAAACGGTAGAAACGCCGTAATTTTCATATTTGCTCACGGACTTATAGCCGGAGAACAGATAAGAAACATAAAGCTTCGAGGACTTATTGGCGATATGCTTTATGAAATAAACGGAAAGCGACTCAGCGGTGACACTCTTATGAAATACGGATTTGATCTTATGGACGAGCTGAAGGATGACTTTCCAAAATACTTGGAGGAGCCAATTGGCGACTTTTACAGCAAGATCATAGAGGTTAGAGAGGCAAAAACAGAGTAATTTTTACTTTGAATATTTTAATATATCAACTAAGAAGGGAACGGTAACTTAAAATGGAGTTTATGCTTGGTGTAAACTATTGGGGTCGTGATTATGGAACCGAAATGTGGCTTCATTACGACAAAGATGCGATTCGCAGGGAGTTAAAACAGCTTTCCGAATACGGAGTGCGATGTATGAGAGTCTTTCCGAACTGGAGAGATTTTCAACCGATCGACAAATCTTATGGACATTTGGGAAAATTCGGTGAATATACCAATTCTCACGATGGAAGCGTTGTTTTTGGTGACGGTGTTGATATGGACAGAATAGAGGATTTCCGTGATTTCTGTCGTGCAGCAGAGGAAAACCAAATGACTCTCGTTGTTTCCATCGTTACGGGTTGGATGAGCGGAAGACTATTCGTTCCACCGGCGATCAACGGAAAAAATCCTATCACAGATCCCGAAGCACTTATGCTTATGAGACGCTTTATACACAGATTTGTCCGGGAGCTTAAGGATGAAAAAAGCATAATTATGTGGGATCTCGGCAATGAGTGCAACTGCATGGGACCGGTTTGGAGTGCGTTTGACTCATATAGATGGGCAGCAACAGTAGTTGATTCGATCCGTTCTGAGGACAATACACGCCCTATTGCAAGCGGTATGCACGCTCTTGAGATTAGCGGAAACTGGAGAATAACACATCAAGGGGAGCTTTGTGACGTTATGACTACGCACCCGTATCCGTCTCCGACGATCGGTGCCAACAAGGAGCCCTATACGCGTCTTAGGGCAACATTTACTCCGACCGCACAATCGCTTTACTATTCGGGAGTAGGAAAAAAGCCCGCATATATACAGGAAAGCGGAACGTTTACCGAAACTATCGGTAGCCGAGAAATGTCCGCTGATTTTATGCGTATTCAAATCCTTTCTGCGCTTTCTAACGGACTTCTCGGCTATCAGTGGTGGTGCGCGTGGGATCAGAAGCATCTTAATTTTTCGCCTTACACATGGTCATTGATGGAAGAGTCACTAGGACTGTTTGATGAAGATGGAGCTCCGAAGCCTGTTGCTCACGTTATGAAAATGATGTCGCAAACGCTTGAAAAGCTTCCTTCGCCCTTCCCAAAGAGAAAATCAGACGGATTTTGTGTACTATCCTACGAAATGAATCATCAAAACAACGCAATGGCATCACTTACGTTTGCAAAACAAGCAGGCTTTGATCTTGACGTTGCATTCAGCGAGGGAGATCCTCTTCCGGAGTCAAATTTGTATTTTTTGCCATCGATAACAGGATGGAGCATTCTAAGAAAGGCAACGTGGGAGCAGCTTCTTGACCGTGTAAGTAACGGTGCTACGCTTTGCATCTCATACGACGGCGGACATATGATCGATGTGCCGAAGGTAATCGGAGCTCAGTCTATGGGTGTTATGACGGGAGTAAATCATAACTTTACCTTTAAAGGTGAAAGTGTTTCTTACCGCGGAAATGAGATACTGCTTACTCCTCTTACTGCAGAGGTTCTTATTAAAAACGAAGAGGGAAATCCTGTGTTCCTAAAAAACCGCTACGGAAAAGGAACAGTATATTTCATTAATTTTTCACCTGAAAACATTGCGTTTGACACCGCCGACGGATTTAACAAATTTCCATACTATCTCATTTATAAAGAGGTCGCAAAAGATATCATCAGTTCAAAACCTATTTTGGTTTATGACAGAAATCTCGGAATCACGGTAAATCCCGAGAATGATTTTGAGTCGATCGTTACCATTCTGAATTATTCGGATAAGGCTATAGTTCCCGATATTAAAGTGAACAGCAATTACGAAATAACAGAAATTCTTTACGGAAATACGAAGATCATACCGAAATGTGATGGTGTGATACTCCGCGTAAAGAAGAAATAATTATTTTGCAATATGAAATATTTTTGATTCTTAAAGTAAAAATCCCGTTTGTTTAAATACAAACGGGATTTTTCGGGATAATATTTACTTGAAGAACGATTTCACGTCAGAACCGCAATAAGCTCACTCGCAACCATTTCCACGCTTACCCAGAAAAGGGTCATGGGAATAAAATAAAGTCCTACTGTAAGAAGGTCTATGGCTACGCCCTGTAAGGAGTAATTCTTTTTGCGGAAAAAGTAGTAGATAAGTACGAGAATACATCCTGCAAAAAAGCAGAGAAGTGCGGCGAAGAAGCTTACGGGATAGCTTATCGGATGGAGCCTCGATTCGTTGAAAACAACGTATACGTAAAGGTTGAAAAGGGAAATAAGTACAAGCGCACCCGACGCAGAAAGTGCAATAGAGATTATCGTGGTAGATACCTTGCAAACGCTTTCGGTAAAATTCGGGAAGATAGCAATGAAAAGTCCGTTTAAAAATATTGCAAATCCTGTAGGGATAAATGCAAGAGCCAAGTAAAACGACCATCTTTGAGGATCAAGAATAGTTAAAGCCTCACCCGAAGAGCCTTTTGAAACACCCGAAAAAACAAGCGGTAATACGATTCCTATAAGTAGTATGGCGGCACCGACAATAAGTGTGATTATTCCTCTTTTTTTCATTATTAGTTTCCTTTCCGTAATGATCCGTAATAATTTTTTATTTTATGTCTTCTTCTTTGATCTTTCGATCTTTAAAATAATACTCTCTGTCGTGCTCGCTTATCTCTCTGATAACACGGCAAGGATTTCCGTAAGCGACAACGTTTGAGGGTATATCCTTTGTTACTATGCTTCCCGCGCCGATAACAGAATTGTCTCCGATAGTAACACCGGGAAGGACTACAACACCTGCACCGAGCCAACAGTTTTTACCGATACGTACGGGAATATTATACTGATATCCTTTTTCGCGGAGTTCGGGAAGAATGGGATGCCCCGCGGTCGCAATTACAACGTTTGGACCAAGAAGAGTAGAGTCACCGATATAAATGTGATTATCGTCAACAAGCGTGAGATTAAAGTTTGCATATACGCCTTTGCCGAAGTGCACGTGACGTCCGCCCCAATTTGAATGAAGCGGAGGTTCGATATAACAGTTTTCGCCTATCTCGGCAAACATTTCTTTAAGAAGCTTGCTTCTTTTTTCGCCTTCCGAAGGACGGGTAGCGTTAAAATCATACTGCTTTTCAAGGCAAAGAGTCTGTTCTTTCATAAGCTCTTCATCGTAAGCGTTGTAGAGCTCACCGAGATACATTTTTTCCTTTACGTCCATGATTTATTTACCTTTAGCAAAGCCTTCTGCTGAAATAAGGGTATTCTGAAGAAGCATTGTGATAGTCATAGGTCCGACACCACCGGGGACGGGAGTTATGTAGGAAGCGATTTCAGAAACGCTTGCAAAATCAACGTCGCCGGTAAGCTTTCCGTCTGCGCGTCTGTTCATTCCGACGTCAATGACAACAGCACCCGGCTTTACCATATCAGCGGTAATAAAATCTGCCTTTCCGATAGCAACAACAAGAATATCCGCACGGCGCGTAACCTCTGAAAGGTCTTTTGTGCGCGAATGGCAGATAGTTACTGTGCCGTTAGCCTGCAGAAGGAGCATAGCCATAGGCTTTCCTACGATGTTGCTTCGTCCGACAACTACGCATTCCTTACCCGAAATATCGATTCCGCTTTCCTTAAGAAGAACCATAACGCCTGCGGGAGTGCAGGGAAGAAAGCTGTAGTTTCCTATCATTATACGTCCGACGTTAGATTCGTGGAAGGCATCGACATCCTTTTTGGGAGATATACGTGCGATCACCTCTTCGCTGTCAAGATGCTTCGGAAGGGGAAGCTGAACAAGAATTCCGTGAACGCTGTCATCCGCGTTAAGCTTGTCAATAAGAGCATTAAGCTCCTCGCGAGTGGTATTTTCGGGAAGCTCGTATACGCTTGAATTAAAGCCTACCTGCTCACATCCGAGCTTTTTGTTGCGTACGTAAACCTTTGAAGCAGGGTCTTCACCCACGATAATTACCGAAAGTCCGGGAGCAAATCCGTGTGTTTTCTTAAAATTCTCGGTATCTTCTGCTATTTTTACTCTGCAAGACGCACTTATCGCCTTGCCGTCAATAATTTTTGCTGACATTTTATATTCCTTTCGACGGTAGATTATTCGTTCGACTCATCTGAAGAAATTTCGCTTGAATTTTCTTCGGAAGCATCTTTCTTTTCTTCATTTTCAACGTTTTCTTTGGTATTCGTATCTTCTTCGGCTTCGTTTGAGCTATCATCGGTATCGCTTTGGGTAAGCTCTTCGGAAGCTTCTTCGCTTGTAGCCTCGTCTGCGCTGTCATCTTCGGTAGATGTCTGCGCTTCTGCATGCTCTTCTGCCTTGTCCGTCTTTTTTGCATAAAGCATATTCATATCGTAATCATAGTCGGGATCTTTTCCGTCTTCAACCTCGTACACAGTATATTTTGCAGACTTTGCTGTGTAGATGCATCTTGCAACGTGACGCTCGCGGTTTTTGATGAGCATAACGATGATAAGAATAAGAGAAGCGACAAAGAGCAAGAAAGCAAGCACCTGCGATACTCGGAAATCTCCGATATAAAGGCTGTCTTGTCTGAGACCTTCGATAAACATACGTCCGAAACCGTACCATGATACCGCCATAAGGAATATCTGTCCGTCAAATTTACGCTTTTTGAAGAGAAGAGAGAGAATGATACATCCCAAAAGATTCCAAAGCGATTCGTAAAGGAAGGTAGGATGAACGTATATAGCAGTACCAGATTCGTAAGAGAGCTTCATACGGCAGAACCAATTTGTTTCAGCGCCGTAAGCCTCCATATTGAAGAAGTTACCCCAACGTCCGATAGCCTGCGCAAGAAGTACACCCGGAAATCCGCTGTCGAGAAGAGTAAGAACTCGCATTTTCTTGATCTTAAGAGCGATAACGACTCCGATAACACCGAATATAAGACCGCCGTATATTGCAAGACCGCCGTTCCATACTGCGATAAAATCAATAAATTCGCTGTAATTCTGGGGATTTTTCAAATAATCAAAGAAAACGTAATAAGCACGCGCACCGATAACTCCGGGAATAACAGCAGAAAGCGTAAGGTCGATAAGATCGTCCAAGATCAGCCCGTGGCGTTTTGCGTGCAAATATGTATATACGAAGGCGGCAACGATTCCGCAAACGATTATCACACCGTACCATCTTATTTCAAGATCGCCGATCTCCAGCGCAACGCTGTCAACGTGAAAATCCTTGATACCGAGTCCGGGAAAACCGATGTAATAGTAGAGAAGTGCAAGTGGTGACATTTTTTCTACCTGATTTCGATCAATATCGAAAACTCCTTTTTATATTTTTTTAATTATTCCTTAGGGAAAATAGTTGCGAGTGTATAATATTTTTCGTCAAACAGCTCGTTAAGAGCAATATTAACGTCTTCGAGAGTTATCTTCTCAAACATTTCAATATAATCGAAAATATCGTAATCTTCCATTATAAACGAGAGAAATTCGTTGGCAATGCTTCCGACAGAATCGAAAATACCGATGAGCGCGCCGTATGCAGAGCGAAGAACGCGGGTGAAGGTTTCGCTGTCTATTCCGGTTTTCTTCATTTCTTCCACGTAAGCCTTGAAGCGGGTAAATACCTCCTCGGGATTTTCCGATTCACCCGAAAGCTCAATAAACGAGAAAGCTCTGTTGTGCTCAGAATAAGAAGAAAGAGGATTTCGGATAATACCTTCCTCGTAAAGCGAAACAGAAAACGGTGAGCTCTGTCCGAAAAGACATTCGGTGAGGGTTTCGACCACAACGCGTTTTTTGAGGCGCTCTGCGGCTGATTCCGATATCCTTATGTCCTTTACTCCGATAGAGAATATCGGCTTTGAGACCTGCATTTTTCTCGTGAAGCGGTCGGACACGACCTCCTCGCTTTCTTCAGACTGTGACCATATGCTTTCAATGTCTACAGAGGGTGCAGCCTTAAGAATATCGTCACATACAGATATCACGTCGTCAACGTCAATATTTCCGCAGACGCAAAGTGCCATATTGTTAAGATTATAGAAGGTGTCGTAGCATTTGTAAAGTATTTCCGGAGTGATCTGCGAAATAGATTTTATCGTGCCGACTATTTCGGTGCGCGCGTTGTTTGAAGCATACATAGCCTTGAGCATACCGAAGAAGAGTGCATTGTGTACGTTATCCTCGTACATTCTGATCTCTTGACCGATGATTCCTTGCTCCTTGGCAACGTTTTCATCTGTGAAATAAGGAGAAGTAACGCCTCTTAAGAGTATTTCAAGTGACTCTTTAAAATTCTCCGTGCATGAAAAGAGATACATAGTATGCATAAAAGAGGTATACGCATTTGCAGAAGCACCGGTACGCGCGAATTTAGCAAAAAGATCCTCGCCATCCTCGTTTTCGAACATCTTGTGCTCAAGAAAATGAGCTATTCCGTCGGGTACCTTTATAAATTCGCTCTCCTTATCGGCGCGGAAGAAGTTGTCTACAGAGCCGTATTTTGTTCCGAAAAGCGCGTATGCTGTTGTCAGATCCTTTGGGAAAATATATACTGCAAGTCCGCTTTGATGCTTAAAGTAATAATATTTTTCTCCAAGCCTCTTATTTTCACGGACCTTTAATTCATTTACGGTCATATTTCTGATCCCTTTCTTTATTCGTCGTCTTCATCTTCGTCGATATCGTTTGCGTCCAAGGTTCCTTTAAGGAAATAAACGGTATCGAGTGAGAGACGCGCGGCTGATGCAGTAAGCTCTTCCTTTGTTATGGAAAGGATTTTTTCCGCTGTTTCCTCGGGTGTGTCACTGAGTCCTGCAAAAGACCTTGTAAGATACCAGGAAACAAGTCCCGACGGACTGTCTGTCAGCTCCTTGTATGCATTGATAAGTGATTTTTTAGCGCTTTCGATCTCGAAATCAGAGATGTCACCCTCCTTGAGCGCATTTATCTGATCAAGAATAGCATCTTTGGCTTTTTCAAAATTATCAACCTCTATACCGCTTGCTATAGTCATAATTCCTTTAAGCGCATTCGGACGCGAGCTGCAATAGTAGCAGAGACTCATTTTTTCGCGTACGTTCATAAAAAGCTTGCTTGTAGGGGAAGAGCCAAGCAGGGAATTAAGGAGCGAGAAAATGTGATAATCCTTATCGCCGAGTGCATAACCGCTGCGAAAACCTATAGTAAGCTTACCCTGAGCTACAGGCTGCTCCTCAATAATATTTTTAACTTCTCCGGATGCGCTTCTTCTGACCTCTGTAACAGCCTTTAATGAAAGAGGACGGTTAAATGCGGAAAAGAGCCCGGTGAATTTTTCCTCAAGCAGAGAAATATCTGCGCTGCCTGCGTAGTAAATATCAACAGCGGTCTTTCCGGGAAGAGACAGATAATAATCGTAAAGCTCTTTTGCGTTTACAGACGAAACGCTTTCTACAGTACCGCTCGGCGAAACCGAGAAGCGTTCGTCTGCACACATAATTTCTTCACACCGTCTTACGGCATACGAAGCGGGATTATTTATACGCGCCATAATTCTGCCGCAGAGCTTTGTTTTTTCGCTTTCAACGATATTTTCATCAAATCCGCCCTTTTCATCGGTGAGCGGATGGAGCAGAAGCTCTGAAATAAGCTCAATGACCTCGCCTAAAATATCGGTATCATCAAAAGCGTAGCGATTTTCAGGAAAAGAAGAATATAATCCGAATACGTGCGCCTCGCCCATAAGCGTGTTTACGGGATCGATAGAAGCTCCGTACAAGGACTGAAGCTTAATGCTAAGATCGGTCATCGTAGGATATTTCTTGGAGGCACGTGTCAATATTTCGGGAATAAGCGCATTCTTTGCTGCTTCCTTTTCATCGACAGGGCGTGAAAAGTAAACGGAGAGATATGACACCTTGAATTTTTCACTCGGTATAACGTTCAAAGTAACCGATGGAGATAATGAGATTCTTTTTATATTATTCAAATCCTGATCACCGTCTTTCAAAAGATTAATTACAGTAATTATAACATATCTTTAACTAATTTTCAACCGTTATTTCGGGTAAATGTCGCTGTCGTCGAAAAATTTTTCCTTTTCGCCGTCTATCTCCTTTCCGTCACAAAGTATTTTTATCTTCTTTGATTCGTGATCACGCCTTGCGCTTATTTCGTAATTCACACCGCCGTTTGATATTTTTAGCTCAAATCGGTCGAAATTATCTGAAAGACTTGGTGATATAATAAATCCCTTACCGTGCTTTTCACGGTATCCGATAAGCTCGCTTAGCGTCACGCGAACAAACCATGACGCTGAACCGGTATATAGACTCCAGCCACCTCGTCCCGGATGATCTTCAGACGAATATACGTCTCCGCAGAGTGCATACGGCTCGGTTTTGTATCTTTCTGCTGATGATTTGTCGGCAGAGCGCACCAAAGGATTTATATCGCAAAGCATTTCATACGCTTTTGAATATTCACCGACAGAAATAAGTCCCCATACCGCCCAAAGTGCCGCGTGAGTATACTGTCCGCCGTTTTCTCTGAATCCGTCGCAATATCCTATGATATATCCGGGATCATCGCCCTTTCCCGAAAAGGGAGGAGTAAAGAGCTTTACTATGCCGCTTTCCTTGTCCCAAAGCTTTTCGCAGGCAACCTTCATTGCATTTTTTGCACGTGCTCGGTCTTCTCCCGAGATTGCCGCAAACGACTGCGAAAGAAGGTCTATTTCGCATTCCTTGTCACCGTGAGCACCGAGCTTTTTGCCGTCGTCATAAAATCCGCGCAGATACCACCTTCCGTCAAAAGCCTCTTTTTCAATAGCATCTGACAGCTCTGATGATATTTCGCTGTATTTTTTCGCACCTGCAATGTCTCCGTAGTTCTGACATATAACGGTAAACTCGGAAAGTATCATACGCATAAACTGTGCAAGCCATACCGATTCACCTCTGCCGCCACTACCCACACGGTCAAACCCGTCATTCCAATCACAGCTTCCGATAAGAGGAAGTCGGTGCTCACCGAAGCGCAAAGCACGCTCTATAGCTCTTATACAGTGATTGTAAAGGCTTTCACGGTACTTTGAGCGCACGGGACGTTCATAGCGCGTAAGCTCGTTTTCATCAAGCTCACGCGATTCTATATACCTCACCTTGCAGTCAAGAATAGAATAATTTCCGGTTGCTTTAAGATATTCGGAAACAACGTAGGGTAGCCATAAAAGATCGTCAGAGCACCTTGAACGAAGTCCTGCGTGCCATTTCCCGCCGCTTGTATCCGAATTATGCCACCAGTGCTGTACATCACCCTCGGTATACTGATGTGCGGCAGCGCGAAATATCTGATATTTGCAGAAATTCGGCTCGTAAAAAAGTGAAGCAAGCGAATCCTGAAGCTGATCACGAAATCCGTACGCACCGCTCGACTGATAAAATCCGGTGCGTCCGAAAAGACGAGCAGTAAAGCTCTGATAGGGAATATAATAGTTAATAGCGGTATCGAGAGCTCTGTCCGGGCTTTTTATCTGTATACGCCCGAAGAGCTTTTCATAAAAGAGAGCGTATTCTTGAAATCCTCGCTCAAAATCCTCGGCTGACGAATACTTTTCTCTCATATAATAGTAAGCACGGTCTGAAAATGCAGGGAAAATACCGAGCAGAAATCCATATTTTCGAGAATTTTCTTCTGTTTGTTCAAATTCATACGAGGTAAGGAAAACTATATGCTCAGATAAATAGGAATCGTACCTTCTTTTAAAGAATTCTGTATCGCCGTCTTTCCTATGGATTATAAGATTTGGCGGACAGACGTTTTCTCCGATCACGGGGTCGATGCTGTACACTATATTTCTGCAGTTGTCGGTATTTCCGCTGACCTCCGCAAGAAGCAGCTTGAGCGGTAATTTTGCATCTGTGCCTACCTTGACAGTTATACAGACACCTTCTATTTCAGCTTTGTAGACCGCGCATCCGTGATCAAACGAGCACTCGTGCGACGACGCAATAATATCATATCTCTTTTCTTTAGCGGTAATAAGAATAAGTCGCTCACCGCATATATCCTGCCTATACGAAGAAAAGTATGGAGTTATCCTCTTTTCTTTTGAACTAGCAAACCAAGTAAACCCGAGCGAATTCTGTGTCACGAGCGTGCCGAAAACCCGATTTGCGTATATATACGACCATACAAGCTCGGCTCGCTCCTTGTATACCGAAAATCCGTTTCGATGAAATTCTCCCGCGTATACCTTTAAGCCGTCGGAATGTTCTCTGTATGATTCTGATATACTAGACTTTTTATCAAGTACAGCTATATCATCGGATATACGAAGCCCACGCCGTATAAAGGTATGAAATATATCTTCGATAGAGGAATCCCTTTCAAGGCGTACAAAAAGCGCGCTGACATACGAAAAGATTTCCTCCATCGAAGGATCACTTACCACAAAAATGCCGCCGTAACGGCAAAAAAGCTCGCTTGAGCCACATTCTGATATTATACTTGAGAGTGTGTTCTTGACTCTGGTATTATATCCGTCAGCCTCATTTACAATAAATACAAGATCGCTTAATTTGCCTCTTATCCTGCAAAGCCTGTGTATGCGTATCAGAGTATCGCATACCTTCCTGCACATAGGAGAAAAATCGCTCGGCAAAACAACGCAGACTATGGGAAGGTCGCCCGATATCCCGTGCGCCCAAAGCGCATTTTTCTCGATCTTTTTATCTGTCGCCTCGTTAGCGTTGGGATGAAAATAAAGTGCGGCAAGATAATAGTCCGAATACTTCAGATACACGCCGGGTATATTCACAAGTGCAAGCCGACTTTGAGAAAGAGAGTGCATTGACGATGCGAAATAACTGCTGACGTCCTTGCCGGTATTCTTCCGTATCAGAGTATATTTTCTTAAAATATCATCGTAAGAGCTTGCATATACGATCACAAATTCACAAGAGAATTGGTCAGAGCATCTTATCTCCTCGCCTTTAAAAGTACAGTACGGAGATATACACGCGCCGAGGCGTGAGGGAAGATGTGACGACATAAGCTTTTTTATATCCTCACAGGTGTAATTCAGCGGAAGTATATCGCTTCGTGTATCGAATTCCTTGTCAAACGGATAGTCTTCGAGAGATACGCCGAGCCATTTATCTTCCTTTCCGCTTTTTGATCTTGCGTGAAAAACAAGAATACCGTTATCCTTATCGTATATAGCTTCTACGGAGAGTGCGTCATAAAACGGATGAGATATTCTGTCTTTCGCCCTTGTAAGTGCAACCTCAAAGGCAAGCATAGGCATAACATAAGAAAATCTTCCGTTAAGGTCAAGCTTGACGCAGAAAGCATCCTCCTCCTTCAGAAGAGTAAGTGTAAGCGCAGACGATATTTTTTCGCCGTTAAAGCTTTTCTGATTTTTAAATACTATCTTAGAGCCCGAATAGCTCATATTATCGGTAATAAACTGAAACGCTTCGCCGTCTACAGAATAAAATACCTGCAGACCGTTCATTACCGAGTACATATCACGTACGTCAAACGGGTCACGCGTAATAAGAATATCCTTTCGGGAGAGCATAATATGTCCCGCGTCAGAAGCGCTTACCGATGCGCTGTCCGAGGATATCATACAAACAAGAGGTATCTTCCCGCTTTTGTAGCTGCTTTTCAGTGTTTTACTTAGATTTTGATATCCGTGTGAGATATATTCGGGGATCTGCATAGCTCTTTTTTTAGATATTCCCGCGTCAGTCGGTATTGCCTCGCAAAGAAGCTCGCGTACCGATGACATTTCGGGATCTCGCATAAATCTTTTAACGAATATATCGTCAAAGCAGGTATTCGTTGCCGAAATTATGCTCATACCTACGTGGTGAGACATATAGCTTTTTATAATTTCACGCGACAGACCGACTCTTGATGCTGTAAAATCCACCGCCTCATAAAATCCGTGCTTGCCGTATGCACCGAAATCACGTAGTTTTTCAAGATTTTTAATAGCCGCTTTCTTCGTGATCGGAAGAGAGAGAAAGGATGCGTACGGAGCAATAACTCTTTCTTTTCCTATTACAGGATCAAGAGCAAGCCGTGATACGCCGTTTGCTCTGTACTGATAATTCATAGCATAATCAAATGCGTAATATCCGCTTTCGGAAACACCCCAAAAGCCTTTTATCTTATCGTCCATCTGCGCGTTTGCCGCGAAGGCAAGAGCCTCTGAAGAAAAAGAACTCGCATATGACGGCAGAAATAGATGAGGCATAAAATATTCGAACATACTGCCCGACCACGATGCCATACCGATATAACCCTTATTACCTATTACAGGCCGCCCGAGACGCTCCCAATCCTTTGCGGGTATCTGAGCGTGTGCTATAGCATAATAGTAGGTCGAGCGCGCCTCGCTCATATAGAGATCGTAACAGTTTTCATCGGAGACCTCACCCGAAGCATCCATACCTATATAGAAAAGCCTGCGCTTTTTTGAATAGAGAAAGGTGAAATCAGCCGAATATGCAATGTTTTTCAGCCTTTCTTTTACATTTTTAAGCCTTGGCTCAATATCCTCATAATCACTTATTCCTTCTATAAGAGCTATAAGCGATACGACAAAATTTCCGCTGTCTACAGTAGATATATACGGTGTTCCGAGTACGGTAAGCTTCTGCGTATCATACCAGTTATAGAGATGACCGTGCTTTTTAGGAAGATTTTCAATCGTGCTTACCGTATTTTCAAGACGTGTGCAAAGTGCGCTTGCATCGATTATTCCGCAGTCACAAGCCGCAAGACAGGAAGCAAGATACATTCCGATATTGGTTGGCGAGGTACGGTGCGCGACGGTAAGAGCGGGAGACTCTTGTACGTTATCGGGCGGAAGATAGTTTTCCTCTTCATTAACGTACGTGGAAAAATAACTCCACATATCAAATATCCATCGAAGCAAAATAGCCTTATCAGAGGCTGACGGCTTTTTGGCGGCCATTCTTTCAAAAGATAAAAACAGAAGAAGTACGGGCAGAAAGCTCCATAAGAGAGCAGTAAAACGCAAAAAAGCACTTTCGGCAAAAACGAGTGTAACAAATCCGCAGGCATATGAAAGAACACTCCACGAGATCTGTGCAAAAAATCCGCCTTTTGATTCAAGAGATGATACCGTCCACTGAAGCGTATGCTTATGCGTGATTCTTGAGCGTACAAAGCCCTTTACAAGTGCATCGAGGGATACAAAAGCGTATCCCCAAAGAGAGGATATACCCCAAAATGCATCCCATAGAATACTTCCCATATTCGGTATAGCGTGAGAAAAAAATCGTCTGTTTATATGCCGGAGTGAAGAAAGAATACCAAAAAGCGGAGGTATTATAACGTAAGAAAGCGCAGCCGAAAGTAAAATACCTTGCGATGCGGGATAGAAAAGAGATATGAGTATGGCTACACCCGAAAAAAGAGGAACAAGCGCGCGTCTGATATTATCCCATATAAAAAAACGTGACAGCTTTGATATAGGATTTCTTTCGGAATTTCCGAGCTTATCATATACCTTGGTTCGGGCGTACAGAGTAGACTGCATATCTCCGCGTATCCATCTGTGAAGACGCTTGAAGAAGGATGACGGAGTCGACGGATGCGAATCGCTTAAAGTAACGTCGCAAAGCACTCCGCAGCGCAGACGAGAGCCCTCGAGAAGGTCGTGACTCAGTATCAGAGAATCTTTGAACGCATTAGGAATCAGCCTTTCATATACGTCTACGTCAAAAATACCCTTACCGCAAAAGATGCCCTCGCTGAAGAGTGACTGATACAGATCGTACGATGCGCTCTGATAAGGCGAAACACCTCCGCGCGTCATCAAAGCAGAAAAGCGACTCTTTCCGGCAGATGCAAGAGACGTTCTCATATGAGGCTGCATTATGGCGTATCCCGAAACAACTCTTCCGTCCTTTATTACAGGCTTATTGTCCGGATGAAGCATTGCCGAAACCATATCGATAACCGCTCCGCTGTAAAGTCTTGTATCGCGGTCAAGAGTAATTACGTACTTTACCTTTTTTATAAGCTGCTTATCACCTTCGATAAGTGAAAAAGTGTGCTTCTTTCCACGCAAAAAGCAAACAAGATCGATAAGTGCACCTCTTTTGCGCTCATAACCCATATATTTGCTTTCGCTGACGCTTTTTACGCGGTATCTTATAAAAAGATAAAAATACTTTCCGTATTTTTTGTTAAGCTCGTTTATATTTTCTTTTGCAAAAGATATAAGAGCACCGTCTTTTTCATCATTTTCCTTTTCGGATTCGGGTAGATCGAGAAGAAGACCGAAAAAAGCATTTTTATCACGATTTGACAGATAAAATTCCTCAAGCTGTCTGAATATTGCCTCGTCTTTATCGGATATAAGCGAGGTTATTACGGTAAGAGTTTTAGCGTCGTCCGGTATACTGTCAAGCTTTAGTCTCGGGACGGCAGAAAGCGGTATTGATCTTGAGGTTATTCTGTCTATGATGAATTTTACCGCTTCGCTTATCGGAAATATCAAAAGCAGAAGTATTGCAGGATGGACCTCTGTAAAATATACGGTCAATATCGAAAAAAGCAGGGTGAAAAATATAATGGCAGAAAAATAGATCGCTATATTTCTTTTACGTATTTTTGCATCCTCACGGTATCCCAAGTTATCGCAGTATATCTTTACGGCATCTTTTTCAGATATTTTATGCCTTTTGGCGAAGGAGATTATCCTTCTTCGTGTAAGAGCTTTGGTAAGATCACTGCTTTCAAAATAATGAAGTGAAGGGTCATCTGAAAGTTCTCTGTCAAGCAGAGATATCCTTTCTCTCAGCTCCTCGATATCAGAGAGCTCAAAGGAACGTATTATTTTGCTGCACTTTCCTATAAGGATCTTTATTTCATCGTCCGTGCTCTTTTTTGCAGATGCTATTCTGCGGGCAATAATATCGGCGGTGAAGGGAAGCACGTAAACCGTTTCTTCATCTTTGAACGGAGATTTTTCAGACTCAGATATAAGAGTTTCCGATATTTCTTTTTGGGTAATATCAAAATCGTTCTTGCACAAAATGGACTGTATAAGTGTATATATTCTGCATTTGCGCATTTTGGGCGTAACCTTATCATATGAACTCAGCATTGAAAGAATGAATGAATATTCCTTGATCAAAATGCTGTGAAGACGCATTTTAAGAAAGGCTCCCGAAAGATTACTTAACATACTGTTTTCTCTGTTGATAATAAAACCTCCCCACAACAGTTATCGTAATTATAACTATTATGGGGAGGATTTCTTGTTTTTAATCTCTTGATGCCTTTTATTATTTTATTTTTGAATAAAAAGAATCGTACAAAGGTTCATACGGGATATATTCCTCTATTATCTCCATCGCTTCATCAGAGCTTCCGTGAGACCCGCAGATTATATAGCTTGACATTTTTGCCGATTCTGTAATGAATTTCTCAAAATCTTCATTTACAGAGCACATATCCCTTATGTTTGAAATATACATATAGCTGTCGGCATTTTGTTCTGTATCCTCAAAAAAGACGACAGACGCAGGATTGGCGGTACTGTGCTCGTAAATATACGAGTTTATCAGAAAGCTGTTGAAAATTATAGAATTTTCTCCGGGTCGGTAAAGAGATACGTCATATCCAGACGATCTCAGATACCTTGTCACGGAATAATGATAATTTTTGTCACGCCCCAAGGAGATCGGCAAAATAAAAGATCTTATATCGCTGTATTTCGCAAGTTTCGTTACAGTTCCGATATGTGTATAGTGATAATCTGTTATCATATAAGAAGTGACCTCGACATTTCCGACTTCACGCGCATATTCAAGAGCGTTTTTCAAAAAGGAATACGAGCCGTCAGAGCTGTCACACAGCAAGGCCTCTCCGTCGCTGATAACTATTACAGCGTCATTTTCATCTTCGGTATAATATATTATTGACATTCCTTTTTCATAGGGAAGCATAACAAAATAATTTCCGATATAGCATCCCATAACGAAGACTATCATGGGTATGAATATAAGCTCTCTGTGATCTTTAAAGCTTTTTACAAAAACTGTAATAGCGGCGATAGCTATAAACATTAAAGCGAGAAGAATCGTACAGAAAAAGTAATCAAGATCGATACAGTAATCGCCCGAAGCCGCAAAATGCTCGGAAAATCTTACGGTAATATCCGAAATAAAGGTTATCAGATAACCTATAATACCTGCAATGTATTTTGCCCTTGAGAAAATAACGAGGAACGGAAAGAGATACATAAGCACGGTGATCAATGGTATGAAAAGCAGATTTGACAGCGGAGATACGTACGATATGTATCCAAAGCAGAAATGCGTGATCGGCAAGGTAAAGAGCACCGCAGAAAGTGTAATATTTACAGCGGATAAAACCGAAAATATAGGTCTTATCTTTGTCACCTTGTTTTGACGCAGTTTTTCGTTTATGGGAAGAGCTACCGAAAGTATTCCGAGCGTAGATAAAAACGACAAAAGCATTCCTATGTCGTATATTGCATACGGAGTCAGAATACATATCAGAAATACGGCAATAAAAAGAGCGGTAAGTGAATCTGAGCGTCTTCCGAAAATGAAAGATGCATACGAGAATAGAAGCATAAACGCCGCGCGGCATACCGATGCGGAAAATCCTGCAAGCATCGCATAGAATATCACAAATAAAGTGAGAAGCACAAGCGAAAACTGCTTAGGAATACGAAGCTTTAATAAAAGGATTGCAAAAAGACCGACAACAACAGAAAAATGCATACCGCTTATTGCAAGCATATGAGATATTCCGAGCTCTTTGAATGATGATGTAAACGAGTAGGGAAGATCACCTCTGTCACCGTATATAAGTGCTCGCGACAGAGCGCTTCCGTTTCCCTCGGTAAAACGCTCGATAATAAGAGATATAGCCTTCTGAATGGGATATATAAATGTATACGGAAAAATAGCTTCGCTGTCCGTATGCACTATACATTCTTCATCCTCTGAATCTGCATACAATAAAAATCCGTGCGAAAGATCATATGCCTCGGAGAGATTCGAGTATTCACTCTCTGCACTGAGTGTAAGCTTAAGCCTTAAAGTATCTCCTTCGCGGTATGTATTGTAGTAGCTTGAAGTAAGCTTCGCTTTTACACGGCAGGGCTCTCCGTCGATTTCTCTTATCATAATATCGTGACTTGAATAGAAATCGGACATAGAGTTTACCTTTATAACAGTTACCTCTGCGTCTACCTCTTTTTCGTGATATTCGTCGGTTATCTCATTTAATCTTATGTCAAAATGTATCCACGAAAACAGCGATGCAAAGCAGAGCGCAAAAATTATAAGAAGTATAGGGAAAAGATGCCTGAGTGATATACGTCGCTTTGATGAAACGGCAAATGCCGCAGATAAAGCTATCAGAGCAAAAAGTAAAACTGATAAAATTACTTTAAAATCACCGCGTAAAAATCCGAAGGTGAAATAAACGATAAGAAAGCCCGCAAGTGCAAGGCAAAGCGGGCGTTTCATGAGAAAATCTCTTATTTTTATTAAAAACATATATTACTTGGTATTTATTTTTTCACGAAGCTTGGTGGACTGATGGAATGAAACGATCTTTGTGTTTGACAGCTGTATTTCTTCGCCAGTTACTGGATGACGTCCGATTCGACCCGCTCTTTCCTTTACCTCGAAGGTGCCGAAACCGGATATCATAATTTTTTCACCGTCTGAAAGTGCTTTAACCACCTCCTCAAGAAAAGAATCAATTACAGATGCAGCCTTAGCAGTAGACACACATGAAGCCTGAGCGGATTTAAGAATAAGATCCTTCTTTTTCATAGCTCGTTCTCTGTCTTTCGAAAAGCAGAAAAGACATCCTTTCATCATTTTTTATAATTATATCACGAGTCTTAATAAAAATCAACAGTTTTTTGAGAAAAAAACGATGTTTTTCTTACAATTTGTTTATTTTTTTGCTTGACCGAAGAAGTAATTAATGATATAATACATAAACACACCATAAAAGAAATATAATTTTCATACGCGATCATTAACAGGGAAACAGGTAATTTAAAATATGCTTATAAATCTTTTTGTAAAAAATGTAAACTCACTATCCGATGAAGAGCTACGCGAAAAGTGCGGAGTATTTTACGGTACGCTCGGTATTATTCTGAATTTTATATTGTTTGGTATAAAATTTTTGGCGGGTATAATAACCGGAGCCATATCGATAACGGCAGATGCCTTCAACAATCTGTCTGACGCGGGATCGTCGGTAATAACATTGCTCGGATTCAGAATTGCTGCAAAAAAGCCTGATGCAGACCATCCGTTCGGTCACGGAAGATCGGAATACATATCGGGATTCATAATCTCACTGCTGATCCTGCTCGTAGGCTTTGAGCTCGGAAAAGGCTCTCTCGAAAAAATATTTTCGCCCGAAGCGGTTGAGTTTTCTTTTATTTCGATAGTTATTCTCATAATTTCGGTAATTATAAAGCTTTATATGGCATTCTATAATTATTCAGTCGGAAAGAAAATAAACTCAAGCGCTATGAAAGCAACGGCAACCGATTCTCTGACCGACTCTGTATCTACTACCGTAGTGCTTGTATGTATGCTTGTTTCTTATTTTACAGATCTTCAGATAGACGCCTACTGCGGTCTTGCGGTATCGGGATTTATACTTTTCTCGGGATTCAGATCGGCAAAAGAAACGATAAGCCCGCTTCTCGGTCAGACCGCGACGCCCGAATTCGTTGAAAAGATAGAAAAGACAGTAAAAGAATGCAACTATGTTTGCGGGATCCACGATCTGATAGTTCACGATTACGGTCCGGGACGCAGAATGATATCTCTTCACGCAGAGGTGCCCGCCGATTCAAACCTTCTTGAGGTTCACGATGCTATTGACAACATCGAAAAAAAACTGAGAGATGAGCTTCACTGTGACGCAGTAATACATATGGACCCGGTTGAATACGGCGACGCTGTCGTTTCGGAAACACGTGAAACAATACAAAAAATGATAAAAAATATCGATAATCGCATAACTATCCACGATTTTCGTATGGTAATAGGCTCTACGCATACAAACATCATATTCGATGCCGTAATTCCTTACGATATAAAAATATCGGATAAAGAGCTTAAGGAACTGATATCCCGTAAAATAAAGGAGATAAGCTCTCAGTATAATGCGGTTATCGAGATCGACAGACCCTTTATAAACTGAAAAATATAAAAGCACATAAAAGGAGATTAAAATGAAAGTACTTATCTTAAACGGAAGCCCGAGAGCTAACGGAAATACGGCAAGAGCTATCGCCGAGCTTGAAAAGACATTTGCAGATGAAAAGATAGAAACAGAAATTGTGCACGTAGGAAATAAAGATATCCGCGGATGCCTTTCCTGCTTTTACTGCTATAAAAACGGAAAATGCGTGCACGATGACATAGTAAATGAGATCGCAAAAAAATTTGAGGAGTGCGACGGACTTATTGTCGCAAGTCCGGTATATTATGCATCTCCCAACGGCACGCTCGTTTCCTGTCTTGACCGACTTTTTTACAGCACACACTTTGACAAGAGAATGAAGGTGGGCGCAAGCGTAGCCGTCGCAAGACGCGGAGGATGCTCTGCAACCTTCGATATGTTAAATAAATATTTCACTATAAGCGGAATGCCTATAGCTTCAAGTCAGTACTGGAACAGCGTACACGGAGCAAAAGCGGGTCAGGCAGAGGAAGACCTTGAAGGACTTCAGACAATGCGTACACTCGCTAAAAATATGTCTTTCCTTATGAAGAGCATCTCGCTCGGTAAAAAAGAATTCGGTCTTCCCGAAAAAGAAGATAAAATATCAACGAATTTTATAAGATAATAAATATCACCTGCCGACAAAGCTTTATTGGCAGGTGATTTTGTCTTTATTTGTTTTTAAGATCGCGTACGGTCGATCATATCTCGGGCATAACGATCTCAACCTCTCTGCCGCAAGCCGCAGAGCGAACGATACCGTCGATAATAGCCTGATTCTTAAGTATCTGCTCAGAGGGGATCGGGGAAGGCGTTCCGTTCTTTACAGCCTCTACAAATGAGCCGATCTTTCTGTCCCAAAGAGATCCGTCATTCGGTCCGTCCTTTTCAAGAGGTACCTTGTATTCAACGGGAGATCCCGCACAGTGACGGTAAATAGTCATTTCGCCGCCAACAGTACCGTTCCAGCAGTCTGTAGAAGGAATTCGGAGTCCTGCCTTCGTACCGAGAATAATGGTGTCTCCGGGTGTGTTAATGTTCATCGCCCAAGCAATACGGAAGTCTATCACAATGCCGCCTTCAAGACGGATAAAAGCTCCGCTGAAATCGTCTACAGAAAATTTATTTGCCAAAAATTCCGCATCGTTTCCGGTATAGCGATAGGTCTCGGGATCTTTTCCGAAATAATCGGTAACAAATCCGCTTACCGTGACAGGTGTAGGATATCCGATAGCGTTGAGCACCATATCAAGAGCATAGCAACCGATATCGCCGAGAGCACCTACGCCTGCGGTTTCTTTCTCTATAAATGAAAGTCTTGTGTTGTGACAGGGAATACCTCTGCGTCTTCCGCCGCCGGTCTGAATATAGTATACCTTTCCGAGCTCACCCGATTCAACGATCTGCTTGATCTTCTGCATATTGCGGTCAAAACGGGGCTGGAAGCCGATAGAAAGGATCTTTCCGCTTGCTTTTTCCGCGCGCATCATATCTGCAGCCTCTTCAAGAGTTACAGAGAAGGGCTTTTCGCAAAGAACGTTTATACCCTTATTAAGTGCATAAATAGTCGGAGCGGCGTGCTGTGCATTGTAAGTACATACAGAAACAGCATCGAGCACCTCTGTGTCGAGCATCTTTTCGTGAGACTCGTAGAATACGCAGCCTTCGATACCGAATTCCTTTGCAAAAGCTTCTGCCTTTCCGGGAACGATATCACAAAGAGCAACGATTTCAATATCTGTACGCTTCAGATACGCTCTCATATGAGAGTGTGCTATTCCGCCCGTTCCTATAAAACCAATACGAATTTTTTTCTGTTCCATAATGTATTCCTCCAAAAGAAATCATTTGATTCTATTCGGAGTATAGCACTTTTTTCCGACAATGTCAATACAAATGCAGATTAAACATTCGGCAGACGGTCACTGAACATAATAAGATTCGAGGTCACTCTTTCTTCTTCGGTAAGCTTTTTGAACGTACCGCTATTATAAAGAATATCCATTACCATAAGCGCAACGTCGCGAGAAACAAATCCGTTCACTCCGTCACTTATAATAAGGTCCTGAATCTGCGCGGGATAGTCCTTTGCTCTTTCCATTGCCGCCTTGAGTGCGAACGCGGCAAATCTATCCTTTATCTTTGTGTCAAGAGCAGGGATACTTTTTACAAAGCTGTTATAGCTTCCTTTGTATATCATAATGTTTATCTTGTTACCGTCGCTGATAAATTTTCTGCTTCTGAGACGGTCAAATTTTTCGGAATTCGAAGAGTTATCCGATATCAGACCCGTCATAAATTCATATACGTATTCGTAGTCGGTGTAAAGATTGTTTGCCCACGTTCCTTCACGCGAAGAATATCGTGTATCTACAGACCAGGACATTGCGGGATATTTTGCCGAGCTGCGGGTCATATTTCCGCAAGCCCAGTAGTCGGGAAGATCGAGCGTAGCCTTATATTCGGGGTCAATTCTCGTAGTTTTAAGGTGGATATACGGGATATAATAACCGCCGTCCGTCGTTTTGATATAATACTTGCTACGATCCTTTTCAACGTACGGACTGCAGTTATTTGCTACTCCGTAGAATATTGCCGCCGCCTCGAAAAGCTCGCGGTTCCCGCTTGGAATATATACGTCAGTAAGATCCGAAATGGCCTTTCTTACAGAAGGAACGTATTCCTTTACAAGTATTTCGGCAATTTCAAGCTTGATTTTCGTGATCTTTTCATAAAGCTCAAGAGAAAACGAGGGAGAATAAAACAGTACGCTTGTTGTGTATCTGTTTCCTTTCTGACGAACAAGAAATCCGTTACCCTCAAGATAATCTATCTTGTCCTCGATATATACGGGTGTGACTCCAAGCTCCTCTGCAATTTCTTCCTTTGTTTTGGGGGTAAAATATACGCTGTATACGATATTCAGATTCAGCTTATCACTAAGATAATATTCAGGGCCGCCGTGATTTCCCGGATTTCCGTCGTGACCGTATTCGGTAGCCTCTACGGGACTAAGACCGAGCTTTCCGATTTTTCTTTCCATATTAAAACACTCCTTTAATTCATTTCTTGCCTTGTTAAGATGCCATTTCACAGTTCCTTCTGGAATGCCAAACAAATTCGAAATAGCACCTATAGATTTGTTCTCATAGTAAAACAGATAAACGATCTTTCGGCGTGTTTGCGTAAGAAAAGCGATTTCCCTGCGCAGACGTTTGATCTCTTCTTCGGAATCATCGGTCAGAAACTCCTCCTCAAACGGTATTTCTATACCGTCTATTGAGATACCGCTGTGCTTTTTCTTAAAAGCAACGTATTTCGAGTAAGTATATTCGCTTATTCTCCAGATATATCCTTCGATATTGGCAATATCGTCAGACCTCAGAAGAGAAGTGTATACTTCAGTAACGATATCCGAACAAAGATCCTCGGCTTCGTCATAAGAAAAGGCTTTCTTTACAGAGAAACCGTAAATTTTCTGCAGATATTCACTTATTATCTTGTCAGCTTTTTGTTTATCCATAACTGAGACCGCATCTTTCTTTGTTTTTTTATTTCGGCGCCGTTTGATAATACAGTGCAGAGAAAAAATAAAAGGTTGGCGTTTTTGTAAAAAAATAAACGGTAACATTCTTACGAACATTACCGTTTATTTCACGCGCCCGGCAGGATTCGAACCTGCGACCTACCGGTTCGTAGCCGGGCACTCTATCCACTGAGCTACGGGCGCGTATCTCGTACTTAACACAGCCTTGCGTTTCGTACTCGATTATAATAGCACATTATTTTCGATTTGTCAATAGCAAAATGAAAATTTTTCTAAAAAAAATTCATTTTGAATAGATGACCGATGCATCGGTGAAGGCTTTGTTTCCGTCATCTACCGTAATTTTCTTAAACGCGTCAACGTTATCGGAATAATATACCGTAGACAGAGCGTCACATTCATAAAATGCGTTTTTGCCTATCTCCTTGAGAGAAGAGAATACGCTTACACTACTTACCTTACCGCAAGCGGAAAAAGCGAATGCGCCTATAGCCTGAACGCTTTTCGGCAGTACGATCTCTTCAAATGAAGCGCATCCCATGAATGCAGAGTTGTCTATTTTTGTGATAGAATCGGGAAGCGTGGGGAATTCAAGTGACTGACATCCCGAAAAAACGTATGCGTTTATAACCGTAATTTTTTCGGGAATATTTATCTTTTCAAGAGATCTGCAATCCTTGAATGCATACGGAGCTATGGTTTTTACCGTTTCGGGGATGATTATTTCTTTAATATTCTTACATCCGTAGAAGGCGTAAGTACCTATAGAATTAAGCTCCGCGGGGAGAGTGACGCTCTCAAGCTTTACGTAATTTTTAAAAGCACTCGCCGCAAGAGATTTTACGCTTATGCCATCGAAAACGTCGGGAATAATGATATTTCCGTCACCTGTATATTTTCCTCGTATAAAGGAAATAACTCCACCGGAATTTACCGAAAACCAAGGCTCAAGCGCAGAACAAGAGATGTTTTTTCCTTCTTTTTCGGAAAACTCGGCATAAATACGGGTGAGAATATCCTTACTGTCCTTATAATCGACTATTTCGGAAAAAATCTCGGCAGCCTTTTCAAGATTTCCGTCTTCGTAAAAGCCTTCGGCGCGAGCGTACTTTATAGGAGAGATCAGCATAAGAGAGGCTGTAATTATAAGTGCTGTCAAAAGTATTACAGCCGCCGAAACGGTTATAATACGTTTTATATTTTTTGGAGCGAACGCATGGGAAGCCATTTCCTCCTTTTCGCGCTCCTCTTGTCTTGCGGCAAGATATTCGCACGATTCTACCTGCTCGGACGCATCACGGTAATTTCCGAGCCACTGAAAAATTGCCTTTGCCTCGCGAAGGTCGCGCGCATAGAGAGCGATCTTCTTTTTATGAAGAGCTTCAAGATATATCTCATCCTTTTTGGATAAAAGCTCATTTTCGCTAGAAATATCGATAACTCTTCCGCATTTAGGGCAGTTTACACTACCATGAGAAGCACCCTTATCGGATATAAAAACATTTTTACATTCATTACAGTATATAACAGACATTTCGGATCCCGTTTCTCCAACGCATTTTTTTGCCGTCGGTAACAATATGATTATATATATTATAATGCCATTTTACGCATATGTCAAGAAAAAGTATAAAATGTTTACAGTATATTACCCTATGTAAGTCATACTTGACATTTTTTTCATAGTGTTGTAAAATAACGTTAAATAAAAAAGACAAAGTGTGATAATGAATATGAACGTAAAAATAAATTATCAAAAAGAGCTTGATAAGCTTATAGAAAATATACCGCCGGACACAAAGCTTCTTCTACACAGCTGCTGTGCACCTTGCTCCTCGTACGTTATATCATATCTTTCAAATTATGTTGATATAACGGTATTCTACTACAACCCCAATATAACCGAGCAAGAGGAATATAATAAGCGCGCCAAAGAGCAGCAAAGACTTATAAGCGAAATGCCGACACTTCACAAGGTTAGCTTTATGGAAGGAATCTATGACGACAAATGCTTTTTTGAAGCGGTAAAGGGATATGAGAACTGCAAGGAAGGCGGAGATCGCTGCAAAATATGCTATCGCCTGCGACTTGAAGAAACTGCCCGAGTAGCAGAGCTTGAGGGATTTGATTATTTTTCAACAACGCTTACCATAAGCCCATTGAAAAACGCTTCTGCAATTAACGAAATAGGATACGATCTTGCCAAAAAATACGGTATAAATTGGCTTCCGTCCGATTTCAAGAAGAACGAGGGATATAAAAAGAGCATTGAGCTTTCAAAAAAATACTCTCTCTACCGCCAAAATTATTGCGGCTGTGTATTTTCACTGCGTGACATAAAAAACGATCAAAATTATAATAATTCATAATAATGAGGAAAATAAAATGGAACTTACCGAAAAAACCTTACATTCGGAGACGATTTTCGAAGGAAAAGTAATAACAGTTAAAAAATTATCCGTACGCCTTCCCGACGGAAAAGAAGGATACAGAGAAATAGTAGAGCACAACGGCGGTGTTTGCATAGCGCCTCTTACAGAGGATAACAAGCTTATATTCGTGCGTCAGTTCAGAGCGCCTTACCAGGAAGAAACGCTCGAAATTCCTGCAGGTAAGCTTGAAAAGGGTGAAGACCACTCCGAGGCATGGAAACGCGAGCTTAAAGAAGAAACGGGGTGCACAGCAAGAAAATACGAGTATCTCGGAATTACTTATCCTACACCCGGATACTGCGGAGAAAAGCTCTATCTCTATCTTGCAAAAGAGCTTACAAAAAGCTCCCAAGACCTTGACGACGACGAATTTTTGAACGTTGAAGAGATCGAGATCGAAAAAGCGCTTGAAATGGTAATGAGCGGAGAGATCAAGGACTCAAAGACACAGATCGCAGTTCTTAAAGTGGCAAGAATTCTCGGAATATAAGCAAAAAAAACAAACCGAAAGGGAAGATTAGGTATGCAGAGTGTTCTCTCATCTGAAATAATGCGCGACAGCGACAGATATACTTGTGAAAACGTAGTTTCCTCACGAGAGCTTATGTACACGGCAGGAAAAGAAATTTTCGCTTCGTGCGAATTAAAAGCACCTGTTGCAATAGTTTGCGGAAGCGGAAACAACGCGGGCGACGGTTACGTCATTGCATCGCTTATTAAGAAAGCGGGCATTGATTGCTCTTTGATCCTTTTAAGCGACAAAAGATCGCCTGACGGTCAATATTATTTTGATATCTGTAAAGATCTCGGAGTTGATATTAAATATATTAACGACACAGACCTTTCGGAGTTTGCATCAGTTATCGACTGTATTTTCGGTATAGGCTTCCACGGAGAGGTAAACGAGCCCGAAAAAAGCGCTATAAACAAAATAAATAAGGCGCGAGAAAAGGGCGCGTATGTACTTTCCGCCGACATAAACAGCGGTCTTGACTCCGATTCTGGTATGGGTGAAACGATCGTAACGTCCGATCTTACAGTATCTGTAGGATATTTCAAATCGGGACATTTTCTCGGAAAAGCCAAGGATCATATAAAAAAGCTTGTAAACTGTGACATCGGTATAAAGATAATCGGTGAAAGCTATTATCTCGTTGAGGCAGACGATCTTAAAAACGTGTTTGCCGAAAGAAAGAATTTTTCAAACAAGGGTGACTTCGGTTATGTCGCGCTTTTAGGAGGATGCACGAGCTACAGCGGAGCCGTAAAGCTTGCCTCTATGGCATACGCATCAATGAGATGCGGTGCGGGAGTGGCAAAGCTTATCATTCCCCGGGAAATATCAGAGTCGGTCATGCCGTATATACTCGAAAATACGCTGTCGGTGATCGACTCACAAAACGGAGGCTTTGTTTTTAACGAGGAACAGCTGAGCTGTGCCCTTAAGGGAATAAAATCTGTTGCAATCGGTATGGGAATGGGACAAAGTGACGAAAATGCCAAAATCGTAAAATATCTGCTCGGACGTGAGGATATTTCACTTATACTCGACGCAGATGCACTTAATACTATCGCCTTTTCGGAAGAGCTCAAAGCCTGCTTAAAGGAAAGAAAAGCACCCACACTTCTGACCCCTCACCCGAAGGAATTTGAACGCCTTTCGGGAATATCGGTTTCAGATATACTGAAATCTCCGATACGCTTTGCTAAAGACTTTGCACTCAAATACGGTCTGACTCTTCTTCTCAAGGGCGCGTCTACCGTTATAACAGACGGCAGAGAAGTGTATATCGTTGATAAAGGATGTGCAGGTATGGCTACGGCGGGAAGCGGAGACGTACTGTCGGGTGTGCTCGCGGGAATATCGGGCTACACCGAAAATATCCTGCGCACGGCAATAGCAGGTGCATATGTCGCAGGTCTTGCGGGAGAATATGCACAGAGCGAGATAAATTCCATATCAATGACCGCGCGCGATACAGTTGAAAACCTTCCCAAAGCTATTTCATATATAATGAAATCCCGAAAAGAGACGATTTGATCAATATGACCAAAATTATTTTCTAAAAAAGCAAATTTTTCTTCAAATAGCTGTTGACAAACCGAAAAGATTGTGCTATAATCTCTATTGTTCCGCGTGAGCGCAACATTGTTCCGCGTGAGCGTGAATATATCTGGGTGTGGCGCAGTTGGTAGCGCGCTACCTTGGGGTGGTAGAGGCCGCTGGTTCAAGTCCAGTCACTCAGATAAAATAAAAAGCCGAGACAGAGTCTCGGCTTTTTGTTTTATTGGTGTAACCGGGGTATATGGAGTAGCGGCGAATTTTTGGCGTAGACAAAAATTCAAAGAATCTGCCGAAGGCAGATTTGTTGAGCTGAGTTCAAGTCCAGTCACTCAGACCACAAAAAGCCTTGGAAACACTACCGTTTCCAAGGCTTTTTGCTTTGCTTGTTACGCAGCTTTTAGAGGCAGAAGACCAAGGATAAGAAGCAGGTCAGCGTTTACGCCAACTAATTGCATACAAAAAGGGCGCGCCCTTTTGGCGTTTTTCGCTTGCAAAATTGCGATGACTGTGCTATCATATAATCAATCGGAGGTTCTGACACCAATTTTAGTTTGCCCGGAGGAAAACATGTTTACTTATTTTGAAGACTTTAAGCGGTTTGATGAAAATTATAAGCCTTACGGCATTTTTATTGAAGCCTGCTCCTCACTTTGGCACAACCATGCTTTGCCTGTGGCCGATGGCTATTCCATCGCTTGTACCGGAAACCGCTATTTTTTAATTACCCCAAAAACGGGTGCGTTTAAGGCCGATTTTTCTTATCGCTTCGGCGTGCTGCACAAATATGCGGGTGTTAGCTTTTTCTTCGGTTATTCGCCCGAAACACACGACGGCTTTGAGCTAAGAGCCGAGTGGAAAAAAGAAGAGAACACCCTTTCGGTTCGCTTGATTGAGATCGCAAGCGAGGCGCGGATTGACAGAGAGATCAAGACCGTGACGGCAGCGTTCCCCGAGAGTTATGCTCCTCTTGTCGCTGCTATGTCTTATGGCGATGGCAAATTGACATTGGAGCTGGGATCGGCCGGCGTCTTTGCGTTTGATGTTGCGGCAAAAGCGGGCTACGTGGGCTTTTCCCGCCCCAACTTCGTGGGCGAGGTGACCTTTTCCAAGGCGGTGATCACCCTTGAGGAGCAAATGCAGGCTTTGAGTGCCCCTGTCAAGGTGGAGATCCCAACGGTAAACGGCGGTATTATGCCATTGAACGTAACCTATGAGCTGTTTGCGGTGGGCGAACAGCATTACTTGAAGGCGACCTTGGACGGCGGCCCGCAGGACCTGGAGCATTTTGATAAATATCCCTGCAACAAGCGAGGGCAGTACTGCGTGGAAAGGTGGTTCATGGAGTGCCCCTACATCAAATATGGCGGCCAACGGTATGAGTTTTCCCGCAATGAGCTGAATCTTCACGCCCCCGGCCTTGCCTGGCAGGAGATCCTGGAGCCTATGATGAATTTTTCAAAATTGCCCCTTGCTATGACCGTCCCTGTGAAGGGAAAGGGCGGCAACTTCAGCTTTGGCTATGAAAAGCTGGCTGTCAGCTGCTACGGTATGCAGGCTGGCAAGGCCGAGTTCAACTTTTCGGCAGACGGTACCTATTTGGGACAGACGGCTTTCCCCGATACCTTTTCCTTGCGCTCGCCCGCTGAAAAGCAAGCCGTTCGTATGATCCCCGACACGGTATTCGAGGCCGACACCGTTCGCGCTCATTTTGCAAAAAATCACTATTTCGCCGAAGGGGAGCCTATTGAATTTGAGATCGTAGCCAATAGCGACAAGCAATATCTGAGCTACCGCGCCGAGCTGCAAAATATTTACGGCGACAAGCTGGAGGAGCTTACAATCGAGGGCAACAAGCTACATCACGCATCACTTCCTGTGGGGCTTTACCGTGTCATGATGGAGGTGCTTTACGGTGATGCATTGTTGCAAAAAATCGATACCGTGTTTGAGGTTTTTGATCCAAACGGACAAAAATGCGCTCCCTTGGAGAGTGGCCTGCCCTTTATGTTTTCCATGCCCAACGAGCAGCAATATCTCGACCGCGATCCCTTCGATCCTTGGAACAACGGCGATGCAGGCAACGCCGAGCATTACTATGCCTGCACCGCTTTTACGGGGCACGTGGCGGAGTATAAGCGCACCTGGGAGGTCACAAAGCTCTTTGGTCGTCAGTGGTATGTCTGGCTTTCCTCCAATCGCACCATGTGCGGTCATGACTACAAGGAGCATATGGATATTTTGAAGAATGCCGATTATATCTATTATCCCTCCGAGTATGAGTGGTCGGTGCTGCGCAGCGATTTCAATCTGCCTCATTTCTGGGGGTGGATGCCCAAGACGCGAGCGCTACTGGACGAGTTTTTGGATGCTCGCGAGGGAGCAAGAGAGCGGCTGGGGTATGAGCGTGGCGGCAAGGTTACCAAGGATGTGATCGCAAAGCTCTATGCGCATTATGGCAAGGAGTGGCGCAAGACTGCACAAAAGGCTATCAAAGAGGGCTTTTCTCGTCAGAATGAGCTGTTCCGCGGATACAATCCCAACTTCAAGCGCGCCTGCTATGGTCCGTTCAACGTTTATACCTCCACCATGCGTACCTATAAGGAAAGCGAGATGTACGGCTTTGAAACGGGGGACACCCTCTCCGAT
>JAFXJH010000139.1 GCA_017532425.1 Clostridia bacterium | reverse complement strand
TTTTTCTGCTTGCTTTGCGGCTTACCGTAACTCTTCGAACTTCTCTGTCCAAAGTCTTTTTGTCCGTCACGATGCGAATTTTGGCGTGTCGAAGGCTTTTTGTCGCCTTTTGCGCTATCTTTCGCCTTATTGTGATTTTCCTGATATGCAGGTCTTACAAGACAATTCGGCGTATTTCCTATAAGGTCCTCTCTGCCGCATTTTCTGAGTGCTTCGCGGACAAGATCGGAGTTTTCGGGGCGGTTAAACTGAAGAAGTGCTCTCTGAAGAGTCTTTCCGTGATAGTCGGATTCACAGAAGACCTCTTTCATAGTAAGCGGATCATATCCCGTATAGAACATTACGGTAGACGCTGTACCCGGTGTGGGATAATAGTCCTGCACCTGCTCGGGTGAACAGCCCGTACGTTTAAGATACTCTGCAAGCTCAACTGCATCCGAAAGTCTGCTTCCCAGATGGCTCGACATAAGATATGGAACGAGATACTGCTCTTTTCCTATCTCTTTGGTAATTTCGAAAAATCTCTTTCTGAATCTTTCATACACGCTTATTTCGGGCTTACCCATACATTTGAGCACGTGATCGCTGCAGTGCTCGGGCGCAACCTTAAGCTGTCCGCTAACGTGATCCTTAACAAGCTTTTTGAAAAATCTTTCGTCATTATCGTAAATAAGATAGTCAAAGCGTATTCCCGATCTGATAAAGACCTTCTTTATTTTCGGAAGTGATTCGACCTGTTTCAGAAGCTCGATATATTCGCTGTGATCGACCTTAAGATTTTTACATGGAGTAGGTGTAAGACACTTTCTTCCCGCGCACACGCCCTCAGAAAGCTGCTTATCACAGGCAGGATATCTGAAGTTTGCGGTAGGTCCGCCTATATCGTGAATATATCCCTTAAATCCGGGCATTTCGGTAATGATCTTTGCTTCTTCGACTACGCTTTCAATACTGCGCGAGCGCACGCTTCGTCCTTGATGAAAGGCAAGCGCACAGAAATTGCAGGCACCGAAGCAGCCTCTGTTATGAGTTATTGAAAACTCAACCTCTTGAATTCCGGGCACGCCACCGTCTTTGGCATACATAGGATGGACCTTACGTGTGTAAGGCAGAGCATAAACACGGTCAAGCTCTTCTCTTTCAAGGGGTGGCATCGGCGGATTCTGCACAAGCATTTTATCGCCGTACATCTCGGTAACAGCTCTTCCGCGCACGCTGTCCTGCTCTCTGTACTGTATTCCAAAAGCTTTGGCATAGGCTTTCTTATCGTTTTTCACTTCATCAAAAGAAGGACAGCTTACAGATTCAAAATGGATAGCGTCATCGGGCTTCGTAAGATATACCGTTCCTCGTACGTCGTGTATTTTCTTGACAGGCACGCCCTTATCAAGAAGTTTTGCAATACGAATAAGGATATTTTCGCCCATTCCGTACGTAAGAATATCGGCGCGCGAATCGACAAGTACCGAGCGTCTTATGCGATTTTCCCAATAATCGTAGTGCGAAAAACGCCGCAGCGACGCCTCAAGACCGCCGAGTATTATCGGCACGTCTCCGTATGCCTCGCGTATTCTGTTTGAGTAAACTATAGTTGCTCTGTCTGGGCGAAGTCCCATCTTTCCACCCGGAGAATAATAATCATACGAACGCTTTTTCTTTGCCGCCGTATAATGTGCAACCATAGAGTCGATATTTCCCGCACTCACGAGAAATCCGAGTCTCGGTCTGCCAAAGCGCTTAAAATCCTCACAGCTTTTATAATCGGGCTGTGAGAGTATTGCAACTCTGAATCCTTCTGCTTCAAGAACTCGCGAAATTATCGCAGTTCCAAACGAAGGATGGTCAACGTAGGCGTCTCCCGTAACGTAAACAAAGTCGGGGGCAGACCAACCGAGCGCATCGCACTCTTCTTTTGTCACCGGAAGAAACGTACTTCCAATACGAGGTATATTTTCGTTTATCATTATATAAATTCCTTTTAGTTTTAATTAAAACCGCCGTAGCAGAGACTTGCTTTTAAGCTCCGATACGGCGGTTAAAAATTACTGTTTTACTTCAACTATTTCAAATGCCTCGAGAATATCTCCGACCTTGATATCGTTGAACTTTTCAAGTCCTATACCGCATTCGTATCCCTGCGCAACTTCCTTAACGTCGTCCTTGAATCGACGAAGCGAAGAAATCTTATCTTCAAAGATAACGATACCGTCACGAACAACTCTTATCTGTGCATTTCTTGATACCTTACCGTCCTGAACGTAAGAACCTGCAATAGTTCCTGCACCGGGTACGTGGATAGTCTGACGAACCTCGATATGACCGAGAAGCTCTTCCTTGAATTTAGGAGCAAGCATACCCTTCATAGCGGCTTCGATCTCGTTTATACAATCGTAAATGATTCTGTAGGTACGGATATCGACTTTCTGTCTTTCCGCACTGTCGATCGCACCCTTATCGGGACGAACGTTGAATCCTACGATGATCGCATTGGACGCAGCCGCGAACATAACGTCGCTTTCGGTAATTCCACCGACTGCGCTGTGAATAACGTTGACCTTAACTTCCTCATTCGTAAGCTTGACGAGCGATGCCTTAACTGCTTCTGCAGATCCGCCAACATCGGCTTTAACAACGATATTAAGCTCCTTGGCACCCTCGGATATCTGTGCAAAGAGATCGTCAAGGCTTACCTTGGATGCCGCTTTGAACTGCTCTTCCTTTGTCTTTGCCTTTCTCTGTTCTGCAAGCTCACGTGCCATACGCTCATCTTTAACTGCGTTGAATTCATCTCCCGAGCTCGGAACCTCATCAAGGCCTATAATTTCTACAGAATCGGAGGGTCCTGCGATCTTGACGTTTCTGCCTCTGTCATCTGTCATAGCACGTACGCGTCCTACCGACGTTCCTGCAATAACAGTATCTCCGAGTCTGAGTGTACCGTTCTGAACAAGAACTGTAGCAACAGGACCTCTACCCTTATCAAGGCGAGCCTCAATAATAGTACCCTTTGCTGCTCTGTTCGGATTAGCACGAAGATTTTTCATTTCTGCTACGAGAAGTACCGATTCAAGAAGATCGTCTATACCCATTCCGGTAAGAGCCGATACGGGCACGCAAATCGTGTCTCCGCCCCATTCCTCGGGAATGATCTCGTACTGTGTAAGGCTCTGCTTGATAAGATCGGGATTTGCAGTAGGCTTATCCATCTTATTTATAGCAACTATAATATCTACACCTGCAGCCTTTGCATGGTTGATAGCTTCGATTGTCTGAGGCATGATTCCGTCATCTGCCGCAACGACAAGTATTGCAATATCGGTAACCATCGCACCTCTTGCTCTCATAGACGTGAAAGCTTCGTGTCCGGGAGTATCAAGGAATGTGATATCCTTGTCGTTGATGCGTGTCTTATATGCACCGATATGCTGTGTAATACCGCCTGCTTCGCCTGCAGTAACGTGTGCGTTTCTGATTCTGTCAAGAATAGAGGTCTTACCGTGGTCAACGTGACCCATTACAACTACAACGGGAGCACGCTCAACGAGATTTTCTTCTGTATCCTCTGTTTCGTCAAAGAGTCTTTCCTCGATAGTTACAACAACTTCTCTTGTAACTATTGCGCCAAGCTCAACACCGACGTATTCTGCGGTATCATAGTCAACAGTCTGGTTGACTGTTGCCATAATTCCAAGACCGAAAAGCTTCTTTATAACTTCAGCTGCAGTTACCTTAAGTCTGGATGCGAGCTCACCTACCGTTATCTCATCGGGAACGGTGATGGATACCTGCTGCTTAACGGGTATCTGCTTTTCCTGCTTTTTGTTATTATTCTTCTGAGGCTGATTGTGCTTTACTCTTCCGTCATTGTTCTGAACCTGAGTATTATTCTGCTTTTTATTAAACTTCTGACGCTGTGTGGAATTCTGCGACGATTTATCATCGCTTTCATAGCGTTCAAGCTGGGTATCATACTTGGAGAGATCGACGTTATTTGCACGAGTATCAACAACCTTAGTACCCGCACGGCGTCCGGAGAAGTCGTCAGAACGGATAACTGTTACAGCTTCATTTTTATCGGTTTTATTAGAGTCAAACTGAGGACGAACTACCTGAGACTCATTCTTATTTTTTTCTTTCTCTTTTTTGACGTTCTTTTGAGCACTTGACATCTGAAGAGGGT
>JAFXJH010000138.1 GCA_017532425.1 Clostridia bacterium | reverse complement strand
TACAAGAGAAAGTCGCGAAGCAATTCAGCCGCTAATTCAAAAGGGACTTGACGAGTCTGAAATAAATAACAATATTCGGAATATCCTTCTCGGTGACTGAAATGGGATTATCCATCAACTTCAAAAAACACAAGAAATCCATTATCGCCCCGCCTCGTGCGGGGCTTTCCTTTGTTTTCTGCATATCAAAAAAGCCTTCTCCTGTGGGAGAAGGTGGCAGCCGAAGGCTGACGGATGAGGAGTCTGTTTCGTTTGTTTCAAACACCTCATCCACCGCTAACGCGGTCCCCCTTCCCCCACTGGGGAAGGCTATTCAGTTTTACCGCTAATTTTGCAGACCCTTTGGCGTAAGCTGTTTTTCATCAAGTCTTATTAAACATAACGTTTCTGCCGCCGTCCGCGAGGATTGTGGTACCGTTTATAAACGCGCCCTTTTCGGAGGCAACGTACATAATGAGGTCGACGATCTCCTGCGGGTCTGCCGCTCTTCCTGCCATAGTTTTCATATTTGCCATTGCCGCGCGCGTAAGGACGGGCCCGGGTGCTACGCACACGCATCTGATATTATACGGTGCGCCTGCCTGCGCTATCGACTTTGTAACTCCGTACATAAGCGCGCTCTTGGACGCCGCGTAAGCAATATTATTTGAAGAGCCCTCTTCTCCCGTTATCGAGCCGAGATGAATAATAACTCCGCCGTTCTGCTTCACCATCTGCGCCATTACCGCGTGGTCAAAATATATCGCACCCTTGAGATTTAAATCTATACCGAAGTCATAGGTGTCGATCGGTATCTCCCAGAAATTTCCTCTCCTGCCGAGAAGACGAAGCTCCGCTCCGCCCGCACAGCATATTAGTATATCTATCGAGCCGAAAGCCTCGACGGCCTTATCTCTTGCTTCTACGGCATCGCTGTATTTCGTAACGTCTGCGCGCACGGTAAGGATCTTATCTCCGTACTCGGAAAGCTCTTCCTTCGCTTTTTTTAGTCCTTCCTCGTTAAGGTCGACAAGAACTACGTTATTTCCCTCTTTTGCATAGCATTTACCTGCAAGAAGCGCCATTCCCGAGGCTCCTCCCGTCAGCATAACTGTTTTTAAACTCATTTTATAATAGTCTCCTTTCGGTATATTTAAGACCGTGTTTTCTATATTTTATCACGATATTACGGTAATGAAAAGAAAATATTATATCAAAAAGAGAAACTATTCTACCGTTTTGACCTTATTTTGCTTTACTCTTAAAGACAAGTGCCGAAGTGAGTGCCGCCGTTAGCGAGACCGATATTCCTGCCGCCGACGCCGTAAGTCCGCCCGTAAAAGCACCTATAAGACCCTCCTTATCTATCGCTTCCTTTACGCCGTTTGCAAGAATATTGCCAAATCCCGTAAGAGGCACTGACGCGCCGCATCCTGCAAAATCAACAAGCGGCTGATAGATTCCGAGTGCTCCGAGCACCGTACCGAAAACAACGTAGGTCACAAGTATTCTCGCAGGTGTAAGCTTTGTTACGTCTATCAGTATTTGCGCGGGCACGCAAAGTGCTCCGCCTATCAAAAACGCCCATAAAAACTGCATATCAGTTAACTCCTTTATAGTTTGAAAATCTCACGAGGTGTGCAACGGCGGGAATTGTAAGTCCCTGCTGAAGGCTTGACGGGCTCATAAGTGCGCCCGTGCCTATAAAAAGCACCTCGCTCAGCTTACCCGACTCGATTTCGGGCAGTATTTTCGTCGCAAGCACAAGCGCACTGCATCCGCACCCCGAGCCTCCTGCGTGCATATCCTGATTTTCGCGGTCATATACGATAAGTCCGCAATCGTTATAATTATCTCCGAGCTTTATACCGCGCTTTGCCATCAGCTCCTTGACTATAGAATAACCCTCGTAACCGAGGTCTCCCGTCACTATAAGGTCGAAATCGGACGGTCTTGTGCCGCTTTTTTCAAAATATCCGCAAAGTGTATCTATTGCCGCGGGAGCCATCGCCGCCCCCATATTGTTTATATCCTTTATTCCGCCGTCACGCACCGTGCCGATCATTATCTCCGATATCTGAGCCGCGCACACTTTCTCGGATATCACGAAAGCTCCCGAAGCCGTCACGGTATGCTGTGAGGTCGGTGTGCGCTGACCTCCGTATTCAAGCGGAAAGCGAAACTGTCTTTCGGCAGAGCAAAAATGCGACGACGTCACTGCGCCTGCCGCTTTAGCATACCCCGCCGATACTGTAAGTGAAGCAAGAGCAATCGACTCTGCGCAGGTCGAGCAGGCTCCGTAAAGTCCGATATACGGTATCTCAAATCCCGCAAGGCCGTAATTTGACGAGGTGCACTGATTCATAAGATCACCTGCGAAAACACATTCGGGAGATATCTTGCCCTCTATTTTAGAAAGTGCGCCCGAAAAAGCGAGTCTTTGCATTTCGCTCTCGGCTTTTTCCCAAGTATCCTTATAAAATCGGTCGTCATCCGAAAATTCTTCTATCAGGTGACCTATCGGTCCTTCCTTTTCTTTTCTGCCCGCAACGGCATAGTAAGAAAGGACCGACGGTCTGTTTTTCAGCTTTATATACATTTTATTTTACCTTCGTTTTTGTTTTTATTGTTTGTAAACAGATGCAAAAATATTCTTTTGGAAATCATTTACATCACCCGTGTGTTATGATATAATAAAGCCACTTATCTGAAAGGATCTTTTACCGTGCAACACGTTTTTCCAAGCTATTATAAAAAATTCAAATGTATAAACAAAAAATGCAGACACAACTGCTGTATCGGTTGGGAAATAGATATAGACTCCGAGACTCTTGCGCGCTACGGTTCTGTCGGCGGAGAAATGGGCAAACGACTAAGTAAAAGCATCTCGCGTGACGGTGAAGCGCATTTCATTTTATCGGATGGCGAGCGATGCCCTTTTCTTAACTCGGAAAATCTTTGTGATATAATTCTGACTTTGGGCGAAGAGTCTCTCTGCACCATCTGCAGAGAGCATCCGAGATTTCATAACAGCCTTCCCGGCCGCATCGAAAGCGGTCTCGGGCTTTGCTGTGAGGAAGCCGCGAGGATAATCATCGGTCAGGTCGAGCCGACGCTGCTTGAAATTTTCGGAGAGTCTGACTACTATGACGAGATAATTGATCTTCGCGACAGAGTAATCCTTGTTTTACAAGACAGAAGCCGACCGATTTCCGAGCGTATACGCAATATGCTCGATCTGTGCGGCGCATCCCTGCCTCAAAAAACAGCCGAAGAATGGTGCGATATTTTCCTTTCGCTTGAAAGTCTTGACACAAAATGGACAAATATGCTGACCTTACTGCGCAGCGAGCACAAAAGCATCGATCTTGCTGCTTTTGACAGGCATATGTCAGAACGACAAAGCGAATACGAGCAGCTCGCGGTCTATATTATTTACAGATATTTCGCAAATTCGTTTGATATTTCGGAAGCATCCGTCGCAGCATCGTTTGCTTCTCTTTGCTACTCTCTTATCCGCACTCTCGGCGCTCTTATTTATACCAAGACAAAAAAATTCGATTTTGAGGATCATATCGAGCTGATTCGTATGTTTTCTTGCGAGATCGAGTATTCAAGTGAGAATATCGATGCTTTATTTGACATTTTAACATAAAAAAATCTCCGATTTTATCGG
>JAFXJH010000137.1 GCA_017532425.1 Clostridia bacterium | reverse complement strand
GTCGGTATTTAAGGGCAATAACGGCAAGGAAATATTCAAAAATCTTTTAAACGGATATTTCAAATCGGGCGGACTTCAGCATCAGCCCAATATTTCGGACGTAGAAGAGCTCAGAAGAGCACAGCTTGAGCCCGAAAAATACAAGGATCTTATCGTTCGTCTGTGGGGAGTTTCGGCACATTTCGTCGATCTTCCGCGGGAGCTTCAGGATGAAATGATAGCAAGATTTGAATAAAAAAAGAAAAGGCACCTGCGGCGATATTCTTGCCGTAAGTGCCTTGATTTTTTTGTGTAAATAACGCTTATACGCTAAGTCTGTGATGGAAGCCGCCCTTTCTGTCTTGATCCTTCAGAGCGCGGTCCTTTATAAAGCCGAGGATCATTATTCCGCGGTCGACCGTATTTTGGTAGATCTTTTCCATATCGTTATAGTGAGGCTGTGACATATTTATAGCATTGATGCCGGGGATAGCGGCAAGAGACTCTATGTAATGATCGCCCTTTCCGCAGAAGTGCATAACGCCGCCGCCGAAGCGCTCGAGAAGAATCGTGTCGTACGGTACGGAAAACTCGTCGTAAAACTCGGGCGAAAGATTCATTGCGCTGTCTCCGCGCAGTACGAGATTGCCCTTATGCCAGAAATTGCCCCAATGAGGCTTTATGTCGTCGCTCGGCTTAAAATATTCAAACCATTTGTTCATCATAACGGTGTAGGTTTCTGTGATAAGAGAGAGCATATCGTGAACGAGCTCAGGCTCGTCATACATAGCGTAAAACATTTCTCCGCCCCATAAGAGCTCGCAAACGTCGAGCGGACCCTGATAGTCGGGATGATATACGTAGAGATATTTCGAGATCTTCGGATATTTTGCAAAGGCTTCTTTGCAAATTTCAGCAAAATCGAAAACGTTTTTGCCAAAGCCGGTGCTTGTGTCCGGCATACCGCGTGACAGGATATCGCGGATGATCTCGGTATCATCAAACGAATGAGTAGTGGGCAGAGTGTTCGTGCTTCTCGGCATATTAAATATTTTTGCACCGAAAAGTGAGGTCATAATACCCGTGCCGTAATTTGCGCGGATAGAAAGGTTGGCGACCTGAGAGTTAAGCGCCGACGAAACGCCGAGCAGCTGTGAGCGGAGCATAAGATCGTAATCGACGATAGCATCGTTTATATTTATCGGCTTCAGATCGAGCTCGGATCTCGAGAGCTTCTTTCTCTGAGGCTGGAAGATAGCTCCTTCAAAATTTCCGTCTAAAAAGTTTTTCCATTGATTTTTGAAATCCTCTTCCGTATCGGGATCAATGCGCTTTTCTATATCCTCGATCAGGGCAAGAGTTTCACTGCTTAGCTTAAACATTTCCGTTTCCTCCCGTAAAGTCGGTTACGTAAGCGTAACGTATTTTATTTTGTTTTATTATAACAGAATGTTTTCTTCATGTAAATATGGTTTCTATGCTTTTTTTATATAAATTCTGCAAGAAAACCACAATCGCTATATCAAACGAATGGATAATGCTGCTTGATTTTAATTGACTTTGTGAATATCATGTGATATAATAAATCAAAATATATTTACTTACCAAATTACCTTAAAATTATCTGAAAAAGAAAGAATATGTAAAATATGTTGTTTACAAAAGATAAAAGCTTTTATAAAAATCTCTTTCTGCTCGCGCTGCCTATAGCGCTTCAGAATTTCGTTACCTTTTCGGTAAATCTTGCGGACAGCGTAATGGTAGGCTCGCTCGGAGATGCGGCTGTGGGCGGTCTGTATATGGGAAATCAGATACAGACTCTCTTGCAGGTATTCAGCGGCGGTATTGAGGGCGCGATACTTATACTTGCGGCACAGTATTGGGGAAAGCGTGACACGGCATCGATAAAAAAGATAGTCGGTATAGGAATTCAGTTTTCGCTCGTTGTCGGCGTTATACTGACCGTTGTCTGCGCTATGATGCCCGATACTATCATAAGCCTTTTTACAAAAGAGAGTGCGACGGTCGAAACGGGCGCACAGTATCTTGGAATAGTTTGCTTTTCTTACGTTTTTTTCTGTATAACTCAGTCGCTTATCGCGGCAATGCGAAGCGTTGAGGTTGCAAGAACAGGACTTTACGTATCGCTCTGCTCGCTTTTTGTAAACGTGGGTCTGAACTACGTGCTTATTTACGGCAAGCTCGGCTTTGACGCAATGGGAGTAAGAGGTGCGGCTATAGCCACACTTATTGCGAGAATCGTTGAAACTGCTATCATAGCATTTTACGTTTTCGTGTATGATAAGAGGCTCAGACTTAAGATATCAGACCTTGGCTCGTCAGATAAGCTGCTTCTGCGTGACTTTATAAAATACGGCTCGCCGATAATCGCAGGACAGCTCGTATGGGCGGCTAATATGATGATAAGCTCGGGAATAATGGGCAGACAGAGTGAGGAGGGCGTGGTTGCCGCCATGAGTATAGCGGGCACGGTCAATAATCTTGCTTACGTTGTTATGAACGGAATGTCGGGTGCTGTCGGTATAATTACGGGCAAGACTATAGGCGCGGGACTTGAGGACAAGATGCGCGAATACGCAAAGACGGTACAGATAATATTCCTTTCGCTCGGCGTTGTTACGGGAATAACCGTTTTCTTTATAAAAGGTCCGTTTATATCGCTCTACTCGGTAAGCGATGCAGCCGTTGTCGAGGCAACCAAATATATAAACGTGCTTTCGGTAACTCTGATAGGCACGTGCTATCAGGCGGCCTGCCTTTTCGGACTTGTAAAGAGCGGCGGAGATATTTCCTTCGTGTTCAAAAACGATTTTATCTTCGTTTTTCTTGTAGTTATTCCGTCGGCGCTGATAGCCACAAGACTCGGAGCACCCGCGTGGGTGGTATTTGCGTGCCTTAAATGCGATCAGATACTCAAATGCTTTGTTGCCGTCGTGAAGATAAATAAGTTCAACTGGATGAAAAATCTGACGAGATAAATACGACAGTATTCAGAGGATATTACCCGATTTGAAAAAGAATAATGTATTTTATTTGTCGCTCCTATAATGTAAAATAAATAAAAAAGATATGGAGAAACGATATGAATAAATACGAAAATAAAAAAGTTCTGCTTATAGCGGGCGGAGGAACACTCGGAACCTACGTTTCAAAGGAGCTTATCAGACTCGGATGCTGTGTAGAGGTTATCTGCCCAGAGGAAAAGGTGTCGGATAACGAGCGCCTTTTCTTCCACCAAAGCTATGCAACCTATGAGCTTCTTAAAGAACTGTTTGCTAAAACACACTATGATGGGATAGTTAATTTCCTGCATTATCGCGATCTTGAAGAATATAAGAAAGCGCACAGACTTCTCATAAATAATACCGATCACCTTGTATTTCTCTCGTCATACCGCGTATATGCCGATGAACAGCACCCGATAACCGAAAGTGCACCGAGGCTTTATGACGTGACATATGACGAAGAATTTTTGGCAGATGAAGATTATGCCGTTCCAAAGTCAAAATGCGAGGATTTTCTGAATAATGAATGTAAGGGTGAGGCGTGGACTATCGTTCGTCCCGTAATATCCTTCTCAAGCAGACGCCTTGACCTTCTTCTTTACTCGGGCAGAGACGTTTTGGATTATGCCGCGCGAAAAGAAGAAATGATACTTCCCGAAATCGTGAAGGATTTTTCTGCGGGTATTGACTGGGCAGGAAACTCGGGCAAGCTGATCGCAAATCTGCTCTTCAAAAAAGAGGCGATCGGCGAGAGCTTTACGATATACTCGGGACACGGTCTTACGTGGGGAGAGGTCGCTGATATATACAGCGAGCTGACAGGCGTAAAGATACGCTGGTGCGAGGAAAGGGAATACGTAAATAATACGCCAAAGATAAAAAAATCTCCTTGGATATGGAAATATGACAGAAGATTCAACCGCGATGTGGACGCTTCAAAAGTTTTGGCTGTAACAGGTCTTAGCAAAGAGGACTTTGCGACTGTCAGCGACGGAATAAAAATTGAGCTTGATATATTGGAGGAATCAAAATGAAAAAAATAAGAATAGCACAAATAGGAATCAACAGATACAGCCACGCACCCGAGATCTTTGTAACGCTCAAATCGCTTCCCGAAATCTTCGAGGTTGCGGGATACGCTATCGTAGAGGACGAGCGTGAGACCTGCGCAAATAAGATGTGGTGCTTCGAGGGTTATCCCGAGCTTACGCTCGATGAGATACTGAACGACCCTACTATCGAGGCAGTAACTATCGAAACAGACGAGATACATATTACAAAGTACGCGCAGATGGCGGCAGAGCACGGAAAGCATATCCATATGGAAAAGCCGGGTAGCCAGTCGCTCGAGGGCTTTGAAAAGCTTATCGAAACGGTAAAAAAGAACGGAAAGACCTTCCATATCGGATATATGTACCGCTATAATCCCTATATAAGCGACGCTATAAAGAGAGCGCAAAACGGCGATTTCGGTGAAGTATTCAGCGTTGAAGCTCAGATGAGCCGTATGGATAGCGAGACCACGCGTAAATGGTTTGGCAGCTTCAAGGGCGGTCATATGTTCTATCTCGGATGCCATCTTATCGACCTTGTGCTTCAGCTGCAGGGTGAGCCCGATAATATCATACCGCTTAACTGCTCGATAGACCCCGAAAATATAGGTACAGAGGATTATGCAATGGCGGTTATGCAGTATCCGCACGGCGTTTCTTTTGTAAAGATCGCGACAGAGGTTGCGGGATTTATACGCAGACAGCTCGTAATTTCGGGCACGAAGGGTACGGTCGAGATAAAGCCTCTTGAGATAGGTGTCAAGAGAGAAGAGGGAATGGTACCTTATCCTAACCGCACGCAGAGAAGAGTATCGCTCAGCGATGGTGACAGAAATATTGAAACGAGCGAAGTGTTCGGACGCTATGACGCGATGATACGCGCATTTGCCGAAATGGTTCGCGGCGAAAAGACAAATCCCTATACCTGCGACTATGAGCTTACACTTTTCAAAACTATTTTGAAATGCTGCGGTGTGTAAAAAAGGAAAATACAGTAGCGTAAACGCTCTGATAGAGGAATAAAAGATATAGACACAGTAAAGGAAAAATATAATATGTGGGATCAGAATAAAGAAAAGCTCGGAGTGACGGGGCACAGGGGATGTAAGGCGTATATGCCCGAAAATACTCTCGTGTCATTCAGAGAGGCATTCAGACTCGGAGTTGACGTGCTCGAATTTGACATACATCTTACGCGTGACGACGTTATGATCGTTATGCACGATGAAATGGTAGACCGCACGACAGACGGCACGGGTGCGGTGTGGTTCAAGACGCTTGAAGAAATAAAGGCTCTCGATGCGGGAATAAAATTCGGATTTCCGGGTGAGCGCGTGCCCACCTTCGAGGAGGCTCTTGAGTGTATTGCAAACGAAGCGCCTGCGAATATGGTTTTAAACGTTGAGATCAAGGAGCAGCGCCCGAAAGTTGCCGACGTTGCTATCGAGCTGCTTGAAAAATACGGTCTGCTTGAACGCTCGGTGATAGCAAGCTTTGACGCACAGACCCTTCTGTACGTTCAGGATAACTATCCACACGTTAAAACACAGGGTCAGCCGCCGGAAAAAATGAAGAGATATGATCCACGCGTGCTCGACAAGATGTACGGTATGGGTGTGCCTATGAGTATGTCTGACGATGAGATAGCGGAGCTTGTCAAGATGCTTGACGAGAAGGGCATTGAGGCTTGGGCTTATCACGCAGATAACCGCGAAGCCGCCGAGCGCTGTATGAAATTTGCCTTTACAAATATCACGGCAAACGATCCTCACGATCTTATTGCTTATCTCGACGAAATAAACAGACGCGTCGGAAAATAAAATTGCTTATAAAATTATAAAAAAGGAAAAAGCTATGAAAGAAACAAGGATGATATTCTGTTCGGACGTCCATCTCTGCCACGTTGATTGGTATGGTCGCACGTCTGCGGACAGAATGAAAAATATGGTAGAAAATCTGAATAAATTCTATGACGAAAAGCCGTACGAAAAGATAATTTTTCTGGGCGACTACTCGCTTGACCATTGGGCTTGGAATATAGGCGGATCGTGGCTGCGCGAGGGGGTTTCGAATACCGAAAATTTTATAAAGGATTTTGCCTGCCGTCTTAAAGCACCGTATTATATGGCGCCCGGAAATCACGAGCAGTACGGATATGAAAATTGGAAGAAGATCACGGGAACACCGCGCGACGACGCTTTCACTCTCGGCGGATATCTGATAATTTCCTGCGATAATTTTTCGGGAATACTCGACCCCGATTTTCATAGTGACGGTGAATATACTCCGACGAAAATTGATTTTATAGAAGAAAAGCTGGCCAAATATCCGGATATGCCGGTGATACTTTGCGGTCACTTCTTCGATATGACAAAGGAAAGCGATGAATTTTTCGAGCTTTTGAGAACAGAGAAGAGAATAACCCTTCTCGTATGCGGTCACGACCATATAAACGAGATAACAGACCTCGGTGAGAGTGCGGGTAACGTGATTCTCTACCACGACGGACACTATTCGTATGCAGGAGGAAATCGAGCGCCGGAAAGCCTGATGTGGGGCTTTTGTGAGACTCTGCTTTCCGATGAGGGAATAGATATCAAATTCGTTGAGCCCGAAAATACGGTGCTCCTTGGCGGAAAAGCGCACGAGCATAAATACCGTGAGCAAAATCACGTGTTTGTAAAACGAAGAGATATTTGATCTGAAAACAGAGGAGATTTGTATGAAAAAATACGATATAGCAGCATACATATGGCCTGCATATACGGGCGATGAGCCGAGAACGAGAATGTTTTGGGAGGAAGGCATCGGAGAATGGCAGACGGTCAAAAATTCTGCTCCGAAGGCTAACGGATATTCCTGGAAGAGAAAGCCGATATGGGGATACGTAAACGAGGCAGACCCGTACGTTATGAGTATGCAGATAAATGCGGCACTCGATCACGGCGTGAACGTTTTTATCTACGATTGGTACTGGTACGATGACCGCCCATTCCTTGAAAACTGCCTTAACGACGGCTTTCTGAAAGCTCCTAACTGTAAGGATATGCAGTTCTATATTATGTGGGCAAACCACGACGCAAACTATACCTGGGATATCCGTAATGCGGGAAAAACAAACGAAACGATATGGAATGGCTCAGTTGACCGAAAGCAGTTTGAGATCATCGGAAGAAGATGGATGGATCAGTATTTTACAAAAGAAAATTACTATAAAATAGACGGTAAGCCTGTCGTAAGCATATACGAGCTGAAAAACTTCGCCGAGGGGCTCGGCGGTGTCGAAGGCGCTATCGACGCTATGAAATGGCTTGAGAATGAGGCAAAGAGCGTCGGTCTTGAGGGCGTGCATTTTCAGTTTGTACGATGGAACGGCGTTTCGCAGAATATCACGGGAGTAGACGGCGGTAACGTCAAAACGAGCGCAGAGCTCGTTGAAAAAATGGGATTTGACTCGCTCACTCACTATCAGTTCGTGCATTTCGCGAATATCGACAGAGATTACGAGGAGATAATCCCCGACGTGGTAAAGGAATGGGATAATATAAAAAATGAGTATAATATCCCTTATTTCCCGCACGTTTCGGTTGGTTGGGATAATAATCCGCGATATAAGGATTTCAGAGGCGGTATAGTAAAGAACAATACTCCCGAAAACTTCGAGAAAGCACTCCGCGAGGCAAAGAAATATGCCGACGAGAACGGTCTCTCGCTTATAACGGTCAACAGCTGGAACGAATGGACCGAAACGAGCTACCTTGAGCCGGACGACTACTACGGCTACGGCTATCTCGAAGCGATAAAGAGAGTATTTAAAGAAAATATATAATTAAATCAGAATCCTACCCATCGGGTAGCTTGTCCTTGAAAGGAGTAAAAATATGAAAGACATCGCAAAAGCAGTAGATAAATACAGAGAGCTGATACTTGAAGCGGAACGCTATATATGGAATCATCCCGAAACGGGATATAAAGAGTTTGAGACCTCAAAATATCTTGAAGAGAATTTTATAAAGCTCGGATACGATATCGTGAAGGCAGACGGAATAACAGGCTTTTATACCTGCATAGATACCGGTCGCCCCGGACCCGAGGTGCTTGTGCTCGGAGAGCTTGACTCTATTATTTGCCCGACGCATCCCGAATGTGACCCGAAGACGGGTGCGGTACACTCGTGCGGACATAACGCACAGTGTGCAACTCTTCTCGGTATCGCAGCGGCACTTAAGGAAGAGGGAATCACAGATAAATTCTCGGGAAAAATAAGACTTTGCGCAGTCCCCGCAGAAGAGCTTCTCGAAATAGAATACAGATCAAAGCTGAAAAAAGAAGGTAAGATCAAATATTACGGGGGAAAGAGCGAATTCCTTTCACGCGGATATTTTGACGGAGTAGATATCGCATTTATGGTACATACCTCGGGCGGATACGCAGTGTCGAAGGGCTCTGTGGGATGTATCGCAAAGAATATTATATATAAGGGTAAGGCGGCACACGCGGGCGGAAGTCCGTGGGCAGGAAAGAATGCACTTTATGCGGCAACCTGCGGTATAAACGCGGTGAACGCGATCAGAGAGACCTTCAAGGAGCCCGACCTTATCAGAGTTCACCCGATAATCACTCACGGCGGAGATATGGTAAATGCAATTCCCGAAGAGGTAAGACTTGAAAGTTATATCCGTGGAAAGACCTTTGACGCTATACTCACGGAAAATAAAAAGGTAAACAGAGCACTTTGCGGAGGTGCACTTTCCCTCGGAACAAATATCGAGATAATCGATATTCCGGGATATGCCCCCCTTGTAAACGATCCCAATATGATAGAGGTCGCGAAAGAGGCGGCAGAGCTTGCGCTTCCCGGCTACGAATTCAAGGTAAATACGGGTATAGGCACGGGAAGTACGGATATGGGCGACCTTTCCTGCATTATGCCGGTAGTTCACCCGTATGCGGCGGGCGCAAAGGGCACGGGTCACGGAAATAACTATTATATAGAAAACCCCGAAGCGGCGTGCGTAGAAAACGCAAAATGGCAGATAGCGATGCTTCTTGTGCTCCTCGGAAACGGTGCAGAGCGTGCTAAAAAGGTGGTTGAAGAATTCAAACCGCTCTTCCCGAGTAAGGAAGCATATCTCGAATATATGGACGCGATAAATTCCTCGGGCGACAGAATCGTTTATAACGAGGATGGAACGGCTAACGTAAATATAGGCTGAAAATCAGTATAAAATCAGTATAAAATTAAGAGAGGAAACTAATATGAAAAGAATTTTATGTATGCTTCTTGTGACACTTCTTCTTATTTCTTCGTTTTTTATGTTTGTATCTTGCGATACCGAAGCAACCGATGACGACTATGAAAAAGAAGATGAAAAAGAGAACGAAAAAGAAGATAAAGAGGAAAATAAAGAAGAAAACAAAGAAGAAAACAAAGAACCGATAGTTCCAGACGGATATAAGCTTTATGATAACGGAGATATCTGCTTTGCATATCCCGAGGCTTGGGTAACACAGGATTCAAGCGTTGTTATTCTGACAAGCGAAAGCGGCAACAATATTACCATTGCTTATGAAACAAAAAGTGATTTTTATAAGAATATGACGGCAGATGAATTTATGTCCGTTTTGGGACCTCAGTTTGCGGCTATGGGTCAGAGCATTTCTAACGTGAAGGTAGAGCAGCTTACCAATGATATCGGTACTGCTGTTACCAAAATATCTCTTAACAATATGTATTTGGAAATAAATATGAAGCAGACAATGTATGTAATAGCTTCCGGAATGCGCAACTATGTTGTTACGGTAACGGAGGTAAACGCGGACAGCGTGCTGCTTGATACGGTGTTTAATACTCTTTGTGAATCTAAATAATACAAAATTCTGCAGAGATATTGCTTCTCTGCCGAATTTGTGCTATAATCAGGCGTGTGACAAAATAGTAAAGGTCAGCTTGATGATAATATGGTAACAATGGAAAAAACAAAAAATAAAATATTTACCAATCCGCTTTTCGTGGCGCTTGTAGCAGTGTTTTGCTGCGCACTCTGGGGAAGCGCAACTCCCTTTATAAAGATCGGATATTCTCTGATGCTTCCGCAGGGAGGCGTACCCTCAACTATGCTTTTTGCGGGAATAAGATTTACGCTTGCGGGTATTATAACGGTTATAATCTACAGTATAGCAAGACGGAAAATACTCCTTCCGAAAAAAGAAAATATAGGAAGAGTGCTCACGGTAAGCTGCTTTCAAACGGTGATCCAGTATATCTTTTTCTACGTCGGACTTGCAAATACATCGGGTGTAAAGGGCACGGTAGCGAGCGGCTCAAGCGCGTTTTTCGCTCTGCTTATCGCGGCAATTCTCTTCAGACAGGAAAAGCTCACGCTGAAAAAGATAGTTGCCTGCATACTCGGATTTGCGGGAATCGTTCTGATAAATCTCAACGGACTCGATTTCACAATGAATTTCACGGGCGACTGCTTCGTTATATTCTCGACTATATCATCGGCTTTCTCGTCTGTTCTTATTAAAAAATATTCGAAATACGAGGATCCCGTAACGATAAGCGGATATCAGTTTATCGTGGGCGGACTTGTTATGATAGCTGTAGGACTTGCACTCGGCGGAAGCATAAGCGTGACAAGCGTAAAAGCACTTTCCGTGCTCGTGTACCTCGCTTTTCTCTCGGCGATAGCATATTCGCTGTGGGGAATACTGCTGAAGTATAACGCCGTTTCGAGGGTTACGGTATATAGCTTTATGACTCCCGTTTTCGGCGTGCTTCTCTCGAATCTTATGCTCAGCGAGCAGAGTAACGTGGCACCGATAAATCTTGCGCTCACACTTGTACTTATATGCACGGGAATTATTATGCTCAACTATAAAAAAGAAGCGTAAATACGCGTAGTAAATTTTAATTCTTGAAAGGAACGAAAAATATGATACTTATGTCAAATAACCAGTGGAAATGCGATATAAACCACGATGCGTGGCGCGCGATCGGCGAGGACTGCTCGTCGGAGGGCAGAGTTGACGGACTTGTCCGCGCGTACACAGAGATTCTCCCCGACGTTATCGGTCTGCAGGAGGTATCTCTGCATATGGCTGATCTTATGATGGAAAAAATGAGAACTGTAGAGCTTCCCGATGGAAGCAGGGCCAGATACGAATATATTTCGGGCGGGGACACTCCGATAGTTTACCGCAGAGATAAGCTTGTCCTTATCGAATCGGGATTCTTCCGCTACTCCGAGGATATCCCGGGATACGAGGGGTCCTTTAATAATCAGGAAACAAAATCGTACGCATACGGCGTTTTTAAGGACAGAAAGTACGGAAAAGTGTTCGCTCTTATGACGACGCACCTTTGGTGGAAATCGTCCGATCCTTCGTGTTCGTACTATCAGCCCTGGTCGGACGAGGCTCGCGCATATCAGATAATGCAGGCTTCTGCCAAAATGGACGAGGTAATGGCGAAATATTCCTGCCCGGGATTCCTTATGGGCGACTTCAATGCAGTAATGTCATCCTATGCGCTGAAGGCGGCAGAGTGGGCAGGCTGGAAAGAGGTACACTATCTCGCGCTCGGTGACTCCGATTCGACAAGAGGACATCATCCGTGCGGCGGAGACGGTTACAAGCGAGTTGATATGGGCACCTTTGATCAGGCTATCGACCATATTATGCTCAAAAACGGTGATGGGGTAAAGGTGAACTACTTCCGCAGACTCACGGACGAGTATTTCGATAAAATATCCGATCATTATCCGCTTTACGTGGACGTTACGCTGTGAGTAACTGAAAAAATAAAACACAGGCAAGCAAATAGCTTGCCTGTGTTTTTTAGATAACTGTTAAATCACTTCAATTTACGAAAAACTGGGTTGTCAGATTTCATATTTGCCATAAGTCTCATTATAACAGAACACGGAGGACCACTACACTCGACACTTGTCACTGTCGTGTTTGTTCGTATGTTACAGATTTCGCATATATCTGCATACTGGAAATAGTGGCGATCACCCAAATGATATTCGATACCAGTATAGTAGTTCGAATAATCGTGATACCTATAAAAATCGTATGAAACTGTATCTGTATAAGGATTTGCATAATATGTTCTTGGAACATTCCTAATTGAGTGTGTGTAAACACCAGCTTGCCCCCATTTGGAGCAAATAGTTATCTCTCCAGAGGAAGTCACATCAATCACAACACCTGAATGTAACGGATTATCATTGGCGTCTAAATATACGATGATATCCCCTACTTTGACAGAGGAGTCTGATGGAACTTGCACACAGGCACTGTCGAGCATAAACTGTGTTATGTCCGATATCCAATACGGATTAGTAATAGAATATCGATACCAAGCATATGAGTGGCAATTATAAACAGTAGATGGATCGTGCAAAAGAATATTACCATCATAATCATATTGACTATTAATGAATGCGATTTCCGATGACGACCATTCACGATGAGAAGTAGCTACTTCAACATCACGGTTATTGACCGTGTCTATCGTTCCGGCAGAATAATAATCTATACCGTTGAGTGTGCCCACATAGTCTCCGACTGATGATGTAGTAACATCAGTTGTAGTATATATGCTTTGCAGATTTGAATAATTAGCATCGGTATGTGCCAAATCGTACACAAGCGAAGCTATATTAGGCTGGGCTATTAACTCTTCAAATGCGGTTCTGTCCCATTCTGCGAATTCGTTGTTTTCCGAATCATACAGAATAGTTTCGGCATAATCATCCAGGGCATCTATTAAGTCCTCTCTGGAAATAAGTTCACCGAAAGCTTCATGATCGGAAAGATCAACCTCATAGTTGTCATCAAAAGTGGATCGGTGAATACAAAAAACCTCTTGAAATAAAAACTGAGAATTCATGAAATATTCTAACAGCTCGGCGGTAGAGGCTGTCAGGATCTCATCCGGAGCACTGCGAAGCCATTGCAAATAATCCGAGCCTGTTTCGGTGTGTACGTAGTCGGAATCTGTAACTGTATCCGTATCCGTTGAGTTCGAATTTACATTGTCGGTCACAGATTCTTCATTATTGGCTGAATTGGCGGATACGTCATTCCCTTCAATATGTGAACGTTCTTCTTGAGTAAAAACAGTAATTGATGTAGAGCAACATATTATAAACACCAACATTATAGAAAGAAATTTCTTAAACATATCTTCATTTCCTTTCATATGATCAGTAGGAATGTGTAAAACTTTATTTTACTCACAGAGAGATGATATAGTGCAGAAGCTGTACAACGACATCAATATATCGTGTGGTACTTTTACCAAAATCACGTTTTGCACATCCTGTTTAATATTGTGTTAAAATGATATTAATGAACGCACAAGTCGACAATCAACAGTTTGACTTATGCGCCCGTGTGAATGATTTTGATTTGTCCTCTCCATAACTGGGAACTGCACCAAAATTGTTTGCGGCATACATCAAACTGAGTATGGGTAAAACGAGACACGATGCGAACCTCCAATCATATCAAGTGTCGGACATGTATAACATATCCGCAAACTAAGTATAGCATATTTTTTTGGAAAAGTCAACAGCTTTCCGAATTTTATTTGTAACAATTGTATTGACATATTAATGGTAACTGAATTAGCTGTTAATCAGCAACATGGATTTTTTCCAAGTGTCCTTTTAATATTTTTACTTATGTTTTTTATTGACATATCCGTTCGTTTGTGGTAAACTTTATTCTGTAGAAATTTTTGAAAAAAGGACAGTTAAAAATGGAATTCAATAAAACAGTAACAGATATCGTGGCGGAAGCTGAAGAAAAGCTTGCCGAAAAATTTGCGGAATTTGACCGTATAGCCTTTGAAAACACCTCGCGTGTTCTCGATGCTTTCAGAGAGCATAGGGTGAGTGACTCTATGTTTGCAGGTACTACCGGCTACGGATATAACGATAAGGGAAGAGATGCACTTGACCTCATATACGCAGACGTTTTCGGAGCAGAGGCGGCACTCGTTCGCCATAATATCGTAAACGGTACACAGACTATCGCTATCGGACTTTACGCGCTTCTGCGTCCGGGTGACGTTATGCTTTCGGTAACGGGTAAGCCTTATGATACCCTTGAAAAGGTGATCGGTATTAATCCCGACTGCACTCCCTGCAAGACGGGCGAGGGCTCGCTTGCAGATTTCGGAGTTATATACGATCAGGTCGAGCTTCTTCCCGACGGCTCGATAGATTTTCCCGGTATTAAGGCAAAAATAGAAGAACACGGAAGTAAGATAAAGGTGGTCTTCATACAGCGCTCAAAGGGGTATATGACAAGACCTACTCTTTCGGTCGAAACTATAGGCGAGATCGCAAAATTCTCAAAGGCTCTCTGCGACGCTTACGTTGTCGTAGATAACTGCTACGGCGAATTCTGCGAAACCATTGAGCCTACGGCGGTCGGCGCAGATATGATACTCGGCTCGCTTATTAAGAATGCGGGCGGCGGTACGGCACTCTCGGGTGGATATATCGCGGGTACGAAAAAGGCGGTAGAGCTCGCTTCGTACAGACATACAACGGTAGGTACGGGTAACGAGGTAGGAGCGACACTCGGACAGAACAGAGATATGTTCAAAGGCTTCTTCCTTGCACCGCATACGGTGGCGCAGGCTCTTAAAACTGCGGCTCTTGCGGCATACGTCTTTGAAAAGCTCGGATACGTTACAGAGCCGAGATGGAATGATAACAGATACGATATCATTCAGAGAATACAGTGCGCGACCGGAGAAGGTCTCTGCGCATTCTGCCGCGGAATACAGTACGCTTCGCCGGTCGACTCCTTCGCAACTCCCGAGCCAAGCGAAATGCCCGGATATACAGATCCAGTAATAATGGCGGCAGGCGCATTCGTTCAGGGCTCGTCAATAGAGCTTTCGGCAGACGGACCTATGAGAGAGCCCTTTACGGCATATCTTCAGGGCGGTCTGACGTATGAATCGGGTAAGATAGGCATTATGTCCGCCGCACAGGAAATGCTTAAATTGCAGAAATAATCAGGATAGGCCGAAATATTCGAGTATTCCGTGATATATCCCCTCAGCAAAGAGATTCGGATTTTTGTCCATAAGCTCGGCGTCGAGTGGATTTGTGATAAATCCAAGCTCGACAAGTGTCGCGGGCATAGTGGTTTTTCTGAGCACGTATAAGGACGGGCGTACGTAAACTCCCCGATTAGGAAGCCCCGTCCTTTCTGAAATGTTTTCGGTTATATGCCCTGCTAAGGCATAGGCGGGCGACGCTGTGCTGTAGACAAAAGCCTCGGTTCCCGTGGCGGCACTTATCGTAGAAGCGTTTGCGTGAATGCTTATGAAATAGTCAGCGCCCCAATTGTTTGCTTCGGATGCACGGATAGCAAGGCTCTCGGAGTTTGAATTTCCGAGCGAGGTTTCGGGCGTCGGACGGGAAAGCTTTACGTCAAAATTCTGATTTGCGTTAAGTAGCTCGGCAAGCAGTATTCCGACCTCGTAGGTTATATTCTGCTCGTAAAGTCCGTTGCCCTCTGCTCCCGCATTGGGGTTTCTCGGATTGTGTCCTTGGTCAATGAAAATTTTTATTGCCATAATAGATTCTCCTCTGTATGTTTTCTGCTCTCATAATATGCAGAAGAGATACTTAAAGTTAAAGATTTTTGCCTTTCACGAAAGGAAAAAGTATGAAATTTGAAAATATAAGACGTCTGCTCAGCTTTGCAAGACGCGCTGTCGATGATTATAATATGATCTCGGACGGAGACAAGATAGCGGTTGGCGTGTCGGGCGGAAAGGATTCTCTTGCGCTTCTTGCGGTAATGTGCGAGCTTCGCAGATTCTATCCGAAAAAGTTTGATGTCTGCGCAGTAACTCTCGATATGGGCTTTGAGGGAAGCGATACGTCGGCTCTTGAAAATTTCTATAAAGAGCTTGATATCGAATACAAAATAGTTAAAACTCAGCTTGCGGAGATAATATTCAACGTGAGAAAGGAGTCAAATCCCTGCTCGCTCTGTGCGCGTATGAGAAGAGGGATCCTTCACGATACGGCCAAAGAGATGGGATGCAATAAGATAGCGCTCGGACATCATTTCGACGACGTTGTCGATACCTTTATAATGAATCTCTTCAACGAGGGCAGAATAGGCACCTTTTCTCCGCTTACCTACCTTGACAGAAAAGATATAACGATGATAAGACCGCTTGTTCTTACCCCCGAAAAGGATATAAAATATTTTGTCCGACATAACGATATCCCCGTGACGAAGAGTCTTTGCCCCGAGGATAAAAATACGGACAGAGAAAAATATAAGCTTATGCTCGCTGAGATGGAGAAGACCAACGAGGGAATAAGACATCGCATCTTTTGCGCTATAAAAAAGGCGGGAATTGACGGCTATGCCGTTGAAAAGATCACGGAAAACGAAACTTCCGAAAAATAATAAACAATTTGGTAAAAATCTATTGACATTTTGTTCATTGTTTGTTATAATTTATTAGGCTAAAGAAAATTATTACAGAAGGGAAGAATGCAGCGTGAAAAATAAAAATCTATGGATATCGCTTATGGTGTTTGCAACTGTTTTTGCACTGGCCGCACTTGCGATATTTATTATGGCGCTGTTTGGAATAAGAGTTTTTTCGACGGGCAGCCCGTCGGTCATGCTTTCTGACGTTTTGTTTCTGGTTTCCGCGCTTGTGCTTTCCTCTGTTATAATAACGATCTCAATTTATTTGAGCCGAAGATAATTTTCGCAATTTCATATGTGCATATTGCTGAAAAAAAGAGTCGAAATTTGTACAACTATATGAAAATGCTTTTCAGGCGACAAAAATTCATTTAGAGTTAACGAGAAGTTCATATATGTGTATTACACTATCTGTGCTTGCGTTTTGGATGTGACACTTAAATATAAGATTTTGGAGTAATTAAAAATATGGCAATATCTGTATTTAAAAGATATGAAAAAAAGTTTTTGCTTACCGCAGAACAGTACCGCGAAACGGTAGACTACGTTCAGCAGTATATGGATTTTGATAAATACTGTGTTAATGAACAGGATTATTCTCTGCTTAATCTGTATTTTGATACTCCGGAGAATCTGCTTATAATTCAGTCTACCAATCAACCGAGATATAAAGAAAAGTTAAGACTCAGAGCTTATTTTCCGCCCAAGACTCCCGATGATAAGGTCTTCTTTGAAATAAAGAAGAAATATAAGGGAATAGTTACGAAAAGGCGCGCTGTTATGAGATACGGCGAAGCTCTTGAACTTATCGAAACGGGTAAGGCACCCCAGCTTAAAAAAGAAACCTACATAGACAATCAGGTAGCCAAGGAAATAGAGTTTATGTTCAAGAGATACGAAGGACTCGCGCCTAAGATCTTTATTGCATATGACCGTATGGCTATGTTTGCAAAGGACAATCCCGAATTCCGTCTGACGTTTGACAAAAATATCAGAACAAGACGTGAAAACGTAAATCTTGACTACGGCGATTACGGCACACAGCTTCTTCCCGAGGGATATTACCTTATGGAGATCAAGATTTCGGATGCCGTTCCGCTTTGGCTTACCTCTTATCTTTCCGAAAAGAAGATATTTATGACAAGCTTCTCTAAATACGGAAAAGAATATCAGGGCTTTGTTACAGGCAAACCTATAGAATCGGTAATTCTGCGTTCTGATGACGTTTGAAATACATAACAACACCATAAAAAAAGAAAGGCTTTGGACTAAATTATGAATTTTGAAATTCCAAGTATACTTGGCACTAAGTTTACAGTAGGTGCGATCCTCGCAGTTACACTTTCCGCGTTTGCATTCGGACTTATTCTCTCACTCGTTTATCTTTTCTCTTGCAGACATGAACGTTATTCGAAGGGTCTTTCGATAACACTCGTTCTTCTTCCCGTAATTATCGGTACGGTCATTATGCTCGTTTCCGATAGCTTCGCAAGAGCATTCGGTCTCGCAGGTGCTTTCTCGATCATCCGTTTCAGAAGCACACAGGGCAACCCTAAGGACCTTGCATACATCTTTGCAGGACTCGCTATAGGACTTGCATGCGGAATGGGTTACATTCTCTGTGCAGCGATCATAACAGTTCTCGTATGCGTTATCCTTATCCTTCTCAGCGTTGTTAAGTACGGCTCGTCCAAGACTCCTCCCATGCTTCTCAAGATATCCGTTCCCGAAAGCCTTAACTTTGTAGGCGTTTTCGACGAGTGTCTCGCAAAGTATACAAAGACTTGGAAGCTCGTTAAGGTTAAGAGCAGCAACTTCGGTACAATGTTTGACCTTACGTATGATATCAAGCTCAAGAATGATGTTAATGCTAAGGAATTCATCGATGACCTCCGCTGCATCAACGGCAATCTGAATATTCTTCTTCAGAACAACGCTGCTGACCCCGATATTCTTGTTTAATAAATTTATAAAATTTATACATACTAAAAAAGCTTCGGTTTGCCCAACTTCTCATAAGGAAGTTGGGCAGTTTTATTCGCCTGCGGCGAGTTCCATTGCTTCGCAGTGATATTCGGCTATCGCCGAGTGGTATTCGCGGCTCACGCAGTGAGCATCGCGAGCTTTTGGAGGCGAATAAAATATCACTGAAGCCGCAAGGCTTCAATATCACGATCGCGCACGCGATCATATCACTCCGACGAAGTCGGAATATAACTCTTGCTTTCTATGATGATTTGTTATATAATGAATAGGGGTGTGGGCTTTGCCCGATGC
>JAFXJH010000013.1 GCA_017532425.1 Clostridia bacterium | reverse complement strand
TGGCTCTCGCCCACGAGATCAGCGGCTCTACAGAGAAGGAAATAACCGACATAATATAAAGACCTTGCGTTCCGTCTACCTTGACAAGACCCATCGCAACCGCATAGCCGAGGGCGTACAGATATTTGGCGTAATAGACCTTTGCAGCAGGGTACGCATCCTTGTGAATTGGCTCAAAACGTCCTTTTTTGAACCATTCCGGGAAGCTTTGGACGTTATATACCATAATATCGACCGCACTGATCGCAAGCTGCATCACGTCTCGGTCATTGTCATTTTTGGCAGGTGCTTCGACAATATGTACCTTGGCACGGCGCCACATTTCAATATCGCCCTTCCAGATCGCGCACATGGCAAGGAGCATACCTGCCGATTGTACGGCAAAAAAGCCCGAGTGCTTCGAGAGCAGGTAGTTTGCGATATCGTAGACCTTGTCTATCTCACCTCGCGAGTAAGCTACCTCGGCTTCAAAAAGCACCCGTGCCTCGTGATTATATGAAAGACTTTCGCCTACCTTATCAGCAGTTCCGGGGGTGTGATAGAGGTCTGTCATATACAGGAACGGCGTTTTACGAGGAAGCGGCATATCCGCTTCATGCTCGTTTCTCGCTTCCTTTGTTCTGCCATCGATAGGCTTCTTTGCATTCATTGGTATCATCCAAGCGCGACCGAATTTGACCGCGCCCTCCACAGAGCCAAGGGTACACAAGTGCTGTACCTGACGCTGTGATATACCCCATTTTTCAGAGGCTTCGGCTATAGTCATATAATCATTTTTTAACACAAAAAATCACCTCCGACAAGTAGCGGAATTGCGCTATAAATTATATAGCGGTATTACGCTATATATTATATATCGTTTTCGCGCAATTTGCAAGAGGCTTCAGAAAAGTTTTTTCTGCTTTTTTCATTTGAACGAAAAGCATCGGATTTTACTCCGATGCTTGATCTGTGTTTAGGTTGCGATTATTCGTCCTCACCCAATGGCAGAAGAAAGGATTCAGCCATCAGCTGCACACCGAGTCGCAAGCCGTAGGAGAAGGCATCGCGCTCTGTGATGATGTGCATCTCATTCATGCAGTCCTCAAATTTTTCAAGTGTTTCCTTCTGCTTGTCTGTGAGCGTTCCGTCCAGTTCCTCTCGGTTTCGGGCGACCAGCTTCAGCAGTTCCTTCAGCCGTTTGTCGCCACGGGTGCATTGCTCGAAGGGTGATACGTTTCCGTACCATAGCTCGTTGATGATATCCATATTGTTTCTACCTCCTGTTAGCACACAACAATACCACAGAAGGAGGTGAAAGTCCAGACCTTTTTTGAAACAATTTCAACTTTTTTCGGAAGTCCTTTTCTTTGACTACTGCGGTGCAAAAATTGCGTTTAGCAAAACCGCCACCTCTGCAGAGATGGCGGTTGACTTTCGTCTATGGTCTGGCACTATGTAGTGCAGGGTGTTTTTTCGTTATTCTACTCCAATTCGCTTGGATAAATCCGTCATAGCGTACACAAATCGGGTAGTGGGTGTCAATGTTGTCAGCGTCGGGTCGCCCTCGCGGATACGCATGGTTCTTCTTATTTCTTTGGGTATTACAACTCTTCCGAGGTCATCTATTCTTCTAACAATTCCTGTTGCTTTCATCATAAATCTCCTTGAGTAAATTCGGCTTTAAGGATATTATTTGTATCCATAGCGAAAAATATCCAAGGAACGATATGGAAAAATTTATCTTTTATTTATCAAATATGTATATTAACACCGTTCACGGTTACCTCGCCGTCAGCGCGTATAAGCACATATTTTACTCCGTCGATAACGCGCGTTTCTATCATATCTGTGCTCTCGCCCGCTACCTTTATCTCGATATCTCCCGCGACGACTTTTAGCTTTTTCGCATCGGCAATATTTTTTGGAGTCAGAGCGGTATCCTCGCCAAAGCTTTCGTCGAATTTTTCCTCAAACGCCTCAACTCTGTCCGCGGGTATTCCGCACAAACGCAGGATATCGGAAGCGTCGGTCTTGGTCATAACCAGCTCCTCGTCTATCTTTTCGTTCTTATGCTCCTCTAT
>JAFXJH010000003.1 GCA_017532425.1 Clostridia bacterium | reverse complement strand
CTATGGGAGAAGGGGGACCGCGAAGCGGTGGATGAGGAGTTGCTTTGAGTTTAGAACACCTCATCCGTCAATCGTCTTTGACGATTTTGCCACGTCTTCCCCCACCGGGGAAGGCTATTCAATTTTATCGCTAATTTTGCACACCTTTCGACAGGATTTTTTATTTATTCTTATCATTCCTACGCAAGATCTTCCCAAGCGTGCGGTTTCCCGAAAGGCTGAAAAGGTGTCTGTTTTTCTTCAAAAATCCGCGGAGCTGTTTTTTGTGGTGACAAAGCTTCTCCTTGCAGTTTGCACACGAGAGGCAGGCATTCGTTTCCTCCGAAAAACGCTTCGGGTGGATATAAAACGAAAGCTCCCAGCAGACAAAAAGTGCAAACGCTATCGCAACAAGACTTAATGCGTAAATATTTTTGATAAAAACAAGCGGTGTGAACATCATTATGTAATCCCAGTTGTAGATACGGCAGCTTCCGCAGCACTTGTTTTTCATAAACCAGGTCTGAAACGGGCAGAAAAAGAGAATACATATCATATCGCAGACCGAATACGCAAGGCTGACAAGGAGAAGTATTCCCCGGTCGATAATACCCGCGAAATAGAGCGCACCGATCGCGCCGTTCAGTAAGATCCAGACGATCGCGACGAGAAGAGTTATCTTAAACGGCTGATTTTTCGGAATATCGCTTTCGGTCGGTATAAAATTTTTCTTGAACTGCTTCTGACAGCCCATACTCTCAAGCTTCGACGGGAAGAAGCGAAGTATCATTTCTATTACGAAAACGACCCATATAAAAGTCAGTATCGCGGGCTGTTTTTCGTATCCGCCGAAGGTGTCGTCCGAATGCTTGACTTTACCTATAATATAAAGCACGGTCGCCGCAATAAGCAAAAATGATCTGAAAAAGAGCTTGAAATAGTGAAGTGCAGAAATCTTGGAAAGCTTAAAACGACGTTTAGACATTAAATTATCTCCGTTTTTTGTGTTTTTATTATTTTCCGAGCATTTTGGTCTTTTCAAAGGATGCTATCACAGCGTCTGTGGTCACACCTCTGAACGCGCCCTCCTCGAGCGTGCGCACACCCTCGATGGTGCTTCCGCCCGGACTGCATACCGCATCCTTGAGCTCGCCCGGATGCTTTCCCGACTCCTCGAGAAGCTTCGCCGAGCCGATAAGAGTCTGAACGGCGTAAGAGAGTGCCTTGTCGCGCGGAAGTCCGCAAGCAACTCCGCCGTCGGCAAGTGCTTCGATAAACATAAACGCAAAGGCAGGTCCGCATCCAGAAAGCGCGCTTCCCGCATCGATAAGAGCCTCGGGGATCTTATCAAGCTTGCCCGATTTTCCCATAACTGCGAGGAAAAGCTCTTCAGCCTCAGCGCTCACACACGCGCAAGCGGTATAAAGTATCATACCCTCGCCTACCGACACGGGGATATTCGGCATAATGCGGATTATCGGACAGGAGTTTTTTGCCATCTCTGCGATCTTTTCGATCTTAACGCCTGCCGCCATCGAAACAAGGGTCGCCTTTTCTTCTCTTTTTGCGAGAATCTCGCTTATCTCATCGAGTGTCGATGCCATAAAATTCGGCTTTACGCCGAGGAAAATGAGGTCGCATCTTTCCGCGATCTCGCTTCCCGAGGATACCTTCGCTCTTCCCGAGGTTTCCTTTGAGAGAGCCTCTGCTTTTTCTGCAATTTTATCGGCAATCAGTATCTCGCACCCAATATCTGCACGGGATGCCGCGCGTATGAGCGCACCGCCCATATTGCCTGCGCCTATAAATCCGATCGTTTTCATAATCTTATGTCCTTTCTTGCTTTCTTGGAACATCTTTTTGAAAAAAAGTGGCTAAATCAAATTGTATGCAATTTGTTTGGAAACCCTTTTTTCAAAAAGGGTTTCTGACAAGACCAAGGAAAGAGTCCTTGGGGTTTAGCGCGTTGACGAACGCGCGACTTAAGGGCTTTGCCCTAAGAACCCACCAAGAAACTTTTTGAAAAAAGTTTCTTGGAACTTCAAAAACTTTTTTAAAAATGAGTTTGTTCTTTTCCTTTAAATAAAGTTTTTGGGAAGGTGTCGGAAACCCTTTTTTCAAAAAGGATTTCTGACAAGAGCCAAGGAAAGAGTCCTTGGGATTTCGCGCATTGACGAACGCGCGACTCAGGGCTTTGCCCTAAGAACCCACCAAGAAACTTTTTGAAAAAGTTTCTTGGAACTTCAAAAACTTTTCTGAAAATGAGTTTGTTCGTTTCTTTTTAGTAAAGTTTTTGAAGGAGTGCAGAGGAAACTTTTTTCAAAAAGTTTCCTTTGCAAAGCGCCCTAAGTTATCTCACTTGGCCGTTGCCGCGGATGATGTATTTGTAGGTGTTGAGCTCGCAAAGACCCATAGGTCCGCGGGCGTGGAGCTTTTGCGTGGAGATGCCGATCTCGCAGCCGAGCCCGAATTCACCGCCGTCGGTAAATCGTGTTGAGGCGTTGACGTAGACCGCCGCGCTGTCGATGACTCTCGTAAAATAGTCGGCGGCATCGCTGTTTTCGGTGATTATCGCCTCGGAATGTCCGGTAGAATGACTTGAAATGTGCTCGCAAGCCTCTTTTACGCCCGAAACTACCTTTATCGCAAGAATATAGTCGAGAAATTCGGTGTCAAAATCATTGTCAAGCGCGGGCTTTCCCTCGATTATCGCCGCCGCTTTTTCGTCAAGACGGAGCTCTACGGGGATGCTTCCGCAGGCTTCGCGTTTTTCGCAGAGCCTTTCTTTGATGAGCGGCAAAATTTTATCGGCGATTCTCTCGTCAATAAGGCAGACCTCTGCGGCGTTGCAGACAGAAGGACGGCTCGTTTTAGCGTTTTCAAGAATGTTGAGCGCCTTTTCGATATCGGCGTCGCCGTCAATGTAAATATGGCAGATTCCCGTGCCCGTCTGTATGCAGGGCACCTTTGCGTTCTCGGTGCAAGCCTTGATAAGTCCTGCACCGCCGCGCGGAATGAGAAGATCAATATATCCGACGCCGTTCATAAGCTCGTTTGCGCTCTCGCGGCTCGTATCCTGCACTATCTGAACGAGATCTTCGGGGAGTCCCGCCTTCGAAATTCCCTTGCGGAGTGCGTCAGTTATAGCTCTTGCCGAGCGCGCGGCTTCCTTTCCGCCGCGAAGTATGCAGACGTTGCCCGATTTGAGGGTAAGCGCCGCCGCATCCGAGGTAACGTTCGGACGGCTTTCGTATATTATCGCGACAACTCCCATCGGCGCGGAAACCTTTTCGATCACAATTCCGTTTGGACGTGTTACAGAGGAGATCACCTTGCCTACGGGGTCGGGAAGCGCGATAACCTCGCGGATACCGTCAGCCATCGCCTCGATCCTCTTTTCGCTGAGCGAAAGTCTGTCGAGCATAACGTCGGATATCTTTCCCTTTGCCGCCTCGACGTCAAGCTCGCTCGCCTTGAGGATCTCGTCTTTGTTTTCTATAAGCATATCTGCCATATAAGAGAGCGCGCGGTTTTTGTCCTCGGTAGAGATCGAGGCAAGAATACTCTTAACCGAGAGCGCTCTTTTCATTATTTCAAGTGTTGTAAGCATTTTTAAGCCTTTCTGCTAAAAATCGTATTAATAAGCGTTATTTCGAGCTGAAGCGCGTTCCGATCGGCTTTCCGTCGGCTATATCGTAAAGAAGCTCGGGATTTCCGCCGTTTGCTATTACCATATCGACTCCGCTTGCCATACAGGTAGCGGCCGCGCGGAGCTTGGTAGTCATACCGCCCGTCGAGAGCTCGCTTCCCTTTCCTTCTGCAAGTGCAAAAACCTCGGGAGTGATCTCCTTTACGTGGCTTATAAGCTTTGCGCTGCTGTCTGTCCTCGGATTTGCGGTATAAAGTCCGTCGATATCCGAAAGAAGCACGAGAAGGTCTGCCGAAACGCTCACCGCCGTCATTGCCGCGAGAGTATCGTTATCTCCGATAACGATCTCGTCTGTCGCCACCGTGTCGTTTTCGTTTATTACGGGAATTGCACCGAGCTCAAGCAGTCTGCTCAGCGTATTGTGGAAGTTTTCGCGTCTGTTTTCGCAGTCTATGTCGGACGCCGTAAGAAGTATCTGCGCAACCGTATGATGATATTCGGAGAAGAGCTTATCGTACGTATACATCAGCTCGCACTGACCGACCGCCGCAGCCGCCTGCTTTGTCGGAATATCCTTCGGGCGCTCCGAAAGCGAGAGCTTACCGACTCCCATACCGATAGCACCCGAGGACACCATAATTATCTCGTGTCCCGCGTTTTTGAGGTCGCTGATGACTCTGCAAAGGCGCTCGACCATTCTTATATTTTGCCATCCCGTTGGATGTGTCAGTGTAGACGTTCCGACTTTTATTACTATTCTCATAGAGCACTGAGCCTCTTTTCGTTTATCATAAGTATTTAACTATTTTATCATATTTTTTTCGCCCCGTCAATAAAAAAGCTTATTTTTCTGAGGCTGATTTCAAAAAAGTGCTTGACGAACTTTCTTTCTGCGTGTAAAATATATTAAAGTCAAAAGTTTACAACGCATACGGAGAACACGAACATGACAAATGATATCACAAGAGCCACCGAAAGCACCCGCAAGCCTCTCATAGGGATCGTCCCCGGTCTTGACGAAAGCGCTATGCATCTCAATATGACCTACGTAAACGCCATCTCTCTAAGCGGCGGCATCCCGATTTCGATCTGTCCCACGGCAAGCGAGAGCGATCTTGAGGTGATCGCATCTCAGCTCGACGGCTTTCTTTTTACGGGCGGAATAGACGTATTCCCCGAATTTTACGGCGACAGCTTCTGCCACGAAAAGACAGAGTACTGCAAAGCCCGCGACCTTTTCGAGCTCACCGTTTTCAAGATCTTTTACAAGACCAAAAAGCCGATCATGGGCATTTGTCGCGGCGTACAGCTCGTAAACGTAGCTCTCGGCGGTACTCTTTTCCAGCACATTGAAAATCATTCGGGCGTGACTCACTCTGTCAAGATAAGCGGCAGGCTCGTCGACATCGCCGAAAGCATCGGTCTTGATCCCGCAGCCGTGCAAACAAACAGCTACCATCATCAGGCATTAAAAAATCTCGGAAAAGGTCTTGAGATCATTGCCCTTTCCGAGGAAAATATTATAGAAGCCGTCTGCGATTTCTCCGACGGCCGTTACCTCCTCGGTGTGCAGTTCCACCCCGAAAAGAGCTTTAATGATGACGAATACTCCCGCGCTATTATAAAGGATTTCGTGCTCGCCTGCCAAGGATAACCAAAGGCTCTTGTCAGAAACCCCTTTTTGGCAAAGGAAACTTTTTGAAAAAAGTTTCCTCTGCACTCTTTCAAAAACTTTACTGAAAAGGAAAAGCGAAGGGCGTAAATCTTATAAGCCTTTCCCTCGAGGGGAAGGTGAGTTGCGAAGCAACTCGAATGAGGTGGACCCCGTCCAACTTCACCCGAAGGGCGAAATTACAGCCTCTTGCCGAGCCTACGTGGCAACTTACCCTTCAAAACATCGCGTAATCTGTCGCTGTGCCGGAACTTTATAATCCCACTCTTGCATTTTATCTTGTCTACCCTGATATACGGAATATTTGTGTCGGACAAAATAATATATCTGAAGCCTGTATTATACAAATCAAGCTTAACAGCATTTCCTTCCGAAAAAGAAACAGTACTAACGTCCTTTATTTCAGAAATATCAAGCTTTACCGTCTTGAGAAAAAGACATTTCCAAATAATTTCTCTATCAGTTACAATCAGTTTTCCCCAAGACTGTGTCCAAAAACAAACGGAAACATAAATTCCGCCCACTTCCATTATGCCTATACCAATTGCAACCATTAGAAACGTTACATCTTGCTGCGCTATGAAAAGCCAGATGGTATATATCATACAGCACAGCGGGAAAATGCTAAGAAGTAAAGTCAAAAATCTTCCGCCGACAAGCAGTATGCTATGCGGATAAAACACATTTTTCATATTGACCTCTCTTAAGCTTTCTCAAACGTCATATCATTCTCGCCCGTATATTTGTAAAGATAAATATTCGAGAAGAACTCGCCGTTTTCGTCGCCGGGCTCGGAGATGTAGAAATATCCGCCGCCGAGCGAGCATATTCCGGTCGAGCCGTGCGGGAAGGTGTAGCCGTATATGCCGTTTTCGCAAAATCCCGCCTCTTTGAGAGAGAGCACCTTGCCGATCTCGCCACTGTGTCCGAGGAGAGTCTTCTCTTCGGGCATTTTTTTCGTGTCGATCACGTAAAGCGGATAATTCGGGAATTTTTCCTTTTTTCCGCGGTAAACACATAGGAAAATATCTCCCGTGTAGCTGTCGTATTCCATATTCTGCACACCGAAGGTCGTGTTGCCCGTGTAAACAAAATATTTTTCCTTGCAGGACTCGGGGCCGCTTGAGTGGATGTTCTCGGGAGAGAGAACGTCCTCGTATTTGCCGAGCGACTCGGGATCGTACGAAACTATTACCTGATAATCGTTGTCATCGCGGTCGGTCTCGCCGAAAATGCCGTAGGACACGAGAAGATCGCTTCCCTTTTTGTCAAACGAAGGCGCAAACGTGATGCCGTCGATTCCCGAACAGCCGTAGCGGTGACTGAGAGTCTTGCCGTCAAGCTCAAGCTGTGCAAGATAATCATCAACCACGTCGCGAAGCCATACTGTCGTCATAACTCGGTTTTCGTACGCGCTCATATTAGGGCGAACGATCTTTTCGGGATCGAAGATCGCAACGTAAAAGGCGTTTTTGACCTCGCCCTCGTAGCCGAGGCGCTTAAGTATTCCCTGTCCGATAATATCGTTCTTGTATTCAAGCGAGGCGTACACGCGATTGTCCTCGGGGTTAAATGCGAGGCATCCGAGATGGCCCGTGAATCCCTTCACCGAGCCTATGAAGTTGCCCTCCATATCAAGCTTGACAAGCTCTGTGGTAAACGAGCAGTAGATATATTTTCTTTCGTTGTCGATCGCGATTCCCTGTATGTGACCGCCTCTGAATCTGCCCGTGTATATTTTTTTAGGTAAATTTTCGATATTCATAACAAATCCCCTTTGATTTTTTAAAGTAGCTCTTTCTGACAAAAGTATAGCACATTTTTCTCGACAAAGCAATACGCGAAGGGAAAAACGCGAACATTTTTCCGAAATTCCTACTTAGCAAACAAAAAAATACGGCGAAAAAATGCGTGATGCTCTTAGCGGAGAAATAAGATAGGGGTATGGGCATAGCCCTGTGCATTTGTTAAACAAATGCGAAACTGGCGATAAATACAGAAAAAATATCTATACAACGTAGGGTGGGGGCTTGCTCCCGCCGTTTTTTATACACTCTTTTCACATATGCAGGTAAAGTGTAGCTAAACCCATTATAGTGTCGATTTTGCCGTTTGCAAAATCATTTGAGAAAATGTTGTATTTTTCTTTATCAAAATCCTTAACGTTCCTTCGGGATGAAGCATCGAGCTACGCTCGCTGTTTCATCCCAATATTTTGATACTTTTATATATACCTTTATCGCAATATATAAAAGCCTCAAAATCCTTGGCTTAACAGCGATAAGGAAGTAATTCAAACTTATCACGGTTAGCTGACGGATTCGGGCGTGCAACACATAAGCAAAGAGCGAAGGTATTCTGAAGGATACTTTCGCTCTTTGTTTCT
>JAFXJH010000012.1 GCA_017532425.1 Clostridia bacterium | reverse complement strand
TTCCATTTTATCCTCCTTACCCCTTATTTCAACTATCATATACCTAATACAGATTTCTTTGTCAAATTCTTATTTATCCTTCCATTTTATCGCCAGTTTCGCCTTTGTATTACAAAGGCATCGGGCAAAGCCCATACCCCTAAAGATGCATGAGCGTACCATAGGCTCCCTCCGGGAGGGAGCGACGAAGTCGGGTGAGGGAGAGCGCGTTACAATGAAGTTAGCGCAAACCTAAAGTCACGCAGGCTCCTTCCGTCACGCTACGCAGCGAACCCCCAAAGCTCATTTCATTCGCTTCGGGGAACCCCTGCCGCGTGCCACCTCCCTCTCGGAGGGAGGCTTTCTGTTAGCTCCATTATAACATAGATCGGCAGAGAAAACAATATCTCTGCCGAAATTTATGTGTCACGGACCGTCGAGGACGCCGGCCCCTACAATTTGCAAACATCCTTATGAGAATGCTCCTAATTTGTCGGGATTTTTGCTATACTCCCGGACTACCACTAATTATGTTGCAGCCAAGGAAAAGGGTAGGAGATTCGGAGGAAGGGGAAAAAACTCGGCGTTTGAGATGGTTTTTCCCATCCTCCGTTTTTTAATGTGTTTGTTTTATATCAAGACCGTCAAGCACTGAGCTTTGTTTTCTCTTTTCTGTTCATCGGATTCCACCGACCCGATACGTAATAAACAACAAACATACAAAAGAGAAGCATATTGTGAAGTATCATACAAGCCCACGCGGAAACAAGTCCCATGCTGAGGTACTGCGTGCAGATGAAGGTTCCGACTATGCGTATTCCCCACATGCCGATGATGTTGTAGATAAAGGGCGCCATAGTTTTGCCCATTCCCTGCATCATTCCTTCGATTATGATTGAAACACCGTAAAAGGGCTCGGAAAGTGCGACCATTTTAAGCACGGTGGCACCGAGTGCAATAACCTTTGCATCGCTTGAAAAGATCTTCATCATTTCTGGCGCAAAGATAAAAAGGAGCGATCCCGATATTATCATAAGCGTTACCTCAATAATAAGGCACATCCGTGAAAGATCGCGGATCTTTTGCTTGTCCTTTGCTCCGAGAGCGTTGCCCGCAAGGGTTGCCGCAGCCGTCTGCATTCCGTAGCCGGGAATGTAGAAGGCAGATTCGACCGTGTTTGCGATAGAGTGAGCCGCCGTTGCGATCTCTCCGAGAGAGTTTATCATAGAGGCAAACGCTACGTATCCGAGAGAGGTGCCGAAGCGCTGCATCGCATTTGGAAAAGCAACCTTCAGACAAGGTCGGAGTATCTGCATGTCGGGTGCTATAGAGTATCCCTTGGGAGAAACCTTTTCGTTTTTGAAAAAGGCGACGGTCAGACATATTCCGCCGACAAGAAAGGCGATCGCACTCGCTATCGCCGCACCGATGACTTCAAGACCTGCACCCGGAATAACGATCGGGCAGGAAAATATTTTCACGGTGCGCGTATGATATATCAGGAAAAAATTGAGTATAACGTTGACGATATTGACGATTATTCCGACACGCATAGGCGTTTTGGTGTCGCCAACGGCACGAAGTATCGTTCCGAATATTATTGTTGCGGCGCGTGCAAGCATCGGGGTGTATAGAATAAAGAAATACTGCGAAGAAAGCTTTCTTATAGGCTTGTCTACCTGCATCCAGACAGGTATGACCCCGCTGAGCGACAGCGTGACCGCGGTAAACAAAGCTCCCATAACGAGCACGGCAAGTACGGCTTGAGCGGATGCTTTTTTTGTGTCAGTGTGTCTGCCCGCGCCCTCGGCTTGCGATATAAATGCCAAAAATCCGACGGCAAGCGCGGATATCGTGCTTCCTATCAGCCAGTTGACCGTCGTTGTGGCTCCGACTGCGGCGGTGGCATCCGTGCCGAGACTTCCGACCATCGCAGTATCTATGTACTGAACGGCGGTCTGCATAAGCTGTTCAAGCATGGTCGGCCATGCAAGCGTAAGTATTACGGGCAGCATATGCCAGGGCAGAGAACTGCGCCGTGTACGTATATCTGATCCTTTTTTCATGATTTTTATTGATTTCCTTAATTATTTTAATCTAACAAACTCCGTATATAGTACCACAAAAGCCGGGTTAAGTCAAGTGCAGGGAGTATAATTTAAACCGAATCACAGAGTTTTTATTGACATTTTTATCTGCGGAGGATATAATAAGGTTGAAAAAAATGAAAGGTATAACCGAAACAAGTTAAAATGAAAGAAAAATACATCTCTCTTATGGAAACCACGCTCGAAGCATACAGCTATGAGCATATCGAGCGCTATTTTAACAGCGTAAAGGCTGACAGACTTCGCGAGCACGGATTTCCGAGGCTTACGGCAAATATCGGAATTCTGATTACACACGGAAGAAAGCGCGAGCTTTTGCCGATTTTTATGGAAATGATGGACTACTGCTGTGAAAATATTCCGAAGGTCAAGGCGGCAAACGATTTTTCGGTCAAGGAGATCATTTTCTGTATTATGGAGCTTGAGGGAAAGGGTATCGTTTCGGATGACGATATAAGCAGATGGAAGGCCTGCCTTAAAACGATCGATCCTACTACCTGCTATAATCAGTACGCCAAAAAGCCGACCGATAAGCTCTTTAACTGGGCGCTTTTTACCGCGGTCAGCGAATATATGCGCACATATATCGGACTTTGCGATTCAAGCGAATTTGTTGATATACAGATACCGACACAGCTTCATTGGCTTGACGAAAACGGAATGTACCGCGACGATGAGGAAAATCCGCCGATGGTATACGATCTTGTAGCGAGAGGTCTGTTTGCAGTTCTTCTTCATTTCGGTTATAAGGGAAAATATTATAACGAGATAGACGCTTGCCTCAGAAAAGCAGGACTTCTCACTCTGAAAATGCAGTCGGTAAGCGGCGAGATACCGTATGGCGGCAGAAGCGCACAGTTTCCGCATAACGAGGCTCATCTCGCGCTTGTTTTCGAATATGAGGCATCGAGATATGCCAAAGAGGGCAATCTTGCTCTTGCGGGTGAGTTCAAATATGCAGCGCGCAAAGCCCTTGAAAATATAGAATACTGGCTTTCAAAGCGTCCGATAAGACATATAAAGAACCGTTTTCCGACAGAAACGGGATACGGCTGCGAGGATTATGCGTATTTTGATAAATATATGATAACTACGGCGTCCTTTCTTTACGTTGCACAGCTTATGTGCGACGAAAGTATAGCGGAAAAGAAGATCGACCGCAGTATTCCGTATACTCTGACGCTTTCGGACTATTTCCATAAGGTATTTCTGAATGCGGGCGGATATTTCCTTGAATTTGAAACAAACGGAAATATGAAATACGATGCGTTCGGACTCGGACGTATTCACTTTGAGGGCGCACCGAGCGTTATATGTATGTCAAGCCCGTGCAGCAGTACGCCGAATTATAAAATAGATCTTTCGGGTGCCGTCGACCTTTCGCTTGCGCCGGGATGCTTCTGCGATGAAGCGGAAAAATATATCTTTGCAACGTCGAAAAACTCGAAACACACTCTGAAGGAGCTTTCATCGGATGAAAACAAGGCGTACGCAAGCTTCGACGTGACTCTTGAAAATAAAAAAACACTCGACGCATACTACTGCACGTCGTCAAGCGGAGTCAGCATAAAGATCTCGGGCGAGGGCAAGATAGCTCATATGCTTCCCGCATTTTACTTTGACGGGAAAGAGCATAGCGAGATATCCTGCGACGAAGACACTCTCGAAATAAAATATCAGGGCTGGGTGTGCAGATATAAAACAGACGGCAAGATAGTAAACTCGGGAAGTGTTGCCTGCAACCGTAACGGTCACTATAAAGTATTTTATGCAAGCGGAGAAGGCTCTCTTTCGGTGAAGGTAGAGATTTTGAAGGCAGAATAAACAATATTTGATATGCGAAAAGGCAAAAATACTTGACAATTCCCTTAAAAAGAGTTATCATATAAATATGATAAAATAGGTGAGTCTGTGGGCGCTTACGGAATTTTCTGTCTGTGGGCGCAAAGTGGCGGAATCACGTATAAAAGGCTATAAATAATATTAAGGAGGGCCACAAAAATGGCTAAAGTTATTACATTTGGTGAGCTTATGCTCCGTCTTGCACCTAACGGTTACTACCGCTTCTTCCAGAACGATCAGATGCAGGCAACATTCGGCGGCGGAGAAGCAAACGTTGCAGTTTCTCTTGCAAATTTCGGACTTGACAGTACTTACGTTACAAAGCTTCCGAAGCACGCTATAGGACAGGCTGCAGTAGATTCTCTCCGTTATTTCGGCGTTGATACCTCGAAGATCGTACGCGGTGGCGACAGAGTTGGTATATATTTCCTTGAAAAGGGAGCTTCTCAGCGTGGCTCGGTTTGTATTTATGACCGCGCACATTCGGCAATTCAGGAGGCTTCGCCCGCTGACTTCGATTGGGACAGCATTTTTGACGGTGCAGATTGGTTCCATTTTACAGGTATTACTCCCGCTCTCGGCGCAAATCTTGTAGATATCTGCCGCGAAGCTTGTAAGGCGGCAAAGGCAAAGGGCGTTAAGATCTCCTGCGACCTTAATTACCGCGGAAAGCTTTGGACACGCGAGCAGGCAAGAGCGGCTATGAGTGATCTTTGTCAGTACGTTGACGTTTGCATTTCGAACGAAGAGGACGCAAAGGACGTATTCGGTATCGAGGCAGAGGGCTCTGATATTTACGGCGGTAAGCTCAATCATGAGGGCTATAAGTCGGTTGCAAAGCAGCTTGCAGATAAATTCGGATTCGAAAAGGTTGCTATCACTCTCCGTACGTCGATCTCGGCAAACGATAACGACTGGGCAGGTATGCTCTACGACGGCGAAAACTACTGCTTCTCGAAGTCCTATCACCTCCACATCGTTGACCGCGTAGGCGGCGGCGACTCGTTCGGCGGCGGACTTATCTATTCGCTTCTTTCGGGCAAATCCTCGCAGGCGGCTATCGAATTTGCAGTTGCGGCATCCGCACTCAAGCATACCGTTGAAGGCGACTACAACAGAGTAAGCGTTTCTGAGGTTGAAAAGCTCGCAGGCGGCGACGGCTCGGGAAGAGTTCAGAGATAATAAGCAAGATCATCATATAAAAATACCACCGACTACTGTCGGTGGTATTTTGACTTTATATAACCTTCTTTGATTTACAGAAGAGGCATAACCGTATCAAGGAAAGCCTTCTTCTTGTCTGCGGAAATTTCGCCGAAAGGCTTACGGCAGATACCGAAATCAAGACCCATTTCGCAAAGAACCGCCTTTTCGCCTGCCATAACGCCTACGTCGCAAAGAGCAACGATTATCTTGTTGATGTTCTTCTGAAGCGCGTCGGCTTCTTCCATTTTGTTTGCTTTGAAAAGCTCGACGAGCTTTATGAATTTTTCAGCCATAAAGTTGTACGTGCTTCCGATACCCCCGTCCGCACCCATAGAGAGTCCTGCGAGCATCATCTCGTCAAATCCGTTGTATATGACCTTGTCGGGGAAAGCCATCTTGTACTGCGAAAGAGCAAAATAGTCGTTTGAGGTGTGCTTTACGCCTATAAAACGGTCGTCAGAAAGGAATTCGCCCATCTGTGCGCACGAGAGATTTACTCCCGAAAATCCGGGGAAATTATAGATTATCATAGGCAGGGAAACTGTGCCTACCACGTCAAAATAATACTGTTTTATTTCCTCAAATGAGAATTTGTAGTAAAAGGGTGCAACAGAGGAGATGGCATCGTATCCAAGCTTTTCGGCAAGCTTTGCGTATTCGATTGTGAGATCGGTGCCGATTGCACCGACGTGAGCGATAAGGGTAGCGCGGTCTCCGGCTATCGACTTTACGGTTTTGTAAAGCTCTTTTCTCTCCTCGCCGCTGAGAAGAAAGACCTCTGCGGTGCTTCCCGCAACGTAGAATCCCGTTACTCCCTTTTTTATATTAAGCTCGATAAGCTCTTCGAGTGCCTTGTTGTTTATACGGTTGTCTGAGTCAAACGGTGTAAGAAGCGCGGGAAATATCCCCTTGAATTTTTCCATTTGTTTTTTCCTTTCTGCCTTGAAGATCGTTATACTTTAATTATATTGATTTTCAGACAGAAATCAAGAGGAATTATGCTTTTAAAAGCACTTTTCTTTTTGAAAAATAAACAGTGGTGCAGATCAGCGTCTCGGCGATGTAGCAGAGTATAAATCCGATATTTATGATATCGATAATAATACTTGCACGCTCAAGAGCAGAACCGGTGTAGGTGACGAGCGTAAGACTTCCGTCGTCAGCCCACTTGTATTCTATGATCTTTACGCGCCGATTTCTGTGTACGTACTGCAAAAGCACATTTTCGCCCGTGATATCGTAGATGTAATCGTATACGATATCCTCCTGAGGGTAGGAATAGTCGGGGTCGATTGGAATTACTTCAAAGTGTGCGTCGTTTTCCGAATATGCTTCGATCTCGATATATTTTTTGAACTCTTCAAGGTCGTTGAACTCTTTTCTGCTTGCGAGCATCTGCGGAGTAACGATGCCGTTAAACAAAAGCTGTGCAAAAAACGTGAGCGACAAGATAAGACAGATTAAAATTATCGCTTTTTTGTTTAGCGGCGACAGCTTTTTCGAAAGCTCCACTTCTTTTTCGCTTAAATAATAGAGATTTCTTTTAACGGCGACTTTTTTGACAGCTTTCGATAAAATAAAGCAAATTACGGCAGTAATGGCAGCTGCCAAAAGTCCGTAAACAAACCAGGTGATCGCCATAATTCCGATGTGGCTATCCCACGGAATTATTATAAGCGGAAGCGTCGAGGCAAAAATCACGGCTATAACAGAAATAATGACAGTTCCGATTTTGAAAAACGATCTTTTATAAGAATTGAAGATATCGTCTTCGAAATCGCTGTTTTTTACAGAGCTGAAGGTGACCGTCAGCGATATGACCTCGCATATTACAGATGCGAGATAGAATATGCAGGATATATAAAATCCGATATACGCGCGGTAAAATCCGAAATTGCATATCATAGCGGCGATAAGACCGACGAGCGCGATGCCGACCGAGATTATACTGCAGATATTAAGCTTTTCCTTTGCTTTGTCGAGCAGGCGGATTATCTGCTTTTCTGAGCGCTCCGATATTTTGCAGTCATCCCTGCAAGGCTCTGCTTCCGCCGAGGTGCGCTCGCCACGCAGTATTTCATCAGAAGTAACTCCGAAGATCTCGGCGATTATCGGGATAAGAGTTAAGTCGGGTGCAGACTCGTCGCGCTCCCAACGGCTAACGGCTTTGTCCGAAACGTTCAGCCTTTCGGCAAGCTGCATCTGAGTCATACCGCTCGCTTTTCGGAGCACGGCAATAAATTGTCCTATTGATTTCTTTTCCATAAGTATCACTTTCCTTTGCGGTGTTTTGTCACGCTGTGCGTGTTTGTCTGACACTATTCTACCAAAGCGATAGAAAAAATTACACCCCACAGTCCGTAAATTACTCTCGCTTAGGCGAGTTGTCATAAGGATATCTTGAATATCATATGAAACAAGCCGATTGACGAGTGCGAAGAATACGGCAGTATAGCTGAACGCTATACTGCCGTATTCTTTTTATACCTATTGGGATAAAAACACTTCTGCCCTTTTGAAATATATAATCATACATTATGCGACAGTACTTTATAAATTGCGGTATTAGTATTAATATGCGCATTACAAAATCATTATCAATAATAGAGATTTTGATATGTTAAAGATTAAAAATCGTTACTACTCTATGCAAGAGATATGCAATACAATTTGGGAGGTAACTCCTATGAAAAAGCTGATTTCCTGCAAATATA
>JAFXJH010000011.1 GCA_017532425.1 Clostridia bacterium | reverse complement strand
GCTCGATATATTGTCGCTCCGCGCCAATTCGATATGAGATAAATCCCTCGTTTGCAAAGCAAACATATCGAGTGCGTCAGCACATATCGAACGCCGCAGGCGTATATCGAAAATCCCGCAAGGGATTTATCTCGATGCGTGTTCTCTGTTAAGGATAACACGCCAATTGCTACAGCCTTTTTATAACATCTCGTTTGTAATAAAATAGTACTCTTTTTTATACTTTGCGGGTGCTTTGCCCGTTTCGGATTTGAATATCCGATTAAAATACTTCTGGTCGGAAAAGCCGCATAGCTCGGATATCTCGGACATAGAATAATATCCGCTGTAAAGCATGCTCACGGCGCGGTTTATACGCAGCTTGTTTATGTATTTTACGGGAGAAATACCGAATTCCTTTTTGAACAGCTTGCGATACTGTGTCTCGCATACGTTGCACATTTGGGCAAGATGATCGGTACGGAGCTTTTGCGACAGATGGCTTTCGATGTATTTTATCGATCTTTCAAGCTTCAGATATTCCTTAGATACCCTTTTTTCGGGAATGATCGTGCTGAGATAATTGTAGAGAAGCGCGGTGCATCTATATTTGTAGCCCGTTTTTCTCTCGCTCCATATTCTGTGCATCTCGCAGAATACCTCGTCGCATTTTTCCTTTTCCACGTCGATCAAAAACGGAGTGAAAAGACTTTCGCTGAGCATATTGAAATGTATGGCGATAATGTCTTCAAGGTCGCGGCTCTCACGCAGGTATTCGGTGTTTGCCGGAATATATAAAAGCGAATCGGTGCCTACCGTCATTTCTTTATCACCGAACGTCATATTCGTGCATCCGCTCAGCCGCTTCGTCAGAATGTGAAATGGACGCTCGGATTGGTGAAAATTGCTTTCTTTTCTCTTAAGATGAAATACGTCGATTATTTCAATACTCAGACCGTCACTGTAAAAAATAACTATCATCTCCGATCGCAAGAGCTTTTTAAGCATTATAGCACATTTTAAATGCCGTGTAAAGTCAAATTACGTAAAGTGTCGAAAAGTGGAAAAAATAATTTATTTTTTCGGTTTACTTGGCAGGCAAATCGATCTATAATTAAATCAGAAAACAAAAAAGCTGATAGCGTGAAGGCTTATCCCGAACGTATCAAAATTCAGCCACTGTTGTGCAGCTGTCTATAGGATAGCGGAATGGAGATCTTTATGAAAAACCAAGCAATATGCCCGCCCGAATGGCTCAGTAAAAATGCAGTATATCAGATCAATCCGAGAACTTTTTCAAAGGAGGGAACTCTGAATGCGATAACAAAAGAGCTTCCTTTTTTGAAAGAGTTGGGATTTAATATAATATATCTTTGCTCAATTTGCGAAGCAGATGAGGGCAAAGATGAGGCTTCAATGAGTCCGCGTCAAATAGCTTCAAAAACAGGAAATCCCAAAAATATGTATATACTAAGTGACTATTTTTCTGTGGATGAAGAATACGGAACTATGGAAGATCTGAAAAATTTAGTTAACAGAGCACACGAGCTTGAAATGAAAGTTTTACTTGATATTGTATATGCTCATATAGGGAAAAGTTCGAAACTGCTCAAAGAACATCCCGAATTTATAAAGCACGACCAAGAAGGCAATTTGGTTGCCAGCAAGTGGAGTTCAATGCTTATAGACTCTTCTAATATCGGATTAAGAGAATATCTTTACTGTAATATGGTTTACTATATTGCAGTAATAGGTGCTGACGGTTTCAGATGTGATGTAGGAGATTATCTACCTTGTGATTTTTGGAAAACTGCACGCGAAAGAATACAGTCGGTAAAGAAAGATGCAGTGCTTGTAAATGAAAGTGCAAGTTATGTTAATATGGCAACGGCATTTGATTCTAACTACTGTTTCCATTGGCATAATGCGCTAAGAAATGTTTTTTGCGGTTATGATCCTGCGAGCAAGATCAAAGAAGCATACGAATACGTTGTAGAAAACGCGCCCGTCGGAGCAAGAGTTCTCAGAGATATAGAAAATCATGACAGCGTAACAGATTGGAATGGAAGATGCGAAACTATTGCGGGACATGACGGTATGGAGCAGATCGAAGTAATAAATTACCTCATTGACGGTATACCGATGGTATACAGCGGAAACGAGCTTGCCTGTGAAGCAGACCTTAATATGTTTGCAAACCGCTTCTATCCGGGTAAATATGAGGTTACAGACAGAAATAATAAGTACAGCGATGTAAGCCTGCGCCGTCAGAACATTATGAATACTCTAAATAAGATGAAGGCTGAAAGCGACCTTCTTTGCTACGGCGAAACTGCGTGGATAGATACCTCCTGCCCCGAAAAGATAGTGTCATTTAAGAGAAGTCTCGGTGAAGAAGAGATGATCTTCATTGGAAACGTCAAGGAAAGCGAGGCGGATATCGAGATCGGCGATATTATCGGAGATAAGAAATGTATCCTTGCAAACGGCGAGCATAAGACAGAAAACGGCGTACTGTATTTGAGTGCGCGTGAGTACGCGGTATTCGCATAAAGCATTTATTAATACGCATCAGTTTAGTGCACTAAACTGCGGTTTGAGTGAGCATTTTTGTGAAAAACGTAAAAAATGCTCACTTTTTTTATAAAAATTCGCGATTCCTATTGATTTTCGAAGAGAATAGTGATATAATTCATAACATATTTTATAGATAATGCGTGAGTGTTTTTTTCTTCCCGCGCAATATTATAAGGAAGGTGTATATTATGAGTTTTAAAAACCAGTACCTCAACGAGCTTATGGCAAGAGTTGAGAAGAGAAACCCCAACGAGCCCGAATTCCATCAGACAGTAAGAGAAGTTCTCGAGTCCATCGAGCCTGTTCTTGAACAGAGCCCCGAATATATCGAGAGTGGCGTTATAGAGCGTATGGTAGAGCCCGAAAGAATCATTAAGTTCCGCGTTCCGTGGGTTGATGACAACGGCAAGGTTCAGGTAAACCGCGGCTTCAGAATTCAGTTCAACAGCGCGATCGGTCCGTACAAGGGCGGTCTTCGTTTCCACCCCACAGTTAACGAAAGCATCATCAAGTTCCTCGGCTTCGAGCAGACCTTCAAGAACTCGCTCACATCGCTTCCTATGGGCGGCGGCAAGGGCGGCGCTGACTTCGATCCTCAGGGCAAGTCTGACGCAGAGGTTATGCGCTTCTGCCAGAGCTTTATGACAGAGCTTCAGAAGTATATCGGCGCAGATACCGACGTTCCCGCAGGTGATATCGGTGTTGGCGCAAGAGAGATCGGCTACCTCTTCGGTCAGTATAAGAGACTCCGCGACGAGTTCACAGGCGTTCTTACAGGTAAGGGTCTCTCCTACGGCGGCTCTCTCATCCGTCCCGAAGCAACAGGATACGGCGCAGTTTATTACACAGTAGAAATGCTTAAGCACTTCGGCGACGATATCAAGGGCAAGACCTTTGCTATCTCGGGCTTCGGTAACGTTGCTTGGGGTACCGTTAAGAAGGTAAACGAGCTCGGCGGTAAGGTAGTTACTATCTCCGGTCCCGACGGATATATCTATGACGAAGACGGTATCAATACCGAAGAAAAGATCAACTATATGCTCGAAATGCGTGCTTCCTGCCGTAACCGAGTTGAAGACTATGCTGATAAGTTCGGCGTGCCTTTCTTCAAGGGTCAGAAGCCTTGGGGCGTAAAGGCTGACATTCTCATGCCTTGCGCAACACAGAACGAGGTTGATATGAAGGAAGCTGAGATGATGGTTGCTAACGGAGTTAAGTACTACGTTGAAGTTTCCAACATGCCTACGACAAACGAAGCAGTTGCATATCTTAAGGCAAACGGCGTTATCGTTGCTCCCTCTAAGGCAGTTAACGCAGGCGGTGTTGCAACGTCCGGTCTTGAAATGTCTCAGAACTCTATGCGTTACTCCTGGAGCGAAGAAGAGGTTGACGCTAAGCTCAAGACTATCATGAAGAATATCTTCGACGCATCGGTTAAGGCTGCTAATAAGTACGGCCTTGGCGACGACCTCGTAGCAGGCGCTAACATCGCAGGCTTTATCAAGGTTGCAGACGCTATGAAGGCTCAGGGCGTAGTTTAATAAAAACCTACCAAATAAAAAATAAATACGGCGGTCTGCTCTCAGACCGCCGTATTTGCTTTTTAAAGACTGAAAATTATCCTTTCGATATCGCTTGCGATCTCCTCGGGAGAGCGCGCGGCATCGATTATTTTTATATTTTCGATGTCCTTAAGACGCTCGAAAACCTCAAAGAATCGGCTTCTTATGCGCTTTAGTGTGGATGCTTTTTCGTATATCTCGGTGAAGGCGCGCGACGAATCTATTCTCTGCATACAAACGTCGGGATCGACGTCAAGGAAAATGCATATGTCGGGCTTCAGGATGTCGGGGGAGTCGAGATTCATTTCCATTACCCAGTCAAGGTCGGTGTCGATACCCTGATATGCAAAGGATGAAAAATAGTATCGGTCGCAGATTACGTCTTTTCCGGCACTGAGAAGGGAAATGATGCCCTTTTTCGGATCAGCATTGTGCTGAACACGGTCGGCAAGAAAGAGGGCTGCAAGCTCTGACGGAGTGCGCATATGATTTCCCGCAAGCGCGTCGCGGATCATTCCGCCGAGCGCGGTGTCGGTGGGCTCTGCGGTGAGAGTGACACTTCTGCCTCTGTCGGTCAGCTTTTTTTCAAGCATACGGATCTGTGTGCCCTTGCCGCTTCCGTCGAGTCCTTCAAATACTATAAATTTTCCTCTTTTTACTTCAGACATAATATAAACGCCCTTTCTGTTTGGTAATTTATATTTTATCACAGTTTGATTTTAAATTCAAGATTAAAATAAGAAATGCATATACTTTTGTTTGAAATAAGTGAGCATTTCTTTGCGCGATTTAATATATTACTTGAAAAAGAAAGATTTTTGATATATAATATATAAAAGCGATGTTTCGGAGATAAGTCTGAAAAACGGGTCATTTTTCAGACCGAAGTTTTCTGACTTTCACATCGGTGAGACGGTTTGCTGAGGCAAAACGTACAAAACTTAAATTTTAAAGAAAGGCATGGCCATAAGTATGAAGAATATAAACCGTAAAACGCCCTTTGTTAAAGCGCTGGCTCTTATGCTTGCGCTTGTGATGATATCTGTATCCTTTGTGGGATGCTTTGCTAAGGAGGAAACGGCGGAGGAGCTTCTTTACGTACACTTTATTGACGTAGGGCAGGGCGACTGCGAGCTTATAGTGACTCCCGATGGACAGACCGTGCTGATAGATGCGGGAATTCCCGAGTCGGGCGAAAGTATAGTCAGCTATATTTCCTCGCTCGGAATAACCGAAATAGATATTTTCGTCGCGTCTCACTACCATCAGGACCATATAGGCGGAAGCCCGGACGTTTTCGAAGCCTTTGACGTGCTGTCCGTGCTTATACTCGACTGCACGGTCACAAGCGCGTGCGCGAAAAATCTGCTCAAGGATATCGAGCAGGAAAAGAGCGAAGTGTTTTACGCAAAGCGTGGGTACGAGTTTGAGCTTGGCGAGGTCGAGTTTCTCACTCTGTCTCCCGAAAAGATAAGCGATAAGGGCGGAAACGATGACAGTATTGTCCTTCGTATGCAGTATGGCGGAGCAAGATACATATTTACGGGAGATGCCGAGGAAGAGACGGAAAAGGAAATTCTCTCCTACTATGATAAAAGCGAGCTTTCGTCAGACCTTCTCAAGGTCGGACATCACGGCTCGAGAACGTCGACCTCAAACGATTTCCTTGCGGCGGTCGCTCCGAATATCGCGGTGATATCCTGCGGTAAAGGAAACAGCTACGGTCATCCGCACTATGAAACGGTGGAAAAGCTCAGCGCGTCGGTAAGCTTTATATACCGTACGGATGTCATAGGAAGCGTGGTAATAGTTACCGACGGAGAGAAGATATATCTGGAATAAGAAATATTTAAGAGCCCGGCTTTTAAAATCTCAAAAAGGAACGGTCAGAACAATGCTTGAGATACTCTATTCAAGAGAAAAAGAAAATTGCGATAAGGAACTGCTTTCAAGAATAAAAAAGGACGTTTCCGAGGGCAAAAGGATCACTCTTCTTGTGCCCGAGCAGCAGGTCTATAACGCAGAAGCAATGCTTGGATATAATAATATAATGTCGCCCGAGCTTGAGGTCGTTGGCTTCAGACGTCTGTGCGAATCGGTCTTCAGACGCTTTGGCGGACTCAGCTATAATAATATAACGGACGGAGCTCGCCTCATACTTATGTGGAGGACGATCGCAGAGATATCTCCGATGCTGAAGGAATACAGTAACGTCGCACTTGACGATATCGATATGATAAAGAGCCTTGTGGCATCGGTCGGAGAGCTCTCGCTTTACGGAATTTATCCGAAAAATCTTGAGATCCTCGCCGAAAAGCTTAAAAACAGTAACGAAAAGCTTGCGCGAAAGCTCGAGGATCTCGCTCTCATAGCGGCGGCAAACAGCGCGCTGCTCAAAAACGATTACAACGATCCCGCAGAGGATACGAAACGAGTTGCAGAGCTGCTTGAAAATAACGATTATTTCGGCGGACGAAGGGTTTATATCGCGCATTTCATATCCTTTACCGTATATGAGAAATTGGTGGTCGAAAATATAATCAAAAAAGCGGACGACACCTTCATTTTTCTCGGTATGGACCGCACGGACGGGCGCGATATTCTCGAGACTCTTCGCAAAACAGAGCTGACTGTCTTGAAGCAGGCTGCATCTTGCGGATTAAAGCCTCTCCGTACACAGCTTGAGGGTAAAAATAGCGAGCGTGCCGAGGATATTTCCTATTTTGCTGAAAATATATGGAATTTTTCTGCCGAAAAGTATAGCGGCGAATGTAAAAATATAAAGATCGCTGTCGGAGAAAGTATTGAAGACGAGTCAAAATTCGTGGCATCCGATATCGCGCGTAAGATACGCGAGGGCGGTGTAAGATACCGAGATTTTGCGATAGTTATGCGCAGTACAGATGAATACGAGGGAATAACCGACAGAATACTTAAAAGCTACGGGATTCCGTCCTTTATCTCGGTAAGAAACGATATCAAGATGAGACCGTCGATCAGAATGATCCTGCTTGCACTCAAGATAAGATCGCATAACTGGCAGACAGAGGACGTGATATCCTATATGAGATGCGGATATACGGGTATTCCCGAAGATATCTGCGACGATATAGAGCGCTATGCCAATACCTGGAAGATATCGGGTAAGCGATGGTTTGATGAATACCCGTGGTCTATGAATCCGCGAGGATTCGGCGCAGAGCTTACCGACGAGGATAAAGAAAAGCTCGACGAGCTTAACAGTTACAGAAATATCCTCGTTTCTCCGCTTGTAAAGCTTTTTGAGGTGTTTGATGAAAAAACTACTCTCCGCGAGGTGTCTGTAAAGCTCTACAGATTTCTTGAGGACATATCTCTCCGCGAAAAGCTTGAAATTCAGTCAGCAGAGCTCAGAGATAAAAACAGAGTATCAGAGGCAGACGAAACAGTTCAGATATGGAAGGTGCTTATGGAATCGCTTGACAGCCTTGTCAAGGTTGCGGGCGAGATGCAAGCCGATTCCTCGTCCTATCTGAAGCTCCTTTCGGCGGCTCTTGAAATGAGCGATATCGGTAAGATACCGTCGGGAATAGACGAGGTCATCATCGGTGAGGCACCGAGTCTCAGAATTTCGGGTGTAAAATACGTTTATATCCTCGGACTTAACGAGGGTGTTTTCCCTGCGCCGATACGAGAGGATATTATTCTCGGAGACAGAGACCGCCGCGAGCTTGAGGCAGAGGGAATCGAGCTCTCGCCCGAAAGCTCGGAAAGAGCAAGAGACGAGATGTTTTACTTCTATCTTGCGGGTAGTATAGCGGAAAAAGAGCTTACTCTGACATATAATACGCAGAAAAACGTGTCGACCTTTATACCGTCAGTCTGCTCGCTTTTTGATAAGATAGAAACCGTAAAGATATCCGAGCTTCCGTATGAGTTCTTCATATGGAGCGATCTTTCCGCGCTTGAATACTCGGTTATGACACGAGAGAGAGACGGTGAAAACTCGTCTGAAATAAAAAAATATCTCGAGGAGCGCGGAAATATCGGCTTTTTCGAGGAAAACGATCTTGTAAACGGTGAGTACAGATATACGGGTGATAAGACCCTTTTCGGGGATTATATGGGACTTTCGCAGTCGCGCCTTGAAAGCTACGCGATGTGTCCGTTTGCATACTTCTGTAAATATGTACTTTCACTTGCAGAGCTTCCGTCGTCAGAGCCGTCGAGCGCGGATATCGGAAATTTCGTTCATTCCTTCCTTGAGCAGTTTATATCAAAAGCCTTTGACGGCGAAAAGGCGGTCGACGATAAGCTCCTTGCAGACACCCTCGACGAGGTGGTATCTACGTGCACAAGGGCACTCGGAGAGGTCGCAGATCAGCCGAGGATAAAAATGCTTATTGCACGCATTAAGGAGACCCTTTCGCTCGTCACGAAAAGCCTGGCAGAGGAGTTTGCCGAGTCGGAATTCAGACCGAAATTTTATGAACTGAAGATAGGTAGCGATTCGCTGAGACCGATAACCGTAGAGCTTCCCGACGGAGGAAAGGCATCCGTATACGGTGTTATTGACCGTGTCGATACGTATGAAAAGGACGGAAAGGTCTATATCAGGGTGGTCGACTATAAAACAGGCAAAAAGGTGTTTTCAAGAGCAGATCTTGAAAAGGGGCTTAATATGCAGATGCTCCTTTACCTTGAGTCGATCTGCAAAACGTCGGATAAGGAATTTCTCGGTAAGCTCGGAGTAAGCGGTGCAAACGATATCATTCCCGCAGGAGTGCTCTATTTCTCGACGAAAATGCCCGAAGCGGAGGTAGTCTCGGGAGGTACACCCGATACCGACGCATTAGAGGATAAGATGCTCGGCAAACTAAAGAGGATTGGACTTGTGTGCGGGGATATATCGGTGCTTGAAGCAATGGATCCCTCGCTCAAGGGAGTATATATTCCCGTGTCGGTGAACAAGGACGGAAGCATCGCGAAGAAAAATGAAAACTCGGTGGTTTTATCCTTTGACGAGCTTTTTGATCAGATAAATATCACGGTAGCAGATCTTGCATACAGAATGAAAGAGGGAAACGCAGATGCTGTCCCACTTAAGACGAATAATCAGGATGCCTGCAGATACTGCTCTATGAGCGCGGTCTGCAGAAGAAAGAGCTACTGCGCTGAGCATAGCGAAATACTTCACGGCGTGCCTGATGACGAATATAGCTTTGAAGGAGGCGGAGAAAATGGCTGAAAGAGTTTGGACACCCGGTCAGAGTAAAGCCATAAATATGCGTGACGGCGATCTGATAATCTCCGCCGCGGCGGGGTCGGGTAAGACGGCTGTGCTTTGTGAAAGAGTGATAAGATCACTTCTTGATGAAAATGATCCGATAAATATATCGGAAATGCTTATAGTTACCTTTACAAAAGCGTCGGCAGAAGAGCTTAAAGAAAGAATAGCGAAGGCGATAAATGGCGAGATAGCCAAAACCCCGGACAGCAGAAGACTTGTCAGACAGCTTATGATGCTTCAGAATGCCGATATCGGAACTATTCACAGCTTTTGCGGAAATCTGATTTCGTCAAATACTGCGGCGCTTTCTCTGCCGTCAAGCGTGAGAGTCGCAGACGCCGCAGAAAGCGATATCATAGCGCTCAAAACTATGGAAAAGTGCATTGACGACTCGTATGCACTCGACGATGAGTTTCCGTATATGGTGCGTAATTTCACGGCGGCGGGAGATTCAGACCTTGCATCTACCCTTCTTTCTATCTACAAAAAAACACAGAATGATCCGAAGGGAATAGCACTGCTGAGCGATTTTGCGCGCGAATATTACAGTATGGATAAGGATATCTGGCGGGATAGCAGATACGCAAAACAGATATGCAACTCCCTTTGCTCGGAGCTAAGGTCGTATATCAGCTCTCTGAAGGAGGGTATTGAATATATAAAAAACGACGAAAAGGTATTTAAGGCAAGAGGCGTAGCTTATCTTTACGACGTTGATTATATGGAAAAAATCTGCGATGCCGCCGCAAAGGGCTGGGATGAATTTGTAAAAGCGCTCGATAACGAATATCTTCCCCCGAAATGCGGATCGGTCAGAGGCGTTACCGACAGCCGTATAGAGGATATAAAAGAGGAGCGCGATGCTATACGCGAAAAACTTAAAAAGCTGCGAGGCGAATATCTGTGGGATACAAACGAGATCCTCAAGGTGTGCGAAATAAACGCGAAATTCCTTTCCACGCTCTACAGAACCCTTTCCGCCTTTGAAAAGCGCTTCTCGGAGGAAAAGCTCCGTCTTTCGATAATAGATTTCACGGACCTCGAAAAAATGGCGTATAAGCTGCTTGTGAAAAGCGACGGTAGTCCTACAGAGCTCGCATCAGAGATATCAAAAAAATACAGACAGATATATATAGACGAGTATCAGGACACAAACGCTCTGCAGGACGGCATTTTCAAGGCGGTATCAAGGGATAACCGCTTTATGGTAGGCGATATCAAGCAGAGCATATACGGCTTCCGCGGTGCAGAGCCGTCGATCTTTGCTTCTTACAGAGACAGCTTTTCAGACTGTATGTCAGAAGACACGCCTGCGACCGAAAACGGCAAGAGAATATTTCTGTCAAACAATTTCAGATGCGATAAGACGATAATAGACTTTTCAAACTCGGTCTTCGAAATGCTGTTCAGAAATAACAGCGGAAAAATAGAATATCTCGACGAGGATGCTCTTGTTTTTTCGAAGGATAGCAAGGAAAAATATGACAACGTTGAAATACTTCTGACCGAAAAGGATGGAGACTGTCCGGGATATGCGGAGGCTCTTACTGTAGCAAAGGAGATAAAAGATCTTATTGCAAGCGGAGTACAGCCCTCTGATATCGCAGTTATGATGAGATCCTTCGGTGAAAATGCGCGTGTGCTCAAGAAGGTCTTTGAAAGCGAAGGCATACCGATGGATGCAAGCAGCGTCGACCTTTTTTCTACTCCCGAGATACTGCTGATACTTTCACTTCTCAACTGCATTGACAATCCGCACCGTGATATATGGCTTGCAGGAGCACTCAGCAGTAAGATATTCGGTATCGAGTTCAGCGATATAGTAGATATTGCCTCGGAAAAATACGAAACACGTATGTCGCTTTACGATAAATTCAGAGCGTATACCAAGGAAAATAATTTCACAAAGGGCGAAAGGTTTCTTACGTGGCTCGCAGATTCCCGTGAGCGTGCGTCGGGCAAAAAGGTCTTTGAGATAATTGACGATATCTGCCGCGACTTCGCGATAAATGCGCTTGCATCGATAAATAGGGATAGCGCGGAAAATGCCAAAAAGTGCATAGAGCTCTTCAAAAATCTCGCGCGCGGCTATGAAAAAAGCGCTTTCAGAGGTCTGCACAGCTTCCTCGGATATATAGAAGATCTACGAAACGGCAAAGCGGGCGCAGATGCACTCAAGGTGGAAGCCTCCGAAAATAACGATACCGTTAAGCTTCTCACAATACATCATTCAAAGGGACTTGAATTTGAATACTGTTTCGTTTCGGGATGCGGAAAATCGGTCAATAAAAGCGATATAAGATCGAATTTTCTCTTTGCAAACTCCTTCGGTGCGGTCGTAAGACCTATCGACCTCGGGGGTAAGGTGAGATATAATTCGCCGATGTATAAGGCAATGGTGGAATATATCTATGAAATGCAGATAGACGAGGAAATGCGCGTGCTCTACGTTGCACTTACACGTGCGCGTAAAAAGCTTTACGTTACGGCAGAGATAAAGGGCGTAGACCAGACGCTTGCAAAGGCGGAGCAGATGAGAAATAACTGCTCTCCCTACGTTTTCAGAGCTTCAAGCACGTATATACACTGGATACTTGCCGCGGTCTATAAGAAAGCAAACGATGTCGATGTATTCAAAGTACTGACTCCGTCGTATTACGATTGGAAGAGCGGAGTGTCGCAGATATCGTCGGAAAAGCTCGGAGAAGCAGCGGCTTCGGGCGCGCTTCCGGAGGCAATACTCGAAGAAGAAATTGCCGCCGATGAAGACAGCGCATGCGAAGACAGACCGCTACTTGGCGTAAACGAGATACGAAAAAGACTTGAATATTCCTACCCGTTTGAAAAGGAGCTTACCTTGCCTGCGAAAATGTCGGTATCACGCCTTTTCCCGGAGGTACTTGACACAGATTACGCTGACCTTGTCAAAATCGAGGAAAAGATTACCGATATACCGAGCCTTATGACAGAGGGCGAGGATATAAAGGTAACGGGTGCGATGCGCGGCACGGCAACGCACGTGTTTATGCAGTTCTGCGATTTTGAAAACGCAGAGAAAAACGGCGTTGAGACAGAGCTTGCGCGCCTGTGTGATAAAAAATTCATCGACCCGAGCCTTGCAAGACTCGTATATATCGATAAGCTGAAGAAATTCTTTTCATCCGAGCTTTATAGGGAGATAAAATCGGCTAAAAGCATCTGGCGCGAAAAACGTTTCAGCCTTATGCTTCCCGCAAGTGAATTTACAGGAAGGGAAGAGCTTAAAGAGAAGCTTTCGGGTACAAAGCTTCTCGTTCAGGGCGTGTTCGACTGCCTTATCGAGCGCGATGATAAAACGCTCAAGCTTATCGACTATAAGACCGACTACGTCAGCGGAAATATAGAAGAGGATGAAAAAATGCTTCGCGAGAGGTATTTCACACAGCTTTCCTACTATAAACGTGCCTGCGAGCTTATGATGGGACGCACGGTCTCCGAGACGGTTGTCTATTCCTTCGGGCTTGGCAGAGAGGTAAGGATCATTTGACACAAGCCATAAACGGTGAGCTTCGGAAAAGCTTTGAGTAGTTTTGTGATTTAAATCTCGTATAAATAAAAAAAGAACAGAAGGACGAAATATTCTTCTGTTCTTTTTTTAGAAAAGTTTTTGAAGGTTTTTAGGAAACTTTTTTCAAAAAGTTTCTGAGCGGGGGTATGTGTAGCGTGTAGAGGACGTTTCGCGCAAATAGGCACGCGCGACTCAAGGGACTCCGTCCCTTAATAAACCCTGCGAGCTTTTGAAAAAGCTCGAGCAAAACTTTTTAAAAAGAAAAGTTTTCTTTTTTAGCAAAGTTTTTGAAGGTTTTTAGGAAACTTTTTTCAAAAAGTTTCCTAAATGATATAAACAAAAAACGCAAGGATTTTACTTCTTGCGGTCAGACTGAAGAGAAAATAACAAAAGAAAAGCTTTTAGCCAAGGAAAAGGAATAGGAGTCTGAGGGAAGGGAAAAAACTTCGGCGTTTGAGATGGTTTTTCCCTTTCCTCAGTCGGGTTGAAATACTTTTTATACAAAAACCGCAAGGAGTAAAATCCTTGCGGTTTTGTGTATTTAAAAATCAGTCGATCTTCATCTTTTCGGTGTATTCGAGAAGCTTGATCCAGTAGCCGCCGACAACGCTTCTGTGACGGAAGCCGCGGATGGTAGCTGTGTGTGTCCAGTACCAGTCGGTCATGGGAAGACGTGTTTCGGAGTAGTTGTAAGCATCCCAGAGAGGATCAACTATTTCCATAAAGTCGTCCTTGGATTCTGCAAGCGTAGCTGTCCAGATGAGCCAGTCACTCTTTGTGTAGAGGGAACGGTTGTCTAGAGGAAGTCCGTACTTGTTCATCTTGCGGCGGTAGCTTGCAACCTCAGCGTTGATCGCGCTCTTGGGCATTACGTTTGTTCCGAAGAGCTTGTCCCAAACGATGTTGTACTTCATGCTGAACGTGCCTTCGCGGTCGAATGCAAGACGGAAGCTGCCGTCCTCGTTCTTCGCGCGCTCGATCCAGTCAAGAGCCATATCGTGAGCGATCTTCTTGTATTCCTCGAACTTTTCTTCCTTGCCGAGCATCTTGTAGATGATACCAAGGCTGATGATACCCGAAATTGCCTTGAGAGAAAGGTTGCAGTTGTGAGCGAGGTGACCTGCAAAGTCGTCTGTGCAGAGCTGGTTTTCGGGGTCTGCACCGTTTTCGAAGAGGTACTTGACCCAAGCCTCGAGAAGGTCGAGGTTTTCTTCAGCGAGAGTTGTATCGTTCTTTGCGATAGCGGCGGTAGCAGCCATAACGAGCATATTTCCGCACTCTTCAACAGGCATCTGATATTTGTGGAGAAGCTTCTTGCCTTCTTCGGTTTCTCTGAGACCGTAAACCTGTCCGTTTACCCAAGGATATCTGCCTGCGTCGTGGGGAGCAAAGTCGTATTCCCAAGCGTCCATACGGGAGAACTTGTAGATGGGACGCATCATACCGAGTACGAGCTCGGGGTTGTAGAGAAGGAACATAGGAATGGAGGGATAGCTTACGTCAACCGTAGCTGCGCATCCGTTGGAGTTACATTCCTTGGAGATGTAGAGGATATCTCCGTTTTCGTCGAGAACGAGCTTGTGAGCTGCGCATGCCTGACGGAAAGCAAGCTCGAGAAGCTCTGCGTACTTTTCACCGCCTGCGCGAGTAGCGTCGAGGAAGAGTCTGTCGTCAAACTCTGTGCAGCGAGGCATAATTTCTGTATAGTCAGCGAATGCCTTTACGATCTCGTCTTCGATCTTTGCGCCGTCCTTGTTCCAGTAGGACTTGAGCTGCTTGCCGAAGTAAACGATACTTGCGATATCGTCGTATGCGAATGTGAAGAGGGCTCCGCACTTAGCGCAAAGAGTGTTTTCTGCGCATGCGAATGTCATATCGGGCTTGGGCTCATCGCCGGGTCTTGCACCGGGAATGGGTGTGCTAATCTTTTCGATAGACGTAGCCGCGTTTTTACCCTTGGTGGAAATATAGAAATAACCCCAGTTGATTCTGATATCGTCGCCGTCCTGACCGAGAACGTTCTGAGCTTCGCTACCGATCTTGGCAGACTTAACGTCGCCGTTTTCGATGGTTTCGCAAACGATAGCTTCAGAACCGCGAAGGTTGATACAGATCTCTTCAGAGAATGCAATCTTGATCTTTACGTCGTGTTCCTTCTTGTCGAGAGACTTGTAAGTGAACTTGGCGTAGCTTATCGGACGTGTGAAGTAGTAATAATCGTTGATGAGAAGAGGTGTTGTGAAAAGAGCGGTGAGCTCGATTCCCGCAGCCTCAAAGCGGTATTCGGTAGAGAGAGCGGTGAAGTTTATCTTTGTCTGCTTCATAGCAGGGCAGTCGTACTGACCCATAAAGCGGTAAAGATTACCGTCTATCGTAGCAAATCCGAGAGCTGTGTTGGGCTTGCCTGTCCAGTGAATGGGAGCTGCGTCTGTAAGACGGTCAGCGGGCGACCATACTGAAAAGTAAGGGTCTACTGTGATAAGCGGCACTGCCGGCGGTCTGAGTTTCATAGTTTTATTTCCTTTCAAAACCGTGAATTCCGATTGATTATCGGTGTCTGAATTTAATTCCCCTCAATTATATCATAGCCTATTTCAAAAGTCAACAAAATTGAAGTCCTTTTTGAAAAAAGGAAGTTGCAAAAGAACAGAAGATCGTTTCAGAAAAGTTTTGCTCGAGCTTTTTCAAAAGCTCGCAGGGTTTCTTAAGGGACAGCGTCCCTTAAGTCGCGCGATCATCCATGCGCGAAACAACCTCGGGGCTCTGCCCCCCGAGGCCCCCGCTTAAACCCTTTTTGTAAAAGAAGGGTAAAACGATTTGCTTGCAAATCGTTTTGGAATCCCAAAAACTTTACTGAAAAGAACAGAAGATTATTTCAGAAAAGTTTTGCTCGAGCTTTTTCAAAAGCTCGCAGGGATTCTTAAGGGACAGCGTCCCTTAAGTCGCGCGATCGTCCATGCGCGAAAGTTAAAATTTTTTCATCAGAAAACCTTTTTAAAAAAAGGTTTTCCGACACCTTTCCAAAAACTTTTCTTAAAAGGAAAAACTCCCTCATCACTGCATTCCTGGCAGAGAAAACAATTCTATAATGTAGAGCGGAGAGATTTTACCTGATAGTGCGTGGACATCCACGCGCTATGCTTGCCCCTCGGACGCGAGCGTCGGGGAGTGGAAAATGTAAATTGATAAATTTGATCATTTGTGATATAATTCCTTTGAAAATCAAAGCAATACTATACCCGCTATCAATAAATACTTCGTGGAATAATTGCTGAAGTCTGATATAATAAAATCACAAAAGCGCTTTTGAATAATCTTTGGAGGACAAAACTATGTCTATTGGTTCTATAATCAAACGTTTGCGCCGTGAGAAAGATATCACGCAGGAACAGCTTGCTGAGTATCTTGGAATCACTTCACGCGCTATATCACAATGGGAATGTGACCGAACCGCACCTGACATCTCACAGCTTCCTGCTCTTTGCCACATTTTTGATGTTTCATCCGACGTTCTGCTCGGAATCGATATTGAGAAGAATAGCAAAGAGATCGAGAAATACTTATCCGAGGCTAATGATCTGGGAAATCAAGGGAAGTGGTCCGAATGTATCACACTTCTACGACAGGCGAACAAAAAATTTCCGCGCGATTACGAAATTATGGAGAAACTTTCCGATTCTCTTATATGCGAATATCTTATAAAAGGTGTAAATGAATATGACGAGGTATATGACATTTGCAATAGAATTCTTGCAGAATGTACCGATAGCAAAATCCGCTACCTCGCTATCAAAAACCTTGCAACGGCTTACCGATTTGCAGACAAGAAGGAAGAAATGTTAAAAGTGGTTGAGGAAATGCCGAAATCGCATATTTCATATGAAAACTTTATGCTTTACTGTTGGAACGGGGACGCCGATTTTGAGAAAAGACAATCGTATATTGCTTATCTGATCAATGGTCTGCTTGCGTCTATAGACGGTGCATGCCGTCATCTGCACGATAACGGTGAAATGATCTATTCGTCGGAAGACAGAATTCGCTTGTACGAGTTAGAAGTAAAGCTACTTGAAGATCTGTTTCCAAACAAGGACTATCAATATTTAGCTATGTACGGGGAGATTGCATGTAATCATATTGCCATACTGTATATTCGAAACAAAGATATTGAAAACGCTTGGAGATGGTTGGAGAAAGGTGCGGAATTTGCTATTCATATGGACACATATGATTTCGATGCCACGCATACCTCGCCCATTCTCCGCGGATATTCAAGCGGCGGCTGGATTATGGAAGAGGAAGGTAATCGTTCTGCGACTATGCTTGAGTGGCTGACAAACGATGAGGAAACTGATATTTTGCGTTCCGATGCGCGTTATGAATCGCTCACTGATCGCTTAAAAGCAGTTGCAAAAAAAACGTAATCTCTCGCCCCGCCTCGTGCGGGGCTTTTCTTTGCTTTCTGTATATCAAAAAGCCTTCTCCTGTGGGAAAAGGTGGCAGCCGAAGGCTGACAGATGAGGAGTCTGTTTCATTTGTTTAAAACACCTCATTCACCGCTAACACGGTCTCCCTTCCCCCGCCGTGGAAGGCTTTTAATTTTATCGCTAATTTTGCAGACCCTATGAAACGCGTTTGTTTTTTCACCTTCATAACAAGAAAAACGCATTTATAACAAAAAGTTTAAAATTCTATACATTTTTCTGCCTTAAAAGTTTACATTTGAATGATATCATTATCAGTACAAAACATTTGATAACGAAATATAGACCTCTTCACGAAAGGAGTCGAAAAAAATGACAGACGTTAAAATAAAAATACTGCGTGAAAATATTTCGGTGCCTAAATATGCGACCTCCGGGTCTGCTGCATTCGACCTTGTTTGCGCTTCAAGCGAGCCTGTAACAGTTCCTGCCGGAAAAAGAACTCTTATTCCTACCGGAATCGCGATATCTCTGCCTGCGGGCACGGTCGCAGTTATAAGCGCAAGAAGCGGATTGTCCTCTAAAAAGGGAATAACCGCGGCAAACGGAATCGGCGTTATTGATAGCGATTACCGCGGCGAAATATTCTTCTCAGCGGCGAATATATCTGACGAGGATTATACCGTATCTCCCGGAGAAAGAGTTGCACAGATGATGATAATGCCCGTGCTTACGGCTAATTTTATAGTATGCGATGAGCTTGACGAAACAGAGCGCGGCGCGGGAGGCTTCGGCTCTACCGGAAAGATATAACTTTGGAGGAAAAGTCTGAAAAATAGGTCGTTTTTCAGACTGAAGCTTTGTACGCTTTGCCAAGGAAAATCGCACAAAACTTCAGAACTTAAAGACTTAAAGAAAGGAATGGCCATAACAATGAAACTTATACTTGCATCAAAAAGTCCGAGACGCCGTCAGATGTTTGACTCGCTCGGTCTTGACTATGAGGCTATAACGACAAGCGTTGACGAAAGCTACAAAGGAAAGATAGTCCCCTCGCGTCTTGTGGAAATACTCTCTCTCAGAAAGGCGGAGGCTGTCAAGGCTGACCGTGACGATATTGTAATAGCATCGGATACGGTCGTTGCTCTCGACAACCGTATATTCGGAAAGCCTGCTGATAGGCGCGAGGCTTACGAAATGATGCGCGCTCTTTCGGGAAGCGTACATAAGGTATACAGCGGTTACGCTATCCTCAGAGGGGATAAAAGGGTCAGCGGCTACGTAGCTACGAAGGTGAAATTCAGAGACCTTACGGATGAGGAGATAAACGCTTATATTGATACCGACGAGCCGTACGATAAGGCAGGCGGATACGGAATTCAGGAAAACGGCGGATTCTTTGTTGCAGCTATCAACGGGGACTTCAATAACGTTGTCGGTATGCCTCTTTCGACTATCGAAACGGTGATGAGAGAAAATTTCCACGTATCTCTCCTCGATTTCAAAAAGAGTAAATAAAATGAGCGATAATCTCAAGAAACTTGCTTCGGAGGTCGTTTCGCGCCTTGAGGATATCTATCCGGATGCACCCTGCGCACTTGAATATAACGGCGAGCCGTGGAAGCTTCTCGTTATGGCAAGGCTGTCCGCGCAGTGTACGGATGCTAGAGTCAATATCGTTTGCAGAGAGCTTTTTAAAAAATATCCGACACCTGAGGCTCTTGCGGCGGGCGAGCTTTCCGATATAGAAAAGATAGTTTATCCGTGCGGATTGTATAGAGTGAAATCCGCGGAAATAAAAGAGGAATGCCGTATCCTCACCGAGGTGTACGACGGTATTCTTCCCGACAAAATGGATGAACTTCTTAAATTCCCGGGAGTGGGACGCAAGGTGGCAAATCTCCTGCTCGGAGATATCTATAAAAAGCCGGCGATAGTTACGGATACGCACTGCATACGTATAAGCGGACGCCTCGGACTTACCCCGTACGGAGAAAAAAATCCCGTCCGGGTCGAAAGAATACTTGTCTCTCTTGTTGATAAGGAAAAGCAGAGCGATTTCTGCCACAGACTTGTTATGTTCGGACGCGATACCTGCAAGGCTAAGGGACCGCTCTGCGGCGAGTGCAGACTAAGCGACCTTTGTAAAAACAAAAATGCTTAAAACAGCCGTATTTTTGAAGATTTTATTGTGTTTTGAGGAAAAAATCACCTTTCTCTTAATATATTATTTACACTTTCTTAAAAAGCCTTTTATTGCTAAAAGGGCTGTATGATGCTATAATGTGTAGCATAATAAATATAATAACGTTTGACCGCTTTGCGGTATGAGGAATTTTATGGATTGGTTAAGAAATATATCAACTCTTGAGCTTGTTGTGTGGAGCATAGCTGTCGGCTCTGTGTGGGCGATTATCTGTACTTATTATAATCGCACGATCCTTGGAGGATTTGTACGCACACTTATAAACAGCGGCGCGCTCAGCACTGACTCTGCAATGACACTTTCAGAAGCAGGATATCAGAAAAATGCGATTATTAAACGAGCTCTCTTAAAAAGAGATACATTCAGAAAGATAGTATTCGAGGTTGACGACGAGATCGTTATAGCCTCGGAGGGACATTCCTTCTCGGCAAGAACAAAGCCCATCGATCTGAATACGGCACGCTTTTACGTGGCAGAGGAAAATAAGATAATGGCAGAGCTTCGCTACGATAATAAGGGCGCGGACATATTCGGAGTTATTACATCTTCGATCGTCGTTCTTGCTCTTGCATACATCATTACGCTTGTTCTTCCGCTTATTCTCTCCCTTTTTTGATAACTGAAGCATAAGAAGCATAAACGGATATTAATAATTTTGATTTTCGGAAGTGAGGATTTGTTTTGGCAACACAGAATTCAGTCGGTAAGCATGATCCGAAAAAAATAAAGAAAATAAGAAGATTCAACCCTGCGTATTATATTATTGCCATCATTGTGACGGCACTTTTGCTTGTGCTGATACTTATAGGCTCGATACACGCGTCGGGATTCAGATACGTTAAATACGAAACGAGCGATATTACGATAAAATTCCTCGGAAAGGTGGACTCAGACGGAAATTATATGTCGGGAACGATATATTTTTCGGACGGCTCTACAGCAAAGTATTCCTATGATAAGGCGGCGCAAAAAGCGAAGCTTGTATATAGTAACGGAGATATTTACGTCGGACAAACGGAAATGTTTATGAGACACGGCGAAGGTCGTATGGAATTCGGTAACGGAAATATTTATTCGGGCGAATTCGTGTACGATACGATAAACGGCAAGGGAACCTTCTACTATATCGGCGGAGATAAGTATACTGGAGAATTCCTCGACGGAGTCAAGCACGGCAAGGGACTTTACGAATGGCCGAGCGACAGCGAAGGAAAGCACGATAGCTACGAAGGTGAATACTATAAGGATCTCCGTAACGGAAAAGGCACCTATACCTGGGCAGACGGAACGCTGTACGTAGGCGAATACGTGAACGATCAGAAGCAGGGAAACGGTACTATGACCTTTGTGAACGGTGACGTGTATACCGGAAGCTTCGTGAACGATCTTCGTACGGGAGAGGGAACTTATACCTTTTCTAACGGCGATACTTACGTCGGACAGTTTACTGAAAACAAGATGACAGGATACGGCACTTATACGTGGGCATCGGAGGATAGCTCGATAAAAAATTATACGGGTTATTTTGAGGATGGCGTCGCGGTAATAGTTGACGAGAATAAATAAAAAAGAAGGACAGAAGAGAGTGATCTTCTGCCTTTTTTACTGAAAACAAAATAATAAAAAAGCTTTTAGCCAAGGAAAAGGGATAGGAGTCTGAGGAAAGGGGAAAAACTTCGGC
>JAFXJH010000136.1 GCA_017532425.1 Clostridia bacterium | reverse complement strand
CAACGGCAAAACGGTTCTGTTTGTAATAAACGATTCTCCGATCACTCTTGAGGCTATAGTTTTCGGCGCCGTAAGCTCGGGAATACTCGTTACGATTTTATATCTGTTCAGGATATTCAGCGATATTATGACAAGAGACAAGCTCTTATACGTTTTCGGAAAGCTTTCGCCAAAGCTTTCTCTGATACTTTCTATGGGTATACGGTACGTTCACCTATTTATGGAGCGTACGAAAAAAATATCGGACAATCAAAAGGCGCTCGGACTTTACAAGGATGACAATATTCTCGACAAAATAAAATGCGATCTTCGCATATTTTCAATTCTTATAACGTGGGCGCTTGAAAACGGCATTACGACCGCAAACAGCATGGAGGCTCGCGGATACGGAAAGCAACGCCGCACCTACTATTCCCTTTTCAAATTCAGAAAAGCGGATATTTTTATATTGGCTATTACCCTTATATGCACGTCGGTTACCTTATCGGCAATTATTCTCGGCAACAACGATTTTACATTTTATCCTACTTTGAAGATATCGGATGTCACACCGCTCGGAGTAGCATCATACATATCATACGGAATTTTAGCGTTTATGCCTACCTTTAATGAAACGGAGGAAAAGCTCAAATGGAGATACTTAGAGTCGAAAATTTAACCTTTACATATCCGCTTTGCGAGCATCCTGCCGTAAACGATCTGTCATTTTCCTTGGAATCGGGTGACTTTACCGTACTGTGCGGTGCAACGGGAAGCGGAAAATCCACTCTTTTAAAGCTTTTAAAGCGTGAGATCGCACCAAACGGAGACGAAAGCGGAGAAATTCTCTTCCGAGGAAGGTCTATCTGCGAAATCGATTCAACGCGTATCGGATTTGTAATGCAGCATCCCGACGAGCAGATAGTAACCGACAAGGTATATTCCGAGCTTGCATTTATTCTTGAAAATTCGGGACTTGAGCAGAGCGTTATAGCACGCAGAGTTGCCGAGATGGCTTCTTACTTCGGTATTGAGGATTGGTATGAAAGGGACGTTTCTACTCTTTCGGGAGGTCAGAAGCAGCTTCTCAACCTCGCCTCGGTTATGGTTGCAAATCCCGATATTCTGATTCTCGACGAGCCTACCTCTCAGCTTGACCCTATTGCAACATCTGATTTTATCGCCACGCTGAAAAAGCTCAACCGCGACCTTTCTCTTACCGTTATAATAGCCGAGCACCGTCTTGAAGAGCTGATACCGATATGCGACCGCATGATAGTTATGGACAAAGGAAATCTGATCAAAAACGGTTCACCGAGAGAGATTATTGCCGAGCTTGAAAAAGATAGCGCTCTGATTTCTTTAGTGCCAAGCGGCGCAAGACTTTATCATATGCTGTCAGCAAAGGGTATCTGTCCGCTTACCGTGCGCGAAGGAAGAAATTTTATTGAATCGAGATATAATAACGTCACTCGCTCACTTGCAAAGACCGAATATTCTCACAGCGCAAAGAGTGCGCTTGAATTCAAAGACGTTTATTTCCGCTATGAGCGTCATCTGCCCGACGTACTCAAGGGACTCAGCTTTACAGTCTATGAAAACGAGATATTCTGTATTCTCGGCGGAAACGGCTCGGGAAAAACAACTTCTCTTTCGTGTGCGGCAGGTATACGCAAAGTTTACAGCGGAAAGATAAAAATTTTCGGCAAAAAGATAAGCGATTACAGCGGTCAGACTCTTTATCAGAACTGTCTTACCCTGCTTCCGCAGGACGTTCAGAGCTTATTCCTTCGAAATACCGTCCGTGAAGAGCTGATCGATGCCAAAGCCGACGTAAGCAAGCTTCCTTTTGATCTTTCTCATCTGCTTGACAAGCATCCGTACGATCTTTCGGGCGGAGAGCAGCAGCTTTTAGCTCTTGCCAAGGTGCTTGCAACAAATCCCCGCATTATTCTGATGGACGAGCCCACAAAGGGTCTTGACGCAAACAAAAAGAACACTTTGATCAAGATCGTACACACTCTGAAGGCAAGCGGCGTGACCGTTGTGATCGTAACGCACGACGTTGAGTTTGCTGCTCTCTGCTCCGACCGCTCTGCACTTTTCTTCCGCGGAGATATAGTTTCTGTCGGTACGCCCCGCGAATTTTTCTCAGAAAACAATTTTTACACTACTGCGGCGTCAAGAATGTCCAAGGGATATTTTGACAATGCGGTAACTGTAGAGGATATTGCAGAGCTCTGCCGTATAAACGGAGAAAGAGAAAAGGAGCGCTCATTATGATAGTGATAAAAAGCAGACGTCTGCGAAGCATTCTTAAGATCGTTATTCCTTTTATACTTATCCCCCTTGCCGTATTTTTCGGAGCAAAGCTGCTCGACGCAAGAAAGCATATGCTCGTGTCGCTTGCCGTTGCTCTGCTTACCATATGTCTGTTTGTTGCGGGATTTGAAAAAAAGCAGACCGGAACGCGCAGAATGGTTATCATTTCTATTATGATAGCTCTTTCGATAGTCGGCCGTTTTATCCCATTTTTCAAGCCTGTAACGGCAATTACCATTATTACCGCGATCTATCTCGGTGGCGAGTCGGGATTTATGGTCGGTGCATTTTCCGCTTTGCTATCGAATTTTTCCTTCGGTCAGGGGCCTTGGACACCCTTTCAGATGCTATCCTGGGGAATGCTCGGACTTATCGCGGGATTTCTTGCAAAGCCACTTAAAGCAAACAAGGTGTTCCTACTTATTTTCGGCGTAATTTCCGGAATCATATTTTCGATCATTATGGACGTGTGGATCGTTCTTTCTTACAATGACGTTCTGAACGTTCAGCTGTTCTTTTCATCCTTTATTGCCGCGATTCCGCACACCGTTTTGTATTCGATATCGAATTTTGTCTTTCTTTTGATTCTTTCCAAGCCGTTTGGTGAGAAGCTTGAGAGGATCAAGATAAAGTATGGGGTGTAGCTTTTATTAAAAGATAACAGCGAGTGTTTCGGCACTCGCTGTTATTATATCAACCAAAATATTCGTTTGTATTCTTATGACTGTCCTTTTGGCTTTCAAAATATTCTTTATATCCGCTAACCTCTATTGCAGCAACGTAGGTCTTGGCGTAGCAAATATTTCCGTTCTTGGCAGTCCCGATCTTCTTATAAAAAGCATAAAACGGAATTCCCTTGGTCGGATTGTTTGTAGAATAATCCATACCGAACACATACTCAATATCGACAAAGTCGTAGTTATCAAAGCTTATTTTCTCTTGCGCTTCCATACACAGAGGACAGGAATGTCCGCCGAAAACATATCCGTTGTATAATAAGCTTTCCGCTTCTTCAAGTGGTATTTTTTTAGCTTTTGCAACAACTTCATATTCTTTGTTTATATCGACTCGCGTTTTAATGAATTCAATATCAGTCACCGTCAAAATACTGTCGCTTACAGTATCACCCTCATAATTGGCGAAATTATCAAAACTAATACATATATAATCAGACACGGACCGTTCTCTTAACGAGTTTATCGGATGAGCGCTTTCATCATAAAAGTAAACCGTTACATATGTCGCACCGTACTCAGAATAATCGTCAAAATATCTGATAACTTTTGCATCGGAAAAAGACACGTTAAAGATGTCAAAAAGCTCGTTTTTGACAGATTTCAAGGAATTTATAATTTCTTCATCTGACATTCTCTGATCTATCTGTACCGTCTCTCCGTCTAAAATCATCTTTCTATCACTTTCGCTGCGAGAATATAACGAAAAACGATGTCTGACTTCGTTTTGATTTATAAACATAAGGTATGAACCGCTTTCTATATCAACACCAAAATAAGTTACATCTTTATCAATATCATCTTTCTTAATTTCGTATTTCGGAAGACCTATGTCGAGAGAATCGGCTATATCGGGGAGAAAAGAATCTATAAAATCCTTAAATTCCCTCTTATTTAATGGGCATTTTTGAAGATTGAACTGATAAACATTCAAATATTCTTCACTTGGCATTTCATCAATATACAAGTATTTCGAGTCGGACACATAGCGTTTAACGTAAGCGTTTGTTGCAGTACCTCCATAACTTTTTCTTTCAAACAACTCAGCAATATCCTCTGCCGAATACTCTGCATCGTCCCAAACGGGAATATCAACGGGAATATTATCCCCTGTAAGCATCGGCACAACGATGATCGCGCTTAATATCAGTGCAAAACACGCAACCGCCGAAATTACGCGGACAAGCGCTACTCTTCTCTTTTTCTTAATTATCAGTTTATCTTTTTCTTCAACGTATTTTTCTACAAGGTCGCTGTCGATGTTATTTAAACCTTCGTTCCATTCTTCTTTTTTCATACCGTATAACCCTCACTTTCAAGCTTTTCTTTTAAGGCAGCTCTGATGGCAGCAAGCTCTTTATTTATCATTGATCTGCTCAGGCTCAGATCTCTTGCTATCGTATCAATAGGGTCAGATGCATAGTACCTACTCATAAAGATAAACTTACGTCGTTCGTTAAGCGAGCGAACAAAGTCGCTTATTACTTTCCCGAGTCTCTCCGCATCAAAATCAGAATCAACTTTGCCGTCATCCGCTATGAAATCTTCAAGCTCGGAGAGGGACAGTGTCATTTCCGAAGGAATTACCTTCTTGCGCATATTACTGTGATAGCGTTTGATTGCGGTCCGACGCGCGATTATTGTAAGAAACGCTTTGAGAAAATTCGGTCTTGACGGCGGAATAGAATTCCACGCGCCGACGTAGGTATCGTTCAGACACTCTTCACAGTCGAGCCGATCATTTACGATGTTATAAGCAAGTAAAAACAAGTATTTTCTGTACTTAAAGTCGGTCTCCTCGATTGCTTTTTCATCGCGTGCGAAATAAAGCTCGATGATCTTTTCGTCTTCCATCGGCGCTTTTACCGATCCTCTTGTTTGAAGTTCCATAGTCTGCCTCCTTTCTCTTATTTTAAAAGGCCCTTCACAAATAACAGTACCGAAAAACTCAAAAATGTGTAAACGTTTCGGAGGGATTTTTTATATTATATCATATTTTTTGTGATTTGTGTGAAAATGTAAAGAAAAAACAAAAAAGCACCGCGGTCGGTGCTTGAAATCAGAATTTAGTTAAAAGTGAAAATTAAAATCCCGAATGCTTTCGCATTCGGGATTTTTACGTACCCTGGGGGATTCGAACCCTCGACCTACTGCTTAGAAGGCAGTTGCTCTATCCTGCTGAGCTAAGGGTACATTTCAAAATTTAAGCCGCACAGACGGTGCGGCTCTATCGTCTTTTCAGACTCTTTTATTAAGCGGGTGATGGGAATCGAACCCACATAGCCAGCTTGGAAGGCTGGAGCTCTACCACTGAGCTACACCCGCATTTCGAACTGCTCCATTATAATACCACAACGGTCTCGATTTGTCAATGCTCTTTTTCACAAACCGAAGCACTTTTTGAAATATTTTTTTGTGCATTTTTCAAAACGGAGTATCATTTGCTAATTTTGTTTTCTCTTTTTCCTTTTATTATTGACTTTTTTAATATTAAGTGATATAATTTCTACGTATGCAAGATGTTACAGCAGATCGTGTTCTGCGAAAGGATCATTAGTATGAAGACAGCCAAGGGAGTAATATTCGATTTTAACGGTACTCTTTTTTTTGATACAAAATTTCACATAAAAGCGTTCAAGGAAAAGCTCGCAGAAGCAGGAAAGCCTTTACCCGACGATCACTATCTTATAAAAAACGTATTCGGAAAGCCTAATGCCACGGTTTACAGAGAGTTTTTCGATCAAAATGCCGATGACGAAGCAGTTCGCGCCTTCGCAACCTCCAAGGAGGACAAATATATCGCTTACTGCATCGAGCATCCCGAATTTATGCATCTTGTAGAAGGTGCTCCCGAAATGCTTGATTATTTAAAGGAAAACGGTATTCCTTATGCTCTTGCAACCGGCTCCGACCTCGGAAACGTAGAATTTTATCTTAAGGAGCTCGGAATAAGCAAGTGGTTTGATTTTGGCAACATCACCTATGCCGACGGAAAGATCAAGGGCAAGCCCAACCCCGACATTTACATCACTGCCGCAAACAAAATGGGGCTCGATCCCTCCGAATGTATCGTTTTCGAGGATGCGGGAAGCGGTTTCAGAGCCGCAAACGCCGCAGGCGCTCTTGCCGTTATAGCCATCCGCGAAGAGGATCTTCCCTCACCTATAGACGACAGCGTGAAGGTCGATTTCGAAATTCTTAATTATCTGAACTACAAAGACATCTTTGCAAAATACGGTCTTTTAAGATAAAAACAATCAAATACAATTAAATATAATCAAATACAATTAAGGAGAAAATAAAATGAAAGAATTCTATCCCATTACCATCGCAGGTGTTAAAAGAGAGCTTAAGCTCTGCCCTCTCAACGAAAAGCTTTATATCGGTGCTTTTGTTATAATCGGAGATCCCGAGCTCACAGAAAAGGCTGCCGAAGCACTTCTCCAAAAGGCTCCCGAATACGATTACATCCTTTCTGCAGAATCCAAGGGTATTCCGCTCGCACACGAAATGGCTCGCCAGCACAAGGATGCAAAATACGTTGTTGCAAGAAAGTCCACAAAGCTTTATATGAGCGACGTTCTTGACGTTGAGGTAAACTCTATCACAACCGCACGTACACAGCATCTTTACATTGACGGTGCTGACGCTAAAATGATGCGCGGCAAGCGTGTTCTTATCGTTGACGACGTTATTTCCACAGGAGAATCTCTCAAATCGCTCGAGACTCTTGTAAACGCTACCGGTGCCCAGATCGTAGGACGTATGGCTATCCTTGCAGAGGGTGACGCTGCCGACCGCGACGATATAATCTATCTCGAAAAGCTTCCTCTCTTTGATGCCGACGGCGAAGCTATATAACGTTTCATTTCCGGAGTAAAACATATTATGAAAAAATGTATATCACTCTGCATTTCCGCAGTTCTGATTGCCATTCTGCTATTATCGTCTTCTATAGCCTCGTACGCCGATCATGGATCACACAACTGTGAAGAAGATCATCACATCCCTCACACCTATTCAGAAACTATGGAAAATGACGAGGAAGAGCACTGGCTCGAATGTACCGAGTGCGGTGACAAGTGTAACATCCAGGGTCACAGATGGGAAAAGGAATTTTCCGACAGCTTCTTTATAATAAGACAGACACGCAAATGCGCTGTCTGCTCTGCATCGGAAGCAAATTACGGTCCTCTTTTCTATATAGCATCCGCGCTTATGTTTATCGTTGTTGCATCCGCTGTGATATCCTCGATCGTATCTGCTTCAAAGAAAAAAAGTAGATAACTGAGATTTCAAAGCAGCTTCTCTTTAAGGAAGCTGCTTTCTTTATAATTGTTACAATATACCCTGCTTTTTTGCTTTTTATCTCTGTAGATATTGACAAAATACATATTTTATGCTAACATTAAACTGTTATATTTTGTTTGGAGGTATATTCCCATGAACACAGAAAAAATTATCCCGCGTAGTGAATACCCCCGTCCTGACCGAGTAAGAGAAGATTGGCTCTGCCTCAACGGTCAGTGGGATTTCGCTTTTGACGAAACCGGAAAGGGTATTTCCGAAAATTGGATGAACAGAAAGTCGCTTGATACCGAGATCACAGTTCCTTTTGTATATCAGTGTGAGCTCTCCGGTGTAAACGATCTTCGCCACAGCGATTTCGTATGGTATCACCGTACGTTCACTGTTCCCTCTTCCTTCGAAGGAAAGCGCGTTATTCTCCATTTCGGTGCCGTTGACTATAAAACAAAGGTTTGGCTCAATGGAAGATTTATCGGCGAGCACGAGGGCGGCTACACACCCTTCGCATTTGATATCACCTACGACGTAGTTGACAGAAATGCTACTTACGATCTTACAGTTCTTTGTGAAGACAGACTCGAGGTCGAGTATCCTCGCGGAAAGCAGAGCTTCAGACCCGAAAATTTTGAGTGCTGGTATGCTCCTATGACAGGTATCTGGCAGAGCGTATGGCTTGAGGCTGTTGGTATGAAGTACATCGATGACATCCGCATCACTCCCGACGTTGACAATTCCTGCTTCAAGGTAGAAGCTCTTCTTAACGAGATCCCCGCAAACGGAACACTCGGAATCGAGGTTTCCTTCAGAGGCAATTTCGTTACAGCTCTTACCCTTAACGTAACAAGAAGACGCGTTGATACAACGATCTACTTCCCTCACAACGGAATCAATCTTGAAGGATTCTTCTGCTGGGAGCCTTATGCACCCAATCTTTACGACATCAAGTTCACACTTACCGAAAACGGTGCCGTAGCAGACACACTTTCCTCTTACTTCGGTATGAGAAAGATCCAGTGCGAGGGCGGAAAGATCTACATCAACAACCACGAGCTCTATCAGAGACTTATCCTTGACCAGGGTTATTGGCCTGACGGACTTCTTACCGCTCCTACAGACGAAGCGCTCAAGAAGGACATCGAGCTCACAATGCAGCTTGGCTACAACGGTGCAAGAAAGCATCAGAAGTTTGAAGATCCCCGTTACCTCTACTGGGCAGACAAGCTCGGTCTTATCGTATGGGAAGAGCTTCCCAGCCCGTATCTCTTCTCCGACGTAATGAAGCGCAACTGCTTCAGAGATATGCAGGAGGCTATCAAGCGTGACTACAACCATCCTTGTATCATCACTTGGGTTCCTATGAACGAGTCCTGGGGTATCTACAGAGTAAAGACCAATCGCGAGCAGCAGCAGTTCACAGACGCTCTTTACTTTATGATCCACTCTCTTGACGATACAAGAATCGTTTCCACCAACGACGGTTGGGAACAGACCGAAACAGATATCGTTACAGTTCACGACTATGCTCCCTTCACAAGCGATCTTACTCCCGAATACGCTTCCGAGGAAGGAATCCTCACAGGTGTTCCCAACAAGTACAGAACGATCGTATGTGACGATTACGATCTCTCGGGCAAGCCTATGCTCATGACAGAGTACGGCGGAATCGCTCTTGCAAAAGACAAGCACGGTGCAAACTGGGGATACGGCGGAGCTGAAAACGACGAAGAAAAGTTCTTCGAGCGTTTCGAAAACATCACAATGGGCTTCAAGAACTGCGACTACTTCTGCGGATACTGCTATACACAGCTCACAGACGTATTCCAGGAAGTTAACGGACTTCTCGATATGGACAGAAATCCGAAGATGGATATGGAGCGCGTTCGCAAGATCAATCTCAAGAGAAGATAATTTTTCAGAAAGCAAAAAAGCTTTCAAAACTCATTAAAAACATTTCTGAAAAGAACAAACACATACAACTCTGCGATACAAAGCGCAGAGTTGTATGTGAAATCTATATTGAAAGAAGATTTATTATGAATACTATCAAATTTGCTTCGGGAAACGTAAAAATGGTAGCTCACCGCGGATGCAGCGGCCTTGAGAAAGAAAACACCAACATCGCGTTTGTTGCCGCAGGAAGCAGATCATACTTCGGAATTGAATCTGACGTACATATTACAGCAGACGGAAAATACGTGATAATTCACGATGACACTACGACTCGTGTTGCGGGCGTAGAATACAAGGTTGAAGAAACCGACTTCGATACGCTTCGTTCGCTTGAACTTTTGGACGTAAACGGCAAGCCCGGAAGAACCGACATCAAGATACCCACCCTTGAAGAGTACATTTTAATATGCAAGAAATATGAAAAAGCAGCCGTTCTCGAGCTGAAAAACGCTTTCACAAAGGAACAGATCGGAGAGATCGCCGATATCATATCCTCTCTCGAATACCTTGAAAACGTCATTTTTATTTCCTTTAATCTGCAGAACCTTATTTATCTCAAGGAACTCAGACCACAGGCTGTAGCTCAGTTCCTTACCGGTAAATTTACCGATGATCTTATTGATACTCTTGTTAAGTATTCTCTTGATATAGATATACACTACTCTCAGTTAAACGTAGATACGGTATATGCTTTCAAAAAGGCAGGAATAAAAATAAACTGTTGGACTTGTGACAAGCCCGAAGACGGAGAGTATCTCGCAAACCTCGGAATAGACTATATTACAAGCAACATCCTCGAATAATTTTTTACACAAGGAAAAATAAAAGATAGGAAAGGTAATATTTTATGTCTGAAAAAGTAAGAGTTGCTATGATAAGCGGCTGGCACGTTCACGCCAAAGGATATGCAAATTATCTCGCCGCAAACCCTAACTGTGAGATCGTTGCAGTATGGGATGAGATCCCTTCACGCGGAATCGAATGGGCAAATGATCTGAAATGCAAATTCTACGAATCTTACGAGGAGCTTCTCGCAAACGGTGAGATCGATGCAGTTGCAATTTCTTCGCCTACGTCTATGCACGCACAGCTTATGATAGCTGCAGCAAATGCAAAAAAGCATATTTTCACCGAAAAGGTGCTCGCTTTAACCAACAAGGATGCTAAAGCTATACGCCGTGCAGTAAAGAAAAACAAGGTTCATTTTACAATTTCATTCCCCCACAAGACAGACAAGGCTGTTCTCCTCGCCAAAGAGATCGTTGACGACAAGAAGCTCGGTACACTTACCTATATGAGAGTCCGCAACGTTCATTCGGGCAGTATCAGCGATTGGCTTCCCGCTCACTTTTATGACAAGTCGCAGTGTGGCGGCGGCGCTATGATCGACCTCGGCGCGCATCCTATGTACCTTATAAACTGGTTCCTCGGAATGCCCAAATACGTTTCGTCTGCTTTCACAAACGTTACGGATCGTCCCGTTGAGGACAATGCTGTTTCCCTGCTTGAATACAAGAACGGTGCTATCGGTGTTTCCGAAACCGGATTTGTATCTATCGCAGACCCATATACGATAGAAATATCGGGAACAAAAGGCTATCTCCGAATCAGCGGAGGAGTTCTCTCTTATTCTTGCCCCGAGACAGACAACAAAAAGGTTACGGTAAAGGAATTTACCACCTTCTGTCCTCAAGCTCTTGATTATTGGATCGACAGTATCGTAAACGATACTCCCAATGAAAAATTCGGTATCGACGATGCTGTTTCGCTTACCGAAATTATGACCGCGGCTTACAAGTCTGCTTCAAGCGGAAAGAAAGCAAGAGTTTGATTATATTAAAAGAGAGTGTTCCGCATTCTCGTACGCTCGAGAGTGCGGAACACTTTTTTCAAATGAATTTATACCGATACAATACGTAGTAAAAACAGATAAACAACCCAAACACGGAGAATAAATTATGAAAAAAATCGGCATTTTTGGCAAAGCGATCGCTATAATTATAGCTTTAGCAAGCCTTCTTTCAATTTTTGCGGCTTGTAAGCAAGATAAAGAAGACGGTCCTTCACCCGAAGACAACAAAGAGCTTCTTGATATCAGCGGATATACTATAGTCAGATATGACAAATCCGACAGCAGTATTACGAAAAAGACGTCAAAAATGAAAGTTGCCATAAAATCTACTCTCGGTCTTGATCTCTCTGTGCAGACAGACTGGTATAACCCGAACAATGCTCCCGACCCGAATGCAAAAGAGATTCTTATAGACCAAACAAACCGCAAGGAATCTGCCGATGCTCTCGCGAAGCTTGAGGAAAAAGAAACCGACGCTTATATAATCGATATCACCGAAAACAAGATAGTTATCGTTGGAAAGACCGATTACTCTACCCTGCGCGGTATTACTTATTTTATAAAAAACTACGTTACGATCTCTCCCAAGGGCAGTAAGCTTGACACAGCTCACGGAAAAAGTGTTATTCAGGACTATACGGCTATAAAGAACATCTCTATTGACGGTATGCTCGATATGGATATCGAAGTTATGTCAACAGTTCTTGCATCCGAGCAAAAGGTTTCAAATACTCTCGGCTATACCGCTACTCTTGACCACGTATATTTTCCATCGGTGATCGAGCTTCAGCATCAGCCTAACGAAGAAGACAATGGAACTCTTATTGCGGCGATGTCTATCGGTGAAACACCTGCCGGCGGACCGATGTCCTCTCTTGGATGTATAATGAAGAGCGTTGACAACGGAAAGACCTGGAAGATCATATTCCGTCCGACAGAAACCTTCAAGCCTTGGTTCTGGGCTGGTCAGATGTCGCACATCTACGAGCTTCCCGAAAAGGTGGGAGATATGCCTGCGGGAACGCTTATTTACTCGGCAAATACGGTAAATTACAGTATGTACTCTCACATCGGTGTATGGAGAAGCTTTGACTGCGGAAAGACATGGAAGCAGTACACGATAGTTGCCGAGGGCGGCGGACTCAAGGAAGGCGTATGGGAACCGGTTATGTTCTATGACAACGGATATCTCTACTGTTTCTATTCTGATGACTCCAACCGCAAATATGATCAGAGAATAGTTTATAAGCGCTCAAAGGACGGCGTTAACTGGGAATCTGCCGTCAACGTATGTGCATTCAATAATTTTGGAGAGCGTCCCGGTATGCCTATAATAACGAAGATGGGCAACGGAGAATATTTCCTTGTTTACGAATACTGCGGCGAAGGACACGACTGCTTTATATATTACAAAACAACAAAAGATATAACTAAATGGAATCCGACAGACCCCGGTACACTTCTTTCAGCCAAGGTCAACGGTGCAGACTATACAATGGCATCCTCGCCCACTTGCGTATGGACTCCCGCGGGTGGAGAATGCGGAACGCTCTTTGCTATGGGAAGACGCGAATTCGGCGGAGACAAGACAATAAGAATGTACGTAAGCTTTGACTACGGAAAAACCTGGACAACGATGGAAAATCCTCTTCCGTACAAGTGGTACAACAGTGCTGTCGCAGGAAATGACAGCATAGGATACCGTTCCATAATGGTACTCGGTGCCGATCCTTCGGTTATACATTACGTAAGCATAACCAACGTAGGTTACGTCAAAGGATCGCAGGTACAGTATGCAAGGCTTAAGCTTTATGATTAATTTATATAAGGAGAATTCGCTATGAAAATAACAAATCTCTTTTGCAGATCTATTGCCCTTATCATAATACTCGCAAGCTTGCTTTCTGTATTTGCAGCTTGTAATCAAGACGTAACAAAGCCTCCGATCGAGGAAAACTCTCCCACGCAAGAGGGATCTGATGTCTTTGACATCAGCAAATACACTATAGTCCGCCGCGATGCGTCCGACAAGCGTATAACGAGTACGACGGCAAACTTAAAGACTGCAATAAAGGAAGCTCTCGGAGCAGAGCTTGCCGTACAAACAGACTGGTACAATCCAAACAACGCTCCCGACCCGAATGCAAAGGAAATACTTATCGACCGTACCAACCGTAAGGAATCCGAAGACGCTCTCACAAAGCTTAACGAAAGCGACGACGAGGATGCATTTATAATCGATATCACAGAAAACAAGATAGCTATTCTCGGAAAAACTGATATTTCAACCGCGAGAGGCATTACTTATTTTATAAACAATTACGTTATGACCTCCACAAAGGAAAACGGTCTTGATCTTTCCGCAGGAAAGACCTGCATTCAGCCTTACAGCGTTGAAATGAACATCTCTATCGAGAACAAGCTTGATATCGACGTTAACCTTGTATCTACAATCCTCGGTGTCCCCGAAAAGAACCCGTCCGACATTCTCGGATACCCCTCAAGAATAAGCGACGTTCACTTCCCTTCCGTGATTGAGCTTCAGCATCAGCCCAAAAAAGAAAACAACGGAATTCTTATCGGTGCTTTTTGTATAATTGAAACTGCCGTAACAAATCCCAAAAACACGCTTGCCTGCATAATGAAGAGCACTGACAAGGGACTTAATTGGGAGGTTATAGCGCGTCCCTCCGAAACAATAGATACTTCAACCGGATGGGCAGGCTCGATGGCACACATCTATGAGCTTCCCGCAAAGCTTGGAAATCTCCCCGCAGGAACACTTATCTACTCTTCAAACTCGGTAAATTATGAGCGCTCTTCGCACATCGGTGTATGGAGAAGCACAGACTGCGGAAAGACTTGGAAGGAGATATCAATAGTTGCCAGAGGCGGAGGCATAGGCGAAGGCGTTTGGGAACCCGTTATGTTCTACAACGAGGACGACGGATATCTCTACTGCTTCTACTCTGATGACTCTAATGCCAAGCATGACCAAAAGATCGTTTACAAGCGCTCCAAGGACGGTGTCAAGTGGGAAAATGCGGTTGACGTCTGTGCATTTAACAAGAGTACAGACCGTCCCGGTATGCCCGTAATTACAAGACTCGGCAACGGCGAATTCTTCCTTGTATATGAATACGTTCGTTCCGGCTACAACTCAAACATTTACTACAAAAAGACAAAGGATATAACCAAATGGAATCCTGCCGACCCGGGCACGCTTATTAAGGCATTCTCGTCATCAGGTGCAAACACATACGTCCTCGCATCAGGCCCCTCATGTCTTTGGACTCCCGCAGGCGGCAAGAACGGAACGCTCTTTGTAACCGGACAGTATCAGATCGGCGGAGTTCCTCATAACAGCATATTCGTAAGCTTTGACAACGGAATGACCTGGGAAATTATAAAGAATCCTCTTCCGTACAGCAACTATACAAGCTACGTTCCTAACGTTTTGTTTGGTTACAGACCTATTATGGTAACAGGTGCAGATCCTTCTGTAATACACTACGTAAACACAACGAATATTCAGTCTACAGGTAAATCACAGATACAGTACGCTCAGCTCAAGATATACGACTAAAACTGTACGTTAAACAAAAAATGCGGCATATACGAGAAAATCGTATATGCCGCTGTTATTTTTTTAATCAATAAAATGCTTACGGATATTTATGTGATCAAGCTTGGTATAGAACTCATAGTCAATATCCTTGAGTATGTTTTCAAGCTCGAGGTCGGACATAACCGTATTTCTTCCCTGCGCGTATTCTACATCAACACGCTCCTTCATAGCAACAAGTATCGGATGATGCTTATCTATCACGTTATCTCCGTCGAGATGGAAGAAATTGTTTATCCAGTGAGCAATTCCTGCAAGTCCGCTATGCGAGTCTATCGCAACAGTTGCGGGAACACCGAGAATTGTCGTGGTATCGAAAATATTATAGATCTCTTCGTCCTTAAGAAGACCGTCTGCGTGGATACCGGCTCTTGTAACGTTGAAGTTTCTTCCAACAAAGGGTGTACGCGGCGGTATCTCATATCCTATCTCACGCTCAAAATAGCGCGCGATCTCAGTAATTACCGAAAGGTCCATTCCGTCGGTAGTACCTCTGAGCGATGCGTATTCTATTGCCATAGCTTCAAGCGGACAGTTTCCCGTACGCTCGCCTATACCGAGCATCGAGCAGTTTATACCCGAGCATCCGTAAAGCCATGCTGTAGACGCGTTTGTAACGACCTTATAGAAGTCGTTATGGCCGTGCCATTCTATCATAGAAGACGGAACGCCCACGTAATGAAGAAAACCGTAAATTATACCCTGCACGCTTCTGGGAAGTGCCGCACCGGGGAAAGAAACACCGTATCCGAGAGTGTCGCACGCACGGATCTTTATCGGCACGTTATATTCACGTCCAAGCTCCATAAGTCTTTCTGTGAAAGGAAGAACGAATCCGTAATAATCTGCACGGGTTATGTCCTCAAAATGGCAACGGGGACGTATTCCCTCTTCAAGAACCTTTCTTACGACGCCAAGGTATTTTTCCATAGCCTGCTTTCTCGTAAGCTTCATCTTGTTGTATATATGATAGTCGGAGCAAGAAACAAGCACGCCTGTTTCCTTGATACCGAGCGATTTTACAAGCTCGAAATCCTTATCGTTTGCTCTTATCCAGCTTGTTATTTCGGGAAATTCAAAGCCGAGCTCCTGACACGCGCGGATAGCCTGTCTGTCCTTTTCTGTATAAACAAAAAATTCGCTCTGACGTACGAGTCCCTTCGGACCGCCAAGCTTATGAAGAAGAGTGAACAGATCGACTATCTGCTGTACTGTGAACGGAGAGGTGGACTGCTGTCCGTCACGGAAGGTAGTATCTGTCATCCATATCTCATCCGGCATATTGATCGGAACTGTTCTATGGTTAAAAGATATCTTGGGTATGCTTGTATATTCAAATAGGTCGCGGTAGAGATTTGGCTTTTCTCTCTCCTGAAGCTGATAATGATATGCAGACTGCTCAAGCAGGTGTGTCTGCTCTGAAAATATTAATTCTTTTGGTTTCGGAATTGGCATTATATATCCTCCTTTCATACGGATAAAAATTCCGGGAAGATACAAATTTCTCTGTTTTATCAAATTTGTACATTTGATTTATTATACACTTATCCCCGCAAAAAATCAAGAGGGAGTTTTCTAAAGTTTTCTTATAAGCGAAAAATATTACACAGAAAAGCAATCGAATTTTATGCAGATTGTCGAAAAGATGAAAATTTCGCAGTAATATTGAAAATTCAAAATATTTATGCTATACTTTTCAGTGTACGGTATTAATATTATTTATCGAAAGGAACAGCATATGAATCTAAATGCAATTCTTGAAAATCTTAAAGACTGTCCTTGCGGCAGAAAACATTCTTTTGACGTAAAATGCGTAGAAATATTCAGCGGTCTTACTGCCAAGGCAGGCGAAATACTCGACCGCGAGAATTTTCCTAAAAATATTCTTATGGTTGCCGACCGCAACACATACAGAGTTTCGGAAGGTCTTGAGGACTCGCTTATGGCAAGCGGCTTCAAGATCAAAAAGGTAATCTATGACAACCTTCGTGTTGCCTCTGTCAACGAAATTGCCGAGATCACCGCGCTTTCGCACGACGTTGACGGTATAATCTCTGTCGGAACGGGATCGCTCAACGATATCTGCCGAGTTACAAGCTTCAACTGTAAAAAGAAGTTCTGCATTTTTGCAACCGCTCCCTCTATGGACGGATTCGCTTCTAACTCAGCACCTATAATTTCCGGACATTTCAAGGAATCCATCTACGTTGCTCCTCCGTCGATAATCCTCGCTGATACAAAGATACTCGCAGAATCCCCTGTCGAGCTCAAGGCTTCGGGATTTGGCGATATGGTTGCAAAGATCAATGCAAACTTTGAATGGAACGTTGCAAGAATAATTTCGGGCGAGCACTACTGCCCCAAAATTGCCGAGCTTGCTCTTGAATCGGTAAGACGACTCATCGCTATGGCTGACCGTGTTTCCGAGAAGGACGAGGAAACTGCAGGCGCCGTAATGGAAGCGCTCGTTATGTCCGGTCTTGCAATGTCTCTTGAAAACACTTCCCGTCCAGCTTCGGGTGCAGAGCACATTCTTTCTCACTACTGGGAATGCTACAAGCTCGTACGCGATATTCCGCAGGAATTCCATGGAAAGAAGGTAGGTGTTGCGACAGTTATAATGAACAAGATATTCAGAAACGTTATCGATCGCAATCCTACCGTAAAGGAACGCCCCGAAAATCCCGATTGGGACGAAATACTCTCAACGTTCCCTGAAGAAACGCAACCCGATATCAAGCGCCTTAACTTCCCTTCCATAATCGACGAGGTAATTCCGGGAAAGCTCGAAGAGTGTTGGCCCGAGATTCGCGAGCTTGCTGACAAGATACTTCTGAAGCAGGATGAGCTCTTAAAGCTTATGCATATGGCAGGAGCACCCACAGAGATCGAAGACATCGGCATTTCGCCTGAGCTTCTTCGCGAGGGTCTTAAATATCACCCTTATATGCGTCACCGTATATGCTTCACAAGAATTCTTCCTCTGATCGGAATAGATATTCTTGATTATATCGATTAAACGTTGTTTGGATGATGAGCATTTCCCCGACTTCGAAAAACGCAAAAATAATTTTAAAAAAATTTGATTTTTTGTGTTTTTTATCTTGACAAATCGTTTTTATTATGATATACTTGTGGGGTCGAGCAAAGTGCTCATCATCCTATATGGAGAGATGGCCGAGTGGTCGAAGGCGCGCGACTGGAAATCGCGTAAGCGCCAAAAACGCTTCGTGGGTTCAAATCCCACTCTCTCCGTAAAAAATCCTCGGACTTATCCGAGGATTTTTTCTAAGTAATAAAAGCTTTGCTTTAACAGAAACATCCCGTGTGAAAGTTAGTCACACGGGATATTTTTATTATTCGTAATATGCTCTGATCGTTTAAAACTCAAAGCCTGCATTCTTCATAGCGCTTATTATCTGCTTCTTTTCCTCTGCGCCATACAGCTTCATCGGAGCACTTGCAGGACCTACGTCAAAGCCCATCTCTTCGAGAATTGCTTTCACCGCAGGAATAAGGCTATAGCGAAGCATAACGCTTATGAATTTATCGGCTTCCTTTTGTACCTCAAGTGCGCTCTTCATATCTCCCTTATTATAAAGCTCATATATCTTTTTATAAAGGGGAAGCATAACGTTATAAGTCGTTCCTATTCCGCCCGCACATCCCGCAGAAAGTCCGCAAAGGAGCATTTCATCGGGGCCGTTTATTATGTTCAGCCTTCCGTTTGCCTGCGAAAGAAGCTCTATAAGCTTATAATAGTCCTTTACCGTCCACTTGATAGAGGTTATATTATCTATTTCGACAAGGCGCAAAAAGAGCGAAGTATCTATCGTCGTATTCGCCGAAGGTGTATAATATAGCATCAGCGGTATTTTTACCTGCGCGGCAATTTCTTTATAGTAGTTATATATATCGTCTGCATCGTAGCCGAAATATATGGGCGGTATCGCAGATATAGCGTCTGCACCTGCATCCTGCGCATACTTTGCGAGAATTTTCGTATTCTCAAAATTCATATCGGCAATATGGAATATCTTCAGCTTATCAGCACCTATCGCACTTACCGATTCCTCGATAAGCTTTTTCTTGGCATCCATAGAAAGAACAAGGCCTTCACCCGTTGCTCCTGCAACGTAAAAGCCGTCGGCTCCCTGCGATTTATGGAAGGATATCAGCTTTCTGAGCGCGGAAACGTTAATAGTTGTTCTGTCATTATTAAGCGGAGTGACAAGCGCCGGCATTATGCCTTTAATAATATTATCGGACATTTTTATTCTCCTTTTTTCTTTTATTCGTTAAAATTCCATACTACCTGCTTTATAACAGATGCGCTCGTTTTGCTTTCGCGTGTGTAGAAAACAGTAAGTATATTGCCGTCCTCAAGCTCTACCGAGCCGGGATATCCGAGGTCGGGCGTAGGCTCTTTATCAGTAATTACAAGATCGGTCTCCCACGTTTCTCCGTTATCATAGCTTATCATAGCTCGTATTCCGAAGGGTGCCTCTCGGTATCCGTATACCGAGATCAGTGCACCCGAGGAATGCTCTATAAGATGTGCGGGCGATCCGCCCTTATCTGTAAGAATCTGTACCGGCTTTGTAAAGGTATATCCCATATCGTCAGACACGCTCTGATATATAGTAAATACCTTACCTTTATAATCCTGAACTCTGATATGAACTACTATTCTTCCGTTTTTAAGCTGTATAGCGTGCGGCTCACACGAAAGAAGCTCGGGGGAAATATCTTCTATTCTTGAGCGTAGCTCGGTCTTTGCATCAGGTGTCAAGGTATGACATTCAATATGGCTTTTTGAGCCGTTATCGTCAAAAAGTCTGCCCACGTAGAACACAGTACCGTCCGAAAGCTCACAAGGACCGTGAGGTGAGGATATCGGCACAACGTACGGTCCTCTGAAGGTCTTGCCGCCGTCATCGCTTATCGCAAGAGTTGAGCCAAGGAAATTCTTCCAGTCACCGTTCTTCTCTACCTCGTCAAGATAGGCATTAGCGTAAGTCGGCTTAAGCTGCGGATGTCTTCTCTGAAACGACGGTTCATTATTGAAGCTCGTTATAATTACGCCCTTATCGCCAAAGGTCATAACACCTCCGTCGCGGTCGTCAAGCGGGGTATCTATTATCACCTCGGGAGCGGTCCAGCTTTTACCTTCGTCATAGCTTCTTAAAGCTACTACCTTGCCAAACGGACAAACGTGCGCGATTCTGAATCCGCTTGCAACCGCCATAAGGCTGCCGTCCTGAAGTCTTGCAACCGAAGGCCAACCGAAATAATTGTGAATGCCGTTAGGATTTGAGCATATGATCCTTGCATCTTCTTTGATCGTAATATTCATATTATTCTGTACTCGCTTTCGTAATTATTATGTATACTCATATCGGGTATGATACGAATATATTTTAACTTTAAAAAAGTCAAAAGTCCATTTATATACGCGACACTTTTTTTAATGATATGTCGCTTTTTTTAATATATGTATTGCAAATTCGAAAGCCGCGTGATATCATATAGACAAATGGTAAAGGAGGGATAATATGCCGTCATTAGTTCAGAAAAGCGAGATATCGATAGGAAACACCAAGGTTGAAATTGTGATGCAGGCAGGCTTTGCCGAGCACGGATACGATCAGAGTCTCAATCCGCATCCGCACTGCCATCCAAACTTTGAAGCGCATTACATCGAGGAAGGCACTTGTGTTTTTTACAGCGAAGAAAATAAAATAAATCTCGAAAAAGATACTATGATACTCATACCCGCCAAGGTATATCACGCTTTCGAGCGAAGCGATGATAACTCAAGGAAGATAAGCTTTGAAATAAGACTCGTCAAGAAAAAGAACGGAAGCGATCTCTTTTCCGAATACGAGGAGCTTTTCTCTTCTATTGACAGACCTCTCATAGTCAACGGATTTTCTCCCGAATTCATTGCGCTTTCCGCTTGCAGGGGAATAATAATAGGCGAAGAGGCTATGTGCAAGATAAATGCAAACTTCACTATCGTGTTTCTCAAAATATGCGATATACTGCGCTCAAATTCACAGCTTTCCGAGAAAAAAACTTCAGAGCGTACTGCCGAAATTAACGCCTCGGATGAGGATATGACACTTATACAGATACTAAGCTACATATCAAGAAACGCTAAACGACAACTGAGGATATCCGAGGTCGCAGACGCGGTCAACCTATCACCGAGACAACTTCAAAGAATACTTTCGCAACGAATGAAAGAGGGATTTCACTCCATACTTACGCAAAACAGAATTGCATACGCCAAAGCTATGCTTTCCGACAAAAGCAATACCCTTTCGCTCGAAAGCATCGCATTTGAATGCGGATTCTCAAATTACGTAAGCTTTTGGGAACAATTCAAGAAAATCACGGGAGAATCTCCCGAAAAATACCGAAAAAAGATATAGTTTTTATCTTCACGAAGCTTTATTCGGCAATATATACAAAACTGTGTACGAATTTTAGTATTATATCACGATTTTCGGTTATTGCACTTGACAATCGCGTGATTGTGTGATATAATTATTTCACAGTAATCAATCAGAGTGATCTTGATCACGTGACAAGTCCAAGGAGATATTTATGTTACAGTTTCTCAGCTATATTATCAGATCTATGATCTCGGCAATTTCCCATCCTTCCTTCTGGATAGCGCTTATTTCTGCCATTGCAGGTCTGATCATTATTTTTGTAGGCGTAAAAAGTATGCGCCTTATTTCCCAAATATTTGAGAGAAATTCCTTCTGCAGAAAACTGAAAAAATGGGCTAAGAAGAACGGTTATATCTACAAAAAGAAAAACAGTCCCATAAAATCGTTTTTCAGCTCATATGCCGGAGAAGATATTACTCTTCAGGGTCAAAGCAAAAGCTACCTTATAAAGTTCCTGCCATATCTGCTCAGCGGACAGAGCTTACATATCGAAAGCGAAAACGAGGGATCTGTTACCGAGCATTTAATATATTTCAGTAATTTTAATCGGCACAACACCACGTTTGACAGCGATTCGTCAGAGCGAAAGGTCAAGCTTGATCTGACCTTCAGCAGCTACAGCAGTCAGAATATAGTCGTAATACCGCGCAAAGCGTACGACGTATCATTTACTGACCGCACGTCAAAAACAGCCGCAGACTGCGGCGTTTCCTACAAAGACAGATTTATTTTTTACAGATCCGACCTTCTCATTTCTTATCTTGACCGCGAGGAATCCATATGATGTAAAAAGGCTTTATAAGCTCATAATATAGGAGATTATCATGTTTTCACTTACGTATTTCATATTGCACACGGCTCTCATAGTACTGTCATTTGTATTTCCCGACAACATAGTTACATTTTCCCATATAGCATTTGCGCTTGTATATTATCTCTATTTACGGCGCTTTTACAGATTTATTCAGATAAGTAAGCTATTCGGATTTGGTATCATAGCCGCCATCCCTACCATCATTTTGGGAATAATTTTTGCAGCTACGTCAAACAAGCCGACTCTGCTTTTAAAGATAAGTCTGCTTACCTACGCTGCCGTTATATTGTTAAATTACTTAGTTCCGATAGTAAGATATTTAAAGCTGCGTATTACACTTTATATGAGCCTAAAAAAGCTTATAAAAGAGAAAAATTACCGATCCTCTGCAACCCTGAAGGAATTTCTTTTCAAGGGTGCAAACAAGCCTCACCTTATTTCTATAGAAACACCCGAAGCAAAGGTGACCGTTGCCCTTCTCGGAGCTGTCGGTGCATCGCGTTATATCTTTGAAAAGGATTTCGTTATAGCGCAGAGATACAGCGACGACCGAATAAACGATATAGAGTATTATCTTGAGATCGAAAATTTCGAGAAAAATGCAGACGATAAGTATTCGGCATTTTCGGGGATACCTATATTCTATCATCTTGCAAGTCCGATAGTAGGTCCGATCCTCGGTATCAAGCATCGCAGATATTTACCCGTCATTCACGATTCAGACAAAACACTGCTTATTCTCCAGCCAAACAGCTTTATTAAGATCGACGACCGAATTGCAGGTATGGGAGAGAAGATAGGACCTTACACTATTGTAAGCGCCCAAACCGCATTTACAATACTTTAACGAATGGAGAATACAGCTATGGTTAATTACAAAGAGAGCTTCGAAGAATTCAAAAAGCTGAACGAAGATATTTTCAAATACCGCAGAAGACGCAGAGCGATGCTTTTTCTGAAGATCGCTATACTTGAAATTCCGATCATCCTTTTACTTGTGTCCGGACTTGCTATCGACCCCGTCAAATCTGTCGTTATGTTCGGAGCATTCGCCATTTTGCTTCCCATATTGATATTCGAGCCCTACAAGCTTTATCAAAGACCCTGGATAGGCGAAATTATCGGATTCAAGTACAAGGAAAGATACGTTTTCCCAAAAGGAATAGTGATCCGCGGTCAAGGTTTCCGTATCGAAACCTTTGTTACCTTTTCTGTTAAAGGCTTCGATGGGAAAGCCCACAAATTCACTCTTCCGAGAAAATACGAGCTCATTTACAAAAAAGGTGACGTCGTTATGCTCGTTCCCGGGATAAACTATCCCGTTTACTACACAAAGCGCAGACACGTTTTATGTATGAAATGCGGAGCATTATACATCCCGCATATAAACGACGGGTACTGCGAAGCAAAATTCTGCAAAATGGCACTTCCGAAAATTCCCGAAAAAGATTTTGATTATCTGAGTTATTTTAATATGCTATAAGAAAAGCACTTGGAAAAGGCTGTTTCTCATAAAGAAGTTTGCCATCGGGCGTAAATTTGCTACGCGCTAAACGAATAATTAACCCCTACAGACTTAGAAAAATCTGTAGGGGTTAACTTTCTATTCAACAATTCAAAATTTGTTAAATGCTATTTTTATTGTTTCAACAATTTCTTTTTCCGCTTCTTTGCCATAGGCATAAAGAGTAAACGTGATTTTTGCACCGTTTTTTAACTTCAACGTGTGAAAAAGAGTGTCTTTTGAAATAATTCCATCACCTTTATACAACTCGCTCTTAATGGAGCGGATTTCATTTGTGTTAATAATAGTTCTTCTAAAAGAGATTTTCTCGTTTATAATTGCACCTCTTGGCAAAATAATTTTATCGGCATCAATTGTTAACCATCTGCTTTTTTCCGCAAAAAAACAGGAGAGGAAAAGGATGCTCATAAAACCACCGAGCAAAGTTAATCCAAATTGTAAACCCACATTGGAAATATTAACGATAATAAAAATAATGCCGATCAACAACATAAGTGTACTGATTATGGAGAAAAGCGCTAACCATTTCGTTGCACGTGATGTATATTTTTTCACTGAATATCCCTCCGTTAAGAATTTCTTGTTTATCGCCAGTTTCGCCTTTGTATTACAAAGACACAGGGCAAAGCCCATAACCCTAAAGTTACGCATACAAAGGCTCTCCCTTTGGGAGAGATCCCGCGACAGTGGGTGAGAGGGCATTTCAATCAATCATCTACCCCTCTCCGTCGGCTACGCCGACACCTCTCCCAAAGGGCGAGGCTTTCCGTCAACCCCATTATAACGCAAATCGGCAGAGAAGTCAATATCTCTGCCGAGGTTCGTGCATTGTGGACCGTCGAGGTAGCGAAGCGGCGTCCACGGTAGTGAATGACAGCCTAAATGGCTGTCAGAGCCGTGGCGGGACCGAACCGAAGTGAGACCGCCGGTCCCTACAATTTTGTCAACATCCTTATGAGAAGTCTCGCAATGGGAGCTTTTTACGTTCATCTACGTCTTGTCACTTTTTCTGACAAGCACTTATTTTGCGGACACAATGCGAAGTCCCGCGCGAGACGGGTCGAGGATTTATTCTTCAAATAGCTCTGAATATTCTTTGTGATTACGAATTGTATCAAAATTTTTTCTGTTACACATTTCCTTAATATCATCTAAAAGAGTAGTATTTCCGGTGTGACACCATTTGCGAGTATCAATTGTAACTTTGTTAAAAAGAGGTGCTGTATAAGCATATACACCGGGAGATATGCTGCTCAACAAATCATATTCTTTTGCATGATAGATTGCCTTTTTCAGAAGATTTATTGCCTCATTAGTACGATTCTCATTTACTTTCATTTCAGCCTTGCGAAATTGTATATGCGCCATCTCATAATGAAATCCGCAGTAGTTTTCATCAGGTATCATAGCTTCGATAATTTTTTCTGTAGCTATGCAAGTGTATTTGTTTTCAGCAACTCCGTTCCACAAGAGTGCATCAATCAAAGCTTGCAAACAGCCTCCCAAATAATGCTGCTTATGTTTGGCTTGTTCTTCTCCTTCCAAACACATTCCGAGCAATTTGTCTTTATCAGAAGGAATAATTTTGGCTTCAGGAAACAGATCAACGTATTTTTTTGCTTCTTTTTTACAACCCTTGTTGCACAAACATTGTACAATTCCTGTAATTGCATTTACTTTGATTTCGTCCTTGTCTGTATTTTCAATAACGGTATCAAATAACTTAATCGCTTTCTCACGCTCTTGTTCGTAGGCTTCACCATCGAGTTCTCCTATAGAGCGGCACCAAACAGTCCATGCATAGTTATTTAGCCACTTCATATCACCGGGATATTCTTTTACTGCACTTTCACACACATTTAGTCGCGCAAGCATATTCCCGTTTTTAAAGGTTTCGTCATAATTCGCTTTCAATTCCGAGTAACGCATATCATTATTTTCGGGAACAGCTCCAAGTAACTCATCAGTGGTGACATTCAAAAGTTTTGCCAATGGAATAATCAACGCAAGATCCGGACTTGACAAACCACATTCCCATTTAGAAACAGCTTGATACGATACGCAAAGATAGTCAGCAAGTTTTTCTTGTGTTAAATCATTCTTTTTTCTTAATTGTTTAATTCTTTCGCCAATAGTCATAACTTTACCTCATAAAAAATATTGAATCCGGATTCTGCATTTATCATAGCATATATCCAAATTTAAGACAATAACTTGTTTTTTGACCTGAATGCAACTATCGGTTGAGGTTGCGAACAAAAGCTTGGCGCACCTGCTTTAACGCAGGTGCGCCAACCAAGTGCTTTTTCTTTAATTACCGTTTCCTCCGAGTATTTCAGCAGAGGTTTCATCCTGATACTGTCTTGTGTAAAGCGAATAATAGTAGCCCTTCTTTGCAAAAAGCTCCTCGTGTGTTCCCGATTCGACTATTTTTCCCGAGCGAACAACAAGTATGATATCCGCTTTACGTATAGTCGAAAGTCTGTGTGCTATCATAAACGAGGTTCTTCCCGAAAGAAGCTTTTCTATAGCCGACTGTATCAGGCTCTCTGTCAGAGTATCTATTGACGAGGTCGCTTCATCAAGAACGAATATCCTCGGGTCGGCAAGAATTGCTCTTGCAAAAGAAATAAGCTGCTTTTCTCCGACCGAAAGAAGGTCGCCGCCTTCACCTACGTTAAAATCAAGCCCGCCGTCAAGACGCTCTACCACGTCCTTTGCGCTTACCGCCTCGAGTGCGGCGTACAGCTCTTCATCCGTTGCATCGGGATAGCTGTATCTGAGGTTATCACGCACCGTCCCCGAGAAGAGGTGGGGTGTCTGAAGGACGTATCCTATATTTGAGTGAAGCCAAAGCTGTGAACGCTCTCTGTAATCTCTTCCATCGATAAGTATCTTACCCGACGTCGGCTCGAAGAATCGGCAAACGAGATTCACAAGCGTAGATTTTCCCGCGCCCGTTTCTCCTACTATGGCAACGTTCGTTCCTGCAGGTATCTTAAGACTAAAATGCTCAAGAACGTATTCGTTTCCGTCCGGATATTTGAAGCTTACGTCGCAAAGCTCTATATCTCCCTTTATTTCTTCCCAGTTTTCCTTTTTGGGAGTAAAGGAGTCGCCGTACTTTTCTATAACTTCGCTGCTGTCCTTTACGTCAGGCTCGGTATTCATAAGCTTTGTGAAACGCTCTATATTTACCTTTACACCGACAAGATCGCTCACCGTACGTGCAAGCTCTGTTATGGGGTCTACCATATTCAGCGCATAGGTGATAAACGCCGAGAGTGTTGCCACATCCATAAGTGATTCTGCCGTAAGATTTCCGCCCTTCCACATAACTATAGCAACTGCGAACGAGCAAAGAAAGGTTGAAACTGATATGAAAAGTGCGCTGAAGTGTGATGCTTTTACCGCCGCACGCTTCATATGCTTGGTTTGCGACGAAAAATCATCAAAGGTCTTATCTTCAATAAGCAGTGTTTTGGTCGTCTTTGCACCGACTATACCCTCGTTGAATTTACCCGTCATTACCGAGTTTACTTCTCTTACCTTGCGGTTAGCTTCCACAAGCTTACGGTTGAGAAGGAATGATACTGCGGCAACTATCGGAACGACCGCAATTACGATAACAGCAAGCTCAAATTTAAGCCAGAGCATCATAATGCAGGCTCCTATAAGATAAATTACCGTCCAGCTTACGTCTACAAGCCCCCACGTGAATATCTGCGCTATCATAGAGGTATCGCTCATAACACGTGCGTGTATATATCCTACCGCGTTGGTATTGAAATAGGAAAACGAAAGGGTCTGCAGATGATTAAAGGATGCTCTTTTAAGGTCTCTTCCTATACGCATCTCGCAGGTCCATGCAGTACGAGCCCAATACATAAAGCAGAATATCTGCAAAACTATAACGACAAGATAGCATACGGCAAATATCCATACGCCGTCCGCTTTTTCCTCTTCAACGAAATTATTTATAGCATATCGCTGAAAAAGAGGAAGAACAAGGTCAACTATCGACGTGCCAAAGCAAGCAAGAAGCATAAAAAGAATATTTTTACGGTAGTGCTTGATATATGGCAGTATTTTAGGTATTCCGAAAAACGGAAGCTTAATATTTTCTGTATCTTTTTCGATATTATCAGTCATTGTCAACTTCACTTCCTTTCAAGTAATTATCACTATCGGGAACACAAGTCTGAAGCTCGTATATCTTACTGTACGTTTTGCCGTTTTGAAGAAGCTCTGACGGAGCGCCGTATTCTGCTACTCTGCCATTTTCAAGAACAAGTATGGAATCTGCCTGCGAAAGAGTGGTAACTCTGTGCGAAATAATGATAACTGTCGCATTTTTGCTTTCGCGTGTTATCGCGGCTCTTATCTTACTGTCAGTTTCTGTATCCACCGCAGACAGCGAGTCGTCAAGAATAATATATTCGTTTTCTCTGACAAACTGACGCGCTATTGCTACTCTCTGCTTCTGTCCTCCCGAAAGTGTCACGCCGCGCTCACCGACTACAGTATCATATTTATCCGCAAACGATTCTATCTCGTCCGAAATGCTTGCAAGAGATGCCGCGTGCTTGACCTTTTCGGAAATCTTTTCGGTATCTGCGCCCGAGTCCTCTGTAATAGCGATATTTTCGCCTACGGTTTTCGAGAAAAGGAAGGGCTCCTGAAGTATCATACCGATCCTTGAGCGAAGGGATGAGCGCTTGATATTTCTGATATCAACGCCGCCTACCGTAATAGTGCCGCAACCGTCTTCAAGGTCATAAAGACGGTGAAGAAGAAGCACAAGAGTAGATTTTCCGCTTCCCGTTCCTCCGAGAATTGCAAACATTTCTCCCTTTTTTATTGTAAACGATACGTTTTTCAGCACCGGCTGAAGTTCGCTTGAATATGCAAACGTAACGTTATCGAAAACGATATCACCGTCGGGCATATCGACCTCATGCGGCATATCCTTTTCTTCCTCTTCGTTAAGTATATAAGCTATACGCTCTGCCGAAACAGATGCACGGCTAAGCTGGGATATAAGTCTTCCGAGCTGACGCACCGGCCAGGTAAGCATCGAGTTATACGAAATAAACGCTATAAACTCTCCCGCGGTAAGATCTCCCGCAGAAGCACAGAAAATTCCGAACACGATCACCGAAAGCATCTGAAATCCCGAAACAAAATCGGACGTTCCCCAAAACCATCCCATGGTCTTACCGAGAACTACCCAATTTTCGGTGTAAATATTATTCTGCTTTTCAAACTTATCTCTTTCATGCGCCTCCCTTCCGAACGCGCGTACCACGCGTACTCCCGTGATATTTTCCTGCGCTATCGTGGAAAGCTCACCCTCTGCCTCGTCTGCTTTGGTGAATTCCTTATGTATTTTTTTATTAAATAGCATTGAATACATAAAGACGAACGGAACGAACGCAATTGCAAGAAGCGCGATCTTCCAGTTCATTGTAAACATCATATAAGATGAGAAGCAAATAAGAAATACGAGTCTGAAAACGTCGGGAAGCTGTCCGGAAATAAAGCTCTTTACAGTATTTACATCCGACGTGCACCTCTGAATTATATCACCCGTCTGATTTGCCACGTGCCATTTATACGGAAGTCTCTGTATATGAGAAAACAGGCTGTTACGCATACTTTCAGTATATATTTCAGAGCCCTTTGCTCCCGATGCACGCGAGGTATATCTCATAAGCGCGCTTCCGAGTGCAAATACTACCACTGTTATGGCTATAAGATACATATTTTCTCTTATATGTGATATACCGCCGAGCTTTTCTACCACCCACATAACAATTTTAGGTACGTCAGGCTTACTGTCGCCGATTATCGAGTCGACCGTCATTCGCACAAGCTGCGGCGTGATCGAATCAAGAACGGTGATCATTGCCGATGAAATTATCGTCAGAACAAACCAAGGAAGTGCTTTAGGTAGAAATCGCAGTACCGCCTTGAAATTGCCTTGTTTTTTCTTCAAATCCGCTCATCTCCTTTCAAAATTAAAAAGACCGGATCCAAAAAGGAATACTAAAGCCGCCCGGTACACGTATACAATATCGTACACAAGGCGGCTTTATGTGACTATAGGTTATTATTTAAGAAAATTTCTTTGCGTATCCGTAAATATCAAAGTCTTTAGCTATGTTTAACGCATTTTCGGAAAGAACCAGATCCTTTGCAATAAGCTTATCGCATATAACAGATGCTATATATCGCTCCACACCTTCAGTGATACAGAACACTCCGTCATATACGCACACCTTTACAGGGTCGGGGATCTCACCCGCTGCATAAACACTTATCGCATCATTGACAGCTTCCACGGATATTTCATTTTCTCCGAGCGCAGAAACAAGCTTTCCGCTACTCTTTTCAAGCTTAACGAGCTCGTCTACAAGCTTTGAGGTATTCTCAAGAGAATTATTGTTTATGAGATAGGAATACAGCTTCTGCTTTGACATCTCATGATTATATCGCTCAAGCCGCAGAGCGATATCCTTTTCTCCTCTTCCCGTAAGACGTTCGATAAGTATGTCAGCGCTTTCGACGTAAAGAAAAAGAGTGATGATCTTAACGTCGTTTTTTAGTATTTCGGACAGATTGAGCGCACCGTTTACATCGATATCCTTCATAAGTGTTTTACCGCTCGCAATACCGTCGGAGAGTAACTGTCTTGACGTGCCGTAATAATGGTTATGAACGATCTCGTGTTCGTAAAAATCGCCTTTTGCAATTTTCTCAAGAAACTGCTCGTCATTTATGAAAAAGTAGGGTGCCCCATCCTTTTCACCCGGTCTCTTATCTCTTGTCGTATAGGTCGGAAGAAGCTTATATTCATCCGATTTGGAGAGAAGATCATTTATTATGGTGTTCTTACCGACACCCGAGCATCCTGAAAAAATTACTAACATTGTCACACCTCTGTTTATTTGTTAATCAAGCATTTTCCGCTCATTTTCCGAAAAATAGCAAACGCTTTCGAATATTATACTTCTTATCGCGAAATATGTCAAGTCCTTTAAAATACTTTGTACATTTTTTTACAAAAAACATTGATTTTTTTATTGACGGATATATAAAATTGTGATATAATGAATTATTATTTCGTGTATCAACAGTACGTAATATCAGCAAATGCTTTTGAAAGGACTGATCTATATGTCTAAATTATATATTCCCGAGGGATATTCCTCAGAGCTTAATCTGCGCCAGACACAGTCTGCAATAAAAAAGGTTAAAGACTTTTTCGAACGCGACCTTGCGATTCAGTTAAATCTTACCCGTGTATCCGCACCTCTTTTCGTAGAGTCGGACTCCGGTCTTAACGATACTCTCAGCGGTGTTGAAAGACCTGTCGGCTTTGATCTTCTCGAAACCGGAAAGCAGTGCGAGATAGTACAGTCGCTTGCTAAATGGAAGCGTTCTGCTCTTGCCCTCTACGGATTTGAAGCAGGCGAAGGACTTTACACCGATATGTCCGCTATTCGCCGCGACGAGGAGACCGACAACATCCACTCTATATACGTTGACCAGTGGGACTGGGAAAGAGTTATCACAAGAGAAGAGCGCACGGAAGAGGTCCTTAGGCTTATGGTAGGCAGAATCTACCGTTCTCTTCGTCACACGGAAAATTACATAACCGATGACTATCAGTTTATAGGACGCCTTCTTCCCGAGCACATAACCTTCGTCACCTCGCAGGAGCTTGAGGACAGATTCCCCGACCTTACGGCAAAGGAACGCGAATACCGCATCGCAAAGGAGTGCGGTGCCGTATTTATTATGAAGATCGGCGGAGCACTCAGATCGGGCAAGCGCCACGACGGCCGTGCACCCGACTATGATGACTGGGAGCTTAACGGTGACATCATCGTATATTATCCCGTGCTTGACATTGCGCTTGAGCTTTCCTCTATGGGAATACGCGTTGACGAAAAGACACTTCTGAAGCAGCTTGAGATCGCAGGTTGCCCCGAAAGAGCAAATCTTCCCTTCCACAAGGCTCTTCTCGAAGGAAAGCTTCCCTACACCGTCGGCGGCGGTATAGGTCAGTCAAGAATGTGTATGTTCTTCCTTCGCAAGGCTCACATCGGAGAGGTCCAGTCCTCCGTATGGCCCGACGAGGTAAGAGAAGCATGCGCAAAGAAGAACGTTATGATTCTGTAAAAAACACACATCAAAAAAGGATAATAAATAAATTATGCTTGAAGTAAACGTATCCGAACTGCGTAAGATCGCACCGACTCTTCGCGCAGGGGATAAAATACTACTGTCGGGAAAGGTATATACGGCACGCGACGCAGCTCACGCAAGAATGATAAGATCGCTTGAAAACGGCGAAGAGCTTCCCTTTCAGATCAAGGATGCGGTGATATACTACGCAGGACCGACTCCCGAAAAGAATTCTCTTGCAATAGGCTCGTGCGGTCCTACGACCTCGTCGAGAATGGACGTATACACACCAAGACTCCTTGACTGCGGTATGCTTGCTATGATAGGCAAGGGTGAGCGCAGTAGCGAGGTAACCGAAGCACAAGTACGAAACGGTGCGCTCTATTTCTGTGCCATCGGAGGTGCGGGTGCTGTTGCGGCAGCGCACATCAGAAGTGCTGTTACGGTTGCATATGACGATCTCGGCTGTGAGGCTGTCCGCCTTCTCGAATTCGATAAGTTTCCGCTTTTCGTCGGAACGGATATTTACGGCGAGAGTATTTATAAGAGATAACGTAAAAAAGAAGCTTTTACATTCAAAAGCTTCTTTGCCCCGCCTCGCGCGGGGCTTTTCTTTGCTTTTAGCGTATAAAAAGCCTTCTCCTGTGGGAGAAGGGGGACCGCGCCAGCGGTGGATGAGGAGTTAGTTTAAGTTAAGAAACACCTCATCCGTCACGCTTCGCGTGCCACCTTCCCCTGCTGGGGAAGGCTATTGAGTTTACCGCTAATTTTGCAGACCTTCAAAAGCTTCTTTTTTTATATTTTAGATTGACAATCGTGAAAAACTATTGTATAATTAAACTGTAATATTTTGTATGCGCGTATTTCAGCGCGGAACAGGAGTTTTAAATGAGCACATTAAGAAAGAAATTCGGCACTATGCCCGACGGAACTAACGTTGACTGTTGCGTTCTTTCCAAAGGAAACACCAAGGTAACAATAAGCGAATACGGCGCAAGAATCGCCGATATAAACTACAAGGGCGTTCAGACAGTTTGCGGCTTCGACAAGCTCGAAGGCTATCTTGCTGATACAGAGTATCACGGCTCTACGGTAGGAAGATATGCAAACCGTATCAAGGACGGTATATTCTCCCTTAACGGCGTTGAATACGTTCTTGCTAAAAACGAAAAAGGAATTACACACCTTCATGGCGGTAACACAGGATACAGCGCAAGAGTTTGGAATATCGCTTCCATTACCGAAACAGAAAACGAAACTTCCGCAACCTTCAAGCTCGTTTCCGAAGACGGCGAAGAGGGATACCCCGGAAAGCTTGACATAGCTGTTAAATTCACCCTTTCCTCCGATGACGCGATCACAATTGATTATGCGGCAACGACCGACAATGATACGATCATCGCTATGACAAACCACAGCTACTTCTGCATTTCCGGATGCGGAGAAAGCATTATGGATCAGACACTCACGATCGATGCTGACAGCTTCGTAGCAGTTGACGACATTCTTATTCCTATCGCAATTACTCCCGTTGAAAACACAAACTTCGACTTCCGTGCAGGAAGAATTATCGGCAAGGATATCGATGATCAGAATGACATCCAGCTCGTAAGAGGCGGCGGATACGACCACTGCTGGGTACTTAACCATCCCGGCGAGGACGCTCCCGTTGCTACTCTCTATTCTCCCGAAACAAAGATAAACGTTGACGTTTATACCACAGAAAAGGGTATTCAGATCTACGCAGGAAACTATATGGACGAGGACAACCCCTTCTTCTCCAAGTACACGCAGATTCCCCGTCACGCAGTTTGTATGGAGTGCTGTGCACTGCCCGACTCCCCCAACCAGAAGGGCTTCCCTTCCGTTGTTCTTAAAGCAGGAGAAACCTACACACAGAAGACTACATACAAGTATTCTACAAAGTAATCTTTAAATCAAGGGCGGAAATCTCATACGGGATTTCCGCTCGTCTTTTTCTTCTTATTTATATATTTCAAAAATTATTTTAATCTTCTTCACATCACATACACATTGAGCGTTTAAAATCGTATTTGATAACAGAGAATATGCTTATATTCTATTCTTATCTGTTAGTCAGAAATGTGAGGTAATTTAAATGAACGACGAATTCAACAATTTAAGTAATAACGATAATCAAAATAACATTTCCGGTGAAAATAAAGCAGAAAACAGCACGCCGGACTCCGAATATGAGGTTTCCTTTGACAGCGCAACGGGAAATTATTCATACACACCGGCTCCCGGAAACACCTTTACTCTTGAAGAGCCGAGTCGTAACGCTTTCGACACAATGAATACACCCCAAGAGGCTCCAAGGAAAGAGAAGAAAAAGCGTTCTGCTCTCGTATGCGTAACCGCGATCGCAGTATCATTTGCAATAATATTTTCCGCACTCGCGGCAGGAGCATTCGCTATTGATTCAATTATCGGAAAGCTCGGACCAAGTCAAGCATTATCAAGCATCGATGGACCGAAGCTTACCGTAAACAAAAGCGATCTCGAAATTCCTATGAACGACGTTTCAAAAGCAACGTATGCCGCTTATGATTCAACTCTTCTCATTGAAGCATACGTTGACAGCAGCGCTTCCACCCTTGCAGGCACGGGAAGCGGTGTACTTTGGAGCGCAGACGGATATATCGTAACCTGCAATCACGTTGTTGAGGGTTATCAGACGATCAAAGTAACATTCACAGACGGAACAAGCTTTTTCGCAGAAGCAATGGCAAACGACCCTATAACCGACCTTGCTGTTCTTAAAATATCACTTCCCGCAAACAGCGAGATTCTTCCTGTAACAGTACGCGACACATCAAAGACAAGACTTACGCTTGGAGAAACCGTAATAGCCATCGGTAATCCTCTCGGATATCTTACTAATACGGTAACAGACGGTATTCTCTCCTCTCTTGAAAGAGAAATCACGGTCGAGGGCACAAATATGGTCCTTATGCAGATAAGTGCGGCTGTAAACTCGGGCAACTCGGGCGGCGGTCTCTTTGACATCAACGGCTCTCTTATGGGTATAGTAAACGCCAAAATAGCAGGAGACAGCGTTGAGGGTATCGGATTTGCAATTCCCATTGACACTGTTATCGACGTTGCGACACAGCTTATCGACAAGGGATACGTTTCGGGCAGACCGCAGATAGGTGTAAATCTTGTTACAATTACAAATCACAATTACGCCGAAGTATTTAAAAATTATCCCGAGCTCAAAGAATTCGCTACAACGTCATCGGGCAGATGGGGTATGTCCTCTATAATTCCCGGTATTTACGTTGTTTCTACTTCTGAAAGTATTAAATATGCAGACGGCTCCGAAGAAAAGCTTAAGCTTGGTGACAGACTCTATCAGATAGCTACCGACGACGGAAATTTCGTAACGATAGACGATCAGCAGTCTATTCAGAACTTCCTTGTCGAGCAAAAGGTAGGAGATACGATCCATTTGACCGTAATGCGCGGCGGAAAAGCATTGACCGTTTCCGTCGTACTTGGAGAAAAAACAGGCGCCTGATATATCTGACGCAGTATAAACAAATCATTTTGAAAGGACAGTCTTATATGTATCATATACTCGTCGTTGATGACGAATACAAAATAAGAGAGCTGATACGAAAGTACGCCGAGTTTGAGGGATATTCCGTCGACGAAGCCGAAAACGGCATGGAAGCTATCACGCTTGCCTCGCAAAATTCTTACGACCTTATCGTTATGGATATAATGATGCCAATGCTCGACGGATTCACGGCAAGCAGAGAGATCAGAAAAAGCTCGGATATTCCGATAATTATGCTCTCTGCACGCGGTGAAGAATATGATAAAATAAACGGATTTCAGATCGGCATAGACGATTACGTTGTAAAGCCCTTCTCTCCGAGAGAGCTTATTCTGAGGATCGACGCAGTTCTGAAGCGTTACAAGAAAAATCAGGATTCGTCCGAAGAGGAAACGTTCACGCTTGAGGGTCTCAGCGTAGACTTCAAAGCAAGAATTATTTACGTCGACGGCTCTCCCATAACAGTTTCGCCAAAGGAGTACGAGCTCCTTTGCTACATGATAAAAAACGCAAATATTGCACTTTTCCGTGAAAAGCTTATCTCCGAGGTCTGGGGATATGATTTCTACGGAGACGATCGAACTCTCGATACACATATAAAGCTTCTCAGAAAATCGCTTCGGGAATACAGTAAATTCATCGTTACTCTGAGAGGGGTGGGTTATCGTTTTGACACAAAATAAACAAAAGCGACGCAACACAAGATGTCTGCTTTCAAAAGAAGGTTGCAGAAAACTAAGTATAACAGCCAAAATAATGTACTATTTTATCATTTTTATGGCTATTATACTTCTCTCTCTATGGCTGTGTCAGGTAGTTTTCTTTGAACAAATATATAAGACTATGATGATCAACGATCTAAAGTCTCAGGCTTCCAACCTTATTTCGATAGAAGACGATCCCGCCTTTTTTGAATCTGCACATGCTATGAGCGAAAACAACAGCTCGTGCGTCACGGTTTATTCGCACACCAGTCAGAGTGCCCGCAACGTATCCGATATATCTTACAAAGACTGCTATCTTTATCAGCTAAGTATGAATCAGCTCATTCACCTTTACGATCAAGCAAAGAAAAACGGTGGAGATCTTCTGTATGCATTTACCTTTGACGCAAAGGAAGAAGGATACTACGGTGCGCCCTTCTCTGTTAATTCCTCGGATGAAAGTCACAGCGTACTTTACATAAAGCTGTTCAAAAGCAGTACGGGAGATGAATGTGCAATCTTTGTAAACCGCGTTGTATCGCCTGTCGGTACCGCGTTGCGTGCGATAATAAATATTCTTATTATCGTCTCGCTTTTATACATTGCTATTGCAGTATTTCTTGTTGTTATGATATCAAAATACATAGCCAAGCCGCTTGTTGGAATAAACAATTCTGCTAAAGAGCTTGAAAAAGGAAATTACGACGTAAAGTATATGCCTAAAGATGGATACCGAGAGGTAGACGAGCTTGCACAAACTCTTGAAAATGCCTCGCAAGAGCTTTCAAAGGTTGACAAATTACAAAAGGAGCTTATCGCCAACGTATCTCACGACCTCAGAACTCCGCTCACACTTATATCGGGATACAGCGAAATGATGCGCGACATTCCGGGCGAAGCAACAAAAGAAAACTGTCAGATCATAATCGACGAGGTGTCGCGACTCTCATCCCTTGTAAACGATCTGCTTGAAATATCCAAGCTCCAAAGCGGAACACTTGAGCCAAATATCACCGAATTTTCTCTCACATCTGTAATTAAAAGCTGCCTTGATACCTACAAAGAGCTGACCTCGTTACAGGGATATGACTTATCATTTGAATATGACCGCGACGTTATTATCGCTGCCGACCAAACTCTTATCCTTCAGGCATTTAGAAATCTTATAAACAATGCTCTCACCTATACGGGAGACGACCGCTCTGTAAAAGTAACGCAGACGCTTGAAAATAACTTTGTAAAGATATCCGTCACTGACACGGGAGACGGTATCGCCCCCGACAAGCTTCGCGATATATGGGAAAGATATTACCGTGACAAAGAGCACAAGCGTGCCGCAAACGGAACCGGACTCGGTCTGTCTATTGTAAAGTCAGTAATAAAGATCCATCGCGGAAGATACGGAGTAAGAAGCAAGATCGGATGCGGAAGCACCTTTTGGATCGAGCTTCCGATAAAGGATAATTGCTGTCAAAACGCTGATATAGCTCAATAAATTTATCAAAACACAAAATAATAAGGTACCTTCCTATTGACACGGATGACTACACGTGTTATAATAAAGTAAGGTACCTTATTTTTTTCACGAAAGGAAATCAACCATGGCTGAAATTACATCCTACGAGTTACTCGGACTTTTACACCGTGTTGAAAAGCTTAGTCACAGAAAAAGAAATAACTCCTGCGAAAACTTCATAGGAAGAGGAAGGATACTCACCACACTCTGCCGTGAAGATGGACTCAGTCAGAAGATACTTGCAGAAAGACTTGACATTCGTCCTCAGTCTCTCTCAGAAACTATAGTAAAACTTGCCGAAGACAAGCTTGTTGAGCGTATTCCCTCCGAAAATGACAAGCGCGAGCTTCTTATATACATCACAGAAGAAGGTCGGATACGCGCTGCGGAAATACGTGCACGCCGCGAAGCTTTCGCAAATGATTTTTTCTCATCTCTTTCCGAGGAAGAGTTAACATCGCTCGGCAATATTTTACTCAAGCTTGAAGAAAACAAGCGAAGTATCGAAAGCTGCGATACAAACTAAAAAATATTAAATAACGAAAGGAATGATCGTATGAATCCGGGATTCGGACCGCCCTTCTCTAACCGAGATATGATCGAAAAACTAAAGGAGCCTAAGCCTAAATCGCTTAAAGAGGTTCCTTCTTATCTGAAAAAAGTTATAGGCGGATTTTTTTCAAGGCTTTTCTATATAATAAAGCTCGTTTGGGAAGCCCGTCCGTTTTTGCTGTTTTTAATGGTATTTATGGCAATATTCGATGGAATAATGCCTGTTGTCGGATCGCTCATATCCGCAAATCTCTTAAATCAGCTTTACAAGGTTCTTACTCATCTCGAAACTCTCGGAGAGCCTGCGTCATTTTCAATAATACTTAATCCCCTTCTCCTTCAGTTCGGTTTTCTCTTCTTCAGAAGCCTGGTAAGCAACATAAACAATATTATCAACCGAACATCATCCGAGATAGTTACAAATCATATCAAGCTTAAAATAATGAACAAGGCTAAAGAGCTTGACATTTCAAGCTTTGATATGCCAGACTTTTACGAAAGACTTGAAAACGCGAACCGCGAAGCAAGCACACGTCCTATACACGTGCTGAATTCCACGTTCAGTATCGTAAGCGTGGTAATAAGCATTATATCGTACATAGTGATCCTCAGCGCGGTAAGCTGGTGGGCGTCGCTCGTTACCATAGCCTTTGCTATACCGTCGGCTATAATCACCTTCAAGTATCGCCGCAAGAATTTTATGTATATGCGCAGAAATTCCAAGGAGCGCCGTCAGCTTAACTATTATTCAGACCTTACTATAAACAAAACGACCGTCAAAGAGGTTCGTCTTTTCGATCTGAACGATACCTTTGTCGACAAATACAACGACGTATTTGCAAAATATTATTCGGGTCACAAGAAGCTTATAACGGCTGAGGGAATATGGCATATCATCCTCTCCTTCCTTTCCACCGCTATAAACTGTCTTCTCTTCCTCTTCATCGCAAACGGCGTACGTATAGGAACTATTGCAGAGATCGGTCAGTATTCTCTATATTCGGGTGCTCTTAACTCTATATCGGGCGGTATCAACACGCTTATTTCAACCTCCTCCACCATATACGAAGGAACACTCTTTATCGAGAATATGATCATCTTCATGAACGAGAAGAAGCACATCGTAGCGCTTGACGAGAAGAACACCGAGCCCGTAAAGCGAGGAAGCGGTCACACTATCGAATTCAAAAACGTAAGCTTTGCATATCCCGGCACTGAAGCAAAGGTACTTAAAAACGTCAGCTTCAAGCTTGAGCCGGGCGATACCGCCGTTCTTGTCGGTCTTAACGGTGCGGGAAAAACAACGCTTATTAAGCTGCTTACACGTCTGTACGATCCTACCGAGGGTACGATATACTTCGACGGAAAGGATATACGTACGTACGATCCCGCAGAGCTTTACAAGGTCTTTGGCATAATTTTTCAGGACTTCGGAAAATATGCCTTTACCGCGGGAGAAAACATCGCATTCGGTGAGATCTACCGCGAAATGGAGGAAAAAGCTATCCGTCACGCCGCTTCGCAGTCTGGTGCTGACGATTTCATAGAAAAGCTCCCCGACAAATACGATACACCTCTTATGCGTATCTTCGAGCAGAGCGGACTTGATCTTTCTATCGGACAATGGCAGAAGCTTTCTATCGCTCGTGCTTTCTACAGAAACAGCGATATTCTTATTCTCGACGAGCCGACTGCATCGCTCGACCCTATGGCTGAGCAGGAAATATACAACCAGTTTGACGAGCTCAGCAAGGATAAGACCACTGTTTTCGTATCGCACAGACTTTCGAGCGCGACCACGGCTGACAAAATAATCGTACTCAAATACGGGGAGATCATCGAAATGGGTCGTCACGACGAGCTTATGGCAGCCAAGGGTGAATATTACACTCTCTTCTCAACACAGGCAAAGCGCTATCTCACATCTGATTCTGACCTTGAAAATATGACGCCGCCTCCCGAGGAGGAGCGTACAAGAGAAAGACGTCATCATATGCCGCGCCACGAAATGTAAGAAAGCTCTTGACATTTCAAGACAAAACGTATACAATCAGGTTATAGTTTTTTTGAAAGGAAATTTCCTATGTCTGAATCAGTAAAAAAATATCTTTATCCCGCAAATATACTTCTTCCCAAAGCTAATTTTGAAAAATGGGCGGTAGTTGCCTGTGACCAATACACAAGCGAGCCCGAATATTGGAATTCGGTCGATTCTTTTGTCGGTAACACCCCGTCGGCACTTCGCATAACACTGCCCGAAGTATATCTTTCGGACAACGTTACAGAGCGAATAAACAAGGTAAACGCCAATATGAAGGATTACCTTGACGGAGATATCTTTAATACGTTTGAAAACGCTATGATATACGTTGAGCGCGAGATCTCCTCCGGAAAGATCCGTCACGGTATCGTAGGTGCTATCGACCTTGAAAGCTACGATTGGCATCCCGGCGCAAAATCGCTCATCAGAGCTACCGAGCAGACGGTCATTGAGCGAATACCTCCCCGCGTTGAGATACGCAAAAATGCTCCGCTCGAGCTTCCTCATATTCTTATTCTGATAGACGACCCCGACAACAAGATCCTCGGAAATCTTGAAGCTTCAAAGAATACTATGGAAAAAGCATACGATTTCGATCTTATGCAGAGCTCCGGACACATTTCGGGATATCTTATTGACAGTGAAGCACAGGATATCATAAACAAGGCTTTGTCTGAGATAATTTCTGACGATGGTATGCTTTTTGCTGTCGGCGACGGTAACCATTCTCTTGCAACCGCAAAGGAATGCTACACGAGAGACCCTTCCGAGCTTTCGCGATACGCTCTTTGCGAGATAGTCAACATTCACGACGATTCGCTCGTTTTTGAGCCGATTTTCCGCGTTATGTTCGGCGTTTCGCCATCCGATGTACTTTCTTCTATCGAAAAGCATTTCGGCTCCTGCGACAAAATTTCGGGCAACAAGGTACGCTGCATTTTCGGCGACGAAGAAAAGGACATCTACATTCCCACAAACGGAAGACTTACGGTAGGTGCGCTTCAGGATTTTATCGATCTCTACATCAAAGGGCATCCATCTGCATCGGTTGACTACATTCACGGAGAAGAGGTTGTCAAAAACCTTGCAAGCAATGAAAATACCATCGGATTTATCTTCGACGGTATGAAAAAGAGCGAGCTCTTCCCTGCCATTATGCTTGACGGTGTACTTCCGAGAAAGACCTTCTCTATGGGACACGCCGCTGACAAGAGATTCTACATTGAGGCAAGAAAGATCAAGTAAGTTTATTCTTGAGAAAAGCTTTCACAAAAAAAGTATCAGCCTTCGGCAAGCTTGTCGTAGGCTGATTTTTTAAATATAAGAAAATCAAAAAGTCAAAAACGGTAGCAGATAATTTATCCGCTACCGTTTTTATTTTAATTATTCGGCTTTTGCGCGTTTTCTCTTAAGCACATATACCAAAGTACATATAACAACGCATACAGCAACAACAATTATAAGAATCCACAGCCAAAGCATATTATCACCGTTTTCGGGCTTTTCCGTATTTTCCAAAGCGGAATATTCGTTTGCGAATTCTAAAGTATCTACCGCATCCGTGCTTCCCTTCCTTGTGATAACGATCTCAGCTATCTCAAGTCCGCCCTCGCCGTTATCCCTGACGTCGACGGTCAGGTGATACACGCTTGCGTCAAGCTTTACGTTTTTCACATCGCATTTACCGTCTTCGACAATTACGAAGTAATATTTTACAGCCTTATCAAAGGTGATATTTTCAAATACAAAGCTTCCGTCTGAAGAGTTCACTACTCTTACGGGTGTAGCACCCGCACCGATAGTGAATTCGCTGTTCACGGAATAAAGAAGGAATGCAAATTCACCTGCGGCAATATCTCTTCCGTCAAGTGTAACCTTGCCGCTTATCGTTGTATTTACCTTTGCTTCGTCAGATATCTTATAGCTGTTTGCAAAGTCAAGCGCATCGATCGCTCTGCCGCCGTTTACCTCAGCTTCAATCATGATACCGCCGTTTTGGTCATCAAGTATTTTAACTGTTATCTTATATACGGTTTTATCGCATATAATACCCTCTTTTTCTGTATCTGCTTCCTTAAGGAAATAGTAGAAGGTCTTTCCTACGTCTGCTGCCATATATTTGATAGTAAGCGAGAACTTGCCGCTTGTATTTGTGGTTGTATAGAGCTTCTTACCTTCTGCAAAGCTTTCATCTGCTTCGTAAAGCTCAAAATCAAACACTCCGTCTGTAAGATCCTTGCCGGTAAGAGTTACGTTACCTCCGATACTTAGCTCTGCGCTTGCATCATCGCTAATCTTATAGCTGTTTTCAAAGTCAAGTGCGTTAAGCTTATTACCGCCGTCTACGGTTGTCGTAGCGGTGATATTTCCCTTATTATCAGATTCAACTCTGACACTTATCTTATATACAGCCGAGCTATAAGTAACACCGTTTATCGTCTGTCCTGCGTTTGCCTCTTTAACTACGTAGTAGAAGGTCTTGCCCGCATCAGACTTGGTATAATCGAGCACAAATGAGAATTTACCGTCAGCATTTGTGGTAGTATAGAGCTTTTTGCCTTCTGCAAAGCTTGCGTTTGCTTCGTAAAGATCAAAGTCAAAAGCTCCGTCTGCAAGCTCCTTGCCCGTAAGTGATACGCTTCCTCCGAGCACTGCGTTTGCTACCGTGCCGTCGGTGATCTTATAGCTGTTTGTAAAGTCAAGGGAATCAAGCGAGACTCCGCCGCTTACCTTTGCCGTAGCCTTCACGCCGCCGTTACCGTCGTCGGCTACCGCAACGGTTATCTTGTATACCTTTGAGCTATAAGTAATACCTCTGAGCGTCTGTCCTGCATTTACCTCTTTAACAATATAGTAGAAGGTCTGTCCGACATCTGCCGACGTATAGTTAAGCGTAAGTGAGAATTTACCGCCCTTATTTGCTACCGTATCGATCTTATCAAGTGCTACGAAGCTTGAACTTGCCGCATATATCTCAAACGCAAATTCACCGTCGACAAGGTCTTTTCCGACAAATGTCACCTTACCGCCGAGAGTTACGTCTGCACTTGCATCGTCAGCCGTCTTATAGCTGTTTTTAAAGTTAAGCGTTGAAGGGGTTGCATCACCGCTTACGTTAGCGTCAGCTCTGATACCGCCCTTGCCGTTGTCAATAACCTTAACGGTTATTTTATATTCGGAAGCGCTGTAAGTGATACCGTTTAACGTTTTACCTGCGTTTTTCTGTTTAACAAGATAGTAGAAGGTCTGTCCTATATCTTCGGAAGTATATTCAAGTGCAAACGAGAATTTATCACCGTCATTAACTACCGTATAGGGCGTGTCCTCTGCCTTAAAGCCTTCATCTGCTTTATAAAGCTCAAATCCGAACTCGCCGTCAAGAATATCCTTGCCGCTAAGCGTAATATTTCCCGAGAGCGTTACGTTTGCCTTTTCACCCGAGCCTATCAGGTAAGCATTTGCAAAATCAAGTGCATCGGATGCCGTATCGCCGTTCACCTTCACCTCAGACTTGATACCGCCCTTGCCGTCGTCAAGAATTTTCACATTTATCTTATATACAGCCGAGCTATACGTAATGCCGTCTACCGTCTTTCCTGCGTTTACCTCTTTGACTACGTAGCAGAAGATTTTGCCCGCGTCCGACTTTGTATAGCAAAGTATAAACGAGAATCTTCCGTCCGCATTTGTGGCTGTTTCCAGCTTTTTACCTTCTGCAAAGCTTGCGTTTGCTTCGTAAAGATCAAACTTAAACGTATCGTCCTCAAGAGCTTTACCCGTGAGCGTTACCTTACCGCTGAGAGTCACGCTCTCTTTTACTCCGTCAACTATTCTATAGCTGTTTGCAAAGTTCAGTTCATCGGGTGCTGTGCCGCCGCTTACTGTTATATTCGTCATAACGCCGCCCTTGCCGTCATCAAGCACCTTAACGCTGATCTTATATATCACTGAGCTATACGTAATGCCGTTTACTGTCTGTCCTGCGTTTGCTTCTTTAACTATATAGTAGAAGGTCTGTCCGACATCCGACTTTACATAGTTAAGTGTAGTTGAAAATTTGCCTTCCTTATTTACTGCCGTGTCAAGCTTATCTATTGCCGCAAACAGAGAATTTGCCGAGTAGAGCTCGAATGTAAATTCGCCGTCTGTAAGATCTCTTCCGGTAAGCGTTACCTTGCCGCCGAGAGTTACGCTCGTGCTTGCATTATCAGCAATATTATAGCTGTTTTCAAAATCAAGCGTTGAAGCGGTCGCATTGCCGCTTACAGTAGCATCGACCTCTATTCCGCCCTTGCCGTTATCAAGGATACTTACAGTAATTTTATACACAGCCGTACTGTATGTAGTACCGTTTACCGTCTTACCCGAATTTGCCTCTTTGACAACGTAGTAAAAGTTCTTTCCCAGATCCGAGGCAGTATAATTCAGTACAAAGGAAAATTTACCGTCTTTATTTGCCGCTGTCTTTGGCGTTCCGCTTACTGCGAAGCTTTCATCCGAAGTATAAAGCTCGAATACGAAATCGCCATCCTTCAGGTCTTTGCCTGCAAGTGTGACCTTTCCTGCAAGAGTAACGCTCGCCGTTTTGTCCGAATCTACTGCATATTCATTTGCAAAGTTAAGGGAATCGGGAGAGATATTACCGTTTACCGTTGTCTTAACGCTGATACCGCCCTTGCCGTCATCAAGCACCTTGACTGTTATCTTGTATACCTTAGAGCTGTACGTAATACCGTTTATCGTCTGTCCGCCGTTTACCTGCTTAAGGACGTAGTAGTAAGTCTGACCTTTATCCGCTGCTGTGTAATCAAGTACAAAAGAGAAGCTATCGCTGTTATTTGTCGTTGTATCGATCTTATCTCCCGCCACGAAGCCCGAGCTTGCCGCATAGAGAGCAAACTTAAAGGTATCGTCTGCGAAGATCATATCGCCGAGTGTAACCTTACCGCCGAGAATCAGCTTTTCTGACGATGTCGAAGAAATCTTATAGCTGTTTGAGAAGTCAAGTGCGTTAAGTGCAGTACCTCCACCTACGGTGGCTTTAACGTTGATACCGCCCTTGCCGTCATCAACGACCATGACCGTTATCTTATATACAGTAGAGCTATAAGTAATACCGCTTATCGTCTGTCCTGCATTTACTTCCCTTATAATGTAGTAATACGTTTTACCTATGTCTTTTTCCGTATAATCAAGAGTAAACGAAAATTTACCGTTTCTGTTTGTTACGCTCTCGATTTTATCGCCTGCTATAAATCTCGAATTTGCCGTATAAAGATCGAATGCAAAGTCGCCGTTTACAAGATCTTTGCCCGTAAGTGTAACGCTACCGCTGAGAGTTACGTCATTAGAGCTTACAAAGCCGAAATCAAGGCTGATATCGGTATGACCCTCGTAATAATATCTTTCGTATGCCGTAGAATAGTATTCTATCTTCGCAAAACGTCCGTCCTCTGTAAAATACATAATTGCAACGAGACCGAGTCCGTTAAATGCTGAAATATCTGCATACTGACCGTCAATAAGGATCTGATAAACGATATTTCCGTTATCTCCTACCACCGGTGTTGAAAGTATCTGATCGGAGTTTGTATGTCCGCAAACGATCATATCGATGTTTGCGTGCTTTCTGAAGTGATTCTCCCACATCTTATCGGGGTCTGTGCTGCCCGGAACCTCTTCGCTCGGTGTAGCCCAGTCATCCCCCGTAAACTGCTCTGCATTTATATTCAGCCAGGCGTGTGTTACGATCATAACTCTGTGGTCGGGATGTTCTGAAATAACCGTATCCGCCCAATCAAGCACGTCCTCAGTGATACCGTAGTCGAGGTTCAATATCATATACTTGATATTATTTTCTTCAAAGAGCAGATAGGTATTCTTTACCGAAGATTCCTCATAGAATCCTCCGTTTTCCTTAACATGTTTATAATATTCTTCCGCAGGCTGAGCGAAGATGCTATCGAATTTGGTATCTGAGCCTCTTCCGTCGTGGTTACCCCTTATCAGAGCGTAAGGAAGCACTCCGTTAAATCGGTCGTACTGCTTTTTGACCATAGTCCATTCTGCGTCAGCGTTAGCATCTGTCATATCACCGAGACCGACAACGTATTTTATATTTTTAGAGGATTTATTATCAATTATATAGTCGAATATCGGTGCAAGCTTATCGGGATATCTCGCTGTTATGTACTGCGTATCGGGAATAAAAGCAATCGAATATGCATATTCCTTGCTATCCTGCTCACGTATGTCATCCATTTCACCTTCTGTTAAGAGCATACGATAATAATTCATATCATAGCCGTTGCCGCTTATGTCTTCAATATCCTTTTCCTGCTTATCTGCAGATATCTGATAGTAAAGGAGAAGAGCTTTATCAGACACGCTTGCGCCGTTCTGATAATCGCTTTTGACCTCTGACGCATTTCGCACGTCCGAATATACCGAAACGTCGCCGAGCTTACCCTGAAAAGCCTTGGCGTTAGCGCTGTATCCATCACCTGCAAAGAAGAAATGATTATCTATAGTAGTTTCATCGGGCACGAAGGTGAAATTCTTCGTTTCCTTAAGCTCTCCGTTCAGGTAACAGCTGACCTTACTATTAACCTGATCGTGAACGAGAACGAGGTGAGTCCATTTGTCCTTAGGTACACGACCGCCTTCCCAGAAAACTACCTCGGCAACCGATTTATTATTATATCCGAACATAAGCTTGGGTTCACAGCCGTTTTTGAGCTCAAAGCTGAACCAGTTATCTGTACCTACAGCATATATATGCGGAATATTTGACAGGATCCTGTTACCGTTCGTTTCATAGGATACAGACGAAGGCATATAGACCCACGCCTCGTATGTTACGGGAATCTCTTCAAGCTTCTTATCCGACCTATAGTAACCCTCGGGATGAGTAACTCCGTCTGTTACTATACGGTCAACTTCAATGCCCGTTCTTTCTCCTGCCTTAGTCCCGATATCAGCAGCACTTACCGCCAAAAGCACAGACGAAAGCATAGAAAAAATCAGCAAACAGCAGATCAATCCTTTGAATAGTCTCATACCAGCTCTCCTTAAACAAACCTGTAGATATAATTCACCGATTGTATACTATTATGATAACATATATAGCTATTTTTGTCAACCAAAAATGAACCGTTTTCACAATCAGCGCCTTTTTTAAATTATATGCAAAAATTACAAGTCGAAGTGAATCCCGAATAACACCGCAAAAACAAACTGCCCGACTTCTCCTATTAGAGGTCGAGCAGTCTACGTGTTTTATATTAATCAAAAACCGCTACGGTTTCCGGGCAAATATATCCGAGGTCGCGTGGATGCACGCCGCACTTTATTGCCTCATAGACGAACATCATCGCGTTTGGCTCATACGGCATCGTGCGCTTCTGATCGGGCACACTCGTAAGATGCGGAGGTATTTCCTTCTTGTGCGTCTTACACCATACTGCAAGCTGCTCTCTGATATTATCTGCAAAGGCGTTCGACGCACTTTGGGATATCTCGAAAAATCTTTTTTCTTCCTCGTGTGTAAGAACGGGTATCAAAAGCTCGGGGGCTCCGTTTTTTGTCGTTATATAGCCTCTTTCCTCAAGAATAGGGATCGATCTTATCATTCTCGTATCAAGATCGACGTTTTCGGGCTTTATATTCTTTTTCAGAAGATAGAAAAATTTAAGCATATTTACCTCGACGTCTACAAAGAAATTAAATCCGTAACCGTCGTGCTTTCTCCAGGCTATAGGATCGAGCGAGCTTTCATAATTATACAGCTTAAGATTTTTCGCATCAAGATAATTATCTATATGCTCACATCTTCTCCCTGAAAGACCATACTCCTCTTTTCCGCGCGCATCCTCGGGAATTTTATAATTTTCCGGCCAAACGGTAGCAAAGGCTATCCATTTTCCTCCATTCGGGCGGTCGGGGAAAATCTGCGGCTTTTCTCTTACCGATTCCATACTGTTATAAAGTCCGTCCTGTGCGATCTCTATCATCATAAATCTTTCAAGGCGCTCGCTGTAGAATGAGGTTTCCTTCAGTTCTTTTATCGCGTTTTTCAGAGGAGAGAGAAACGCTTCGATATTCTTTTTAGCGAAAGCCTCTTCCTCGTGAATATATTTTACGTAGTCGCTTGCGTGATAGATAATAAAATCGGTATAGACCTTACCGTCACCCATACGCTTCATAAGCTCGCCGTCAACAAGCTTATTTACGATAGGCTCTACGTATGCGCTTGCAACACCTATAGCCTTTGAAAGATCGCTTATGCTTATCGGTCTTTCGTACGCAAGTATCAAAAGATTTTGCGCGAGAGTATTATCCTCTGTCAGTGACATAGGCTCACCGTTTATACCGAATCTGCCGCTGTTACGTAGTGCAAGATACTGCGGCATATAACTGTTTTCCTGATATTTTTCCATTTTTTCAAACCCTTTCCTGATCTGTTTTCTGCCAAAATCGAGACGGCTTTTTACAGTTCCCTCAGGCAGAGAGAGTTCTTTGGCGATAGTCTTCACGCTCTTGGTGTGGAAGTAATGCTCGACAATTATTCTTCTGTAAGACTCTGCCAGAAAAGCTACCTCACGCCTTACAAGCTCTGCCTGCTCGGTCTTTATGATATTATCCGAAATATCGCCTTCCTCTGCAATATCAAATCCCTCGCCCATAGTAACGCTCGGTATCTGATATTTTCTGCGCAGAATATCGTAGTATTTGCGATTCATTACAGAAACAAGCCACGCCTTGGGATTCTCTATAGCTACTCCCTTTTCAATATAAGACAGGGCTGCAAGCAGAGTCTCCTGCGTAAGATCCTGCGCGTCTGCAATATCTCCGCACTTTTTTATCGCCGCAGAAAGTAAAAAGTCAATATAATTTGTTATTTCCTCGTTTGGCATTGGTTTATTTTCCTTCTTCTGTGTTTTTGAAAGCTTTCACTTATAAAGTCGCAAAAAACGAAAACGGGTTCGACGGTTTTATTATTTTACCATATTTATTTTGTCACTTCAATATATACGCAAGCATTTATTTTTCAAAAAATTACCACCCTTGGTTTTATGTATCAAGCTTTACCGTATCGGCAATAATGGTAATGTCAAATAAAACAAAGGATGCGATAAAATGTATATCGGAAAAGTCGATATTTGCGGGATAAATACCTCTCATCTGAAGATATTGTCCGACGAAGAAAAGGATGAGCTTTTAAAAAGATCAAAGGAAGGCGACGAAGATGCAAGACGAGCTCTTATAGACGGAAATCTGCGGCTTGTACTCAGCATTGTGCAAAGATTCAGCAGTCGCGGAGAAAATCCCGACGACCTTTTTCAGATAGGATGTATCGGACTTATAAAGGCAGTTGACAATTTTAACACCGATCTCAATCTCAAATTCAGCACGTACGCGGTCCCGATGATCATAGGCGAGATAAGAAGATATCTACGCGACAACAATTCCATACGCGTAAGCCGTTCTGTGAGAGACCTCGCTTACCGTGCGCTTACTGCGCGTGAGGAATTATCAAAATCGATGGCAAAGGAGCCGTCTATAGATGAAATATACGCTCTTTTAAAGAAAAACGGCGAAACACACACACGCTCTGAGGTAGTTTCCGCGCTTGAAGCCATCGTCGAGCCGGTATCTCTTTTTGATCCCGTATATTCGGACACAGGATCGTCATCCGATGCAATATACGTAATGGATCAGATAAGCGACAACGAAAACAGTGACGAGGTATGGCTTGAGGATATCGCTCTTCGCGATGCCCTTACAAAGCTGAGTGAGCGTGAAAGAATGATAATCGACAAGCGTTTTTTCAGCGGAAAAACTCAAATGGAGATTGCCGATGAGATAGGTATATCTCAGGCGCAGGTCTCCCGCCTTGAAAAAAGTGCTCTTGAAAGAATAAAAAAACAACTCTGATTATTGATTTCGCTTTAAATTTATGATAGTATATATCTATACTACTGCGAAAGGAAATAATTTCAATGAGTTATTTACTGAACATCGAAAAATGCAGGATCGTATTTTCTGAAGAATCTTCAAAAAATATCGAAAGATCTGCAGAAGCACTGAAAAATGCAATTAAAGAATTAAAGGATATTGACATTCCCATATTCGTGGATTCAGAAGCAGACGACGACAGCTTCTGCGAAATTCTCGTAGGTATGACAAACAGAAGCGCTTGCGCCGATGCCATATCTATTCTTGAAAAGGAAGATGGAAACAACAATTTCATCATCAGACGCGACGGCAACAAAACGGCAATAGTCGGAAACGATGACAATGCAGTAATGCACGCGCTTAAATATTTTATTGAGAATTATATTTCCGTATGTGAAAACATTGACGGTAATTTCACCAAAACAGAAAAGTACGATACCGAAACCGCTATCACGCCCGAGCTTGTCACAGTTAAAGTTCCGCTTATTTCGGTAGTAGAGCGCGAGCCGAGAAAATGGCCGACGTATGGAAGACTCGTTGAGCTTAAGCACAACGGCGAAAACAACGGTCTTCTTTTCGCCACAAGCCAATGGTCGGGAAAGTGCTTCCCGGTCTACAGAAGCAGCGACGGCGGAAAAATATGGGAGCTTATCTCAACTGCAAGCGAACAGCTTGATGAAAACGTTACCGGAAACTGGCAGCCTCACATTTACGAGCTTCCCTGCCGTGTGGGTGAAATGCCCGAGGGCACACTCCTTCTTTCGGGTTGCTCTCACAACGAAGAAAAAGATATTTCGAAAATGTGCATATGGAGAAGCTACGACCTCGGCAACACCTGGGAAGAATATTCGGTAGTAGATACCGGCGGAAATCCGAAAAACGGCGGTGTATGGGAGCCCTTCCTTATTTGTGACGAAGACGGCTCGCTCGTATGCTTCTATTCGGACGAGATGGAGGTAACCGACGTACACGGTCAGCGTCTTGTACTGCGTGTATCCAAGGACGGTGTGACCTGGGGCGAAGAAAAATACTGTGTTGCTCCAAAGGAAAGATCTCTTCGACCCGGAATGGTTTCTGTTGCAAAGATGGGAAGCCACGGATATCTCATCGTTTACGAAATGATCGGTCAAAAACGCGGACCCGTATATTACAAGGTTTCAAAGAGCCTTACCGAGTGGGAGGATTATGAATCGCTCGGCACAAGAATAACTACGGCAAGCGGCGATTTCACAGGCTGCACACCTTACTGCGAGTGGACACCGCTCGGCGGAAAATACGGTACTGTGATCGCGGCAGGAAGATTCGGCAGCGAGGAAATCGGAGCCTCGTCCGACCTGTTTTTAAGCTTTGATCTCGGAAAATCGTGGAGTCCTATAAAGTCACCGCTCGAATTTGACTATATGCAAAGATCAGGTGCAAACTACGCTTACAGCTTCGGATTTTTCACCGCATCCGACGGATCTGTATATTATATCAACAACGTATTCCCCGATGAAGAAGAAATGAAATACAAGTGCTCCGCCCTGAAGGTCGCCAAGATCACCCTCGATGGATATGCTTCTTATACCGAATAAACTGTTATAAGAGCTTAAATATGAGATTTATTATTGACTTTACAGTTAAATTATGTTAAAATTCAAATACAGAAACACGAAAGGAAATAAGAACCAATGAAAAAATTCTTATCTTTATTACTTGCACTTACATGTATCGTATCTGTATTCACTATACTCACCTCTTGCAAGGACTCTTCAACAGACTCTCCCGAAGAAAGCAAGATGCTTGATATAGGAGAATATACGATTATCCGCTCGGACAGATCGTCCAAGGACATTGTAAGCGCTATCAAGGTTTTTAAGCAGGCTATAAAAAATTATACCAAAGCAGAGCTTACGGTAAGTACGGACTTTGTACGTAACGGTGATGCTGTTGATGAAAGCAAGCCCGAAATTCTGGTCGGTTCTACCAACAGAAGCGCTACTGCAGACACTCAGAAGCTTATTGAAGAAGCAGAGGGCGACAGCAACTTTGCCGTAAGATTTGTAGGAAACAAAATAGTTATCACGGGAAGCGACGACGAGGCTGTTATGCACGCTCTCAGATACTTCATTTGCAATTACGTTATGAAATCCACTGAGGACAATACTCTCCCCATCGACAAGGAATTTGTAACGATCGAAGCGTATGATCCCGAGGTTACAATTCTCCCCGCTCTCGTTACAGTAGAGGTTCCTTTCACGTCAATAGTTGAAAAGAACTTTCACAAGTGGTCTACATACGGAAGAGTTATCGAGCTCAAGCACAACGGCGAAAACAACGGCGTACTCCTTGCTACCAGCCAGTGGGCAGGAAGCGATTTCCCGCTTTACAGAAGTGACAACGGCGGTAAAACTTGGTCGCTTATTAATACTGTAAAAGAACAGCTTGACATCAGAGTTACCGGAAACTGGCAGCCTCATCTTTACGAGCTTCCCTGCCAGGTAGGCGAAATGCCTGAAGGAACGCTACTTCTTTCGGGATGCTCACACTCCGAAGGCAAAGACCTTTCCAAGATGTGTATCTGGAGAAGCTACGACCTCGGAAAGACCTGGGAAGAATATTCTGTAGTTGATACCGGCGGAAACCCGACAAACGGCGGCGTATGGGAGCCCTTCCTCATCTGTGACGAAGACGGTTCGCTCGTATGCTTCTACTCGGACGAAATGGAAGTAACCAAGGAAAACGGACAGCGTCTTGTTCTCCGTGTCTCCAAAGACGGTGTAAACTGGAGCGAAGAAAAATACTGTGTTGCTCCCAAGGACAAGAAATTACGTCCCGGAATGGTATCTGTTGCAAAGATGGGTGATCACGGATACCTCATCGTTTACGAAATGATCGGTCAGCAAATGGGACCTGTTTACTACAAGGTATCAAAGAGCCTTACCGAATGGGAGGACTACGAATCTCTCGGAACAAGAATAACAACGGCAAACGGTGACTTCACCGGATGTACACCTTACTGCGAATGGACGCCCGCAGGCGGCGAATACGGAACTGTAATTGCCGCAGGACGACATGGCGACCTCTCCGGCGTTGCAGGATCAAAGCTCTTCCTCAGCTTCGACCTCGGCAAGACCTGGCACGCTATAGAAAATCCTCTTCCTTACGACTACAAGGACAAGATCGATCCCGGTTGTAACTATGCTTACAGCTTCGGATTCTTTGCCGGATCTGACGGATCTATTTACTACATAAACGACGTATTCCCCGGACACGAAAGTCAGAATTACAGATATATGACTCTTAAATTCGCAAAGATCACGCTGGACGGATTCGAAACGTATAAGGAAAAAGAAAAATAAATTTATCTTATATTTAATACAGTCAACCTCCGAAGATCGAAATGATCTTCGGAGGTTGTTTTGATTTTTCCTTATTTTATTCATCCGTCGATATTTTTATAAACTGCGAGACCTCATACTTCTTTTTATCAAGTATATACATTGCAGACAGTACCATATAAGCGACAATACCGCAGTGTCCGCTGATCATATAACCTTTGTATTCAGGTGCGTTATCATCGCTGAATTCAATGATGCGATTTTCAATAAACAAAAGCAGCAGTTCATTCAGCCGAGTTATCTGAATATTGGCTTTTTCAATCAGAGCCTGCTTTGGTGTAGGAGTATCACAGCGCAACGCCAGGATCAGCTTCTGCCCGTCCTCGCTGCACAGAGCCTGCATAACCTCCTGTGTGCTTTGATCGAAGGGTGAAAGCTTATCTATCAGTGATGACTTAATGACACAAGCTATGCCTTGATCGTCCCATATCTTTGTTCCGAACGAACCGATTATTCTGAGATTCCCCCGCTTTTTACTTTCTTCCTGTATTTTACGGTCGCCTACTTCTGTGAAATATATTCCCTTCCACATTTCCCAAAGGTCTTCTCCAAGCTCTTGACGCAGATTTTTGTTATATCGATCATAATTTTCCATTGACCAAGTAAATTCGGTTGCGAGCTGTTCTATCTTACTCGCTACGTCATCAAGATTACCGTTTGACCTGGTCTCAAGAAGCACGTCGGCTGAGATTTTATAAATATCGCTGATAGCCTTCAAATTAAAGCAATCGGGAAGGCAGTCTCCAGACTCCCACTTTGATACAGCCTGAGGTGATACACCCACCTTCTCAGCAACCTCTTCCTGCGTCATACCAAGCTTTTTTCTATGATTACGAAGTTTTTCGCCAAATATCTTTTGATCCAACATTTTTACCTCCAAAATTTTCGAGATAGCTATCCTGTGAGTTTATTATATCACCGAAAATTTCAACTTGCAATAGTAAATATATTGATATTTTATTTAAAAAATCTACCTACGGTTGATTTGTCGCAAAAAAATACGGCATAGCATTAAGCTATACCATACCAAAGCATTATAACGTTGTATTAAAAATATTCTTCATCCTCGATCCCGAGCTCACTGCGGATAAATCTGCCCACGCTCTCGGGTGCAATATTCAGCGCAAATGCAAATTCTTCTCTTACCGTTTTTTCTGCACTATGGAGCATATTTGAATCGGAATCTGATATCTTTTTATGATTTTCGGATGCTTCTCTGCTCTTCAGATATATACATCTTATCATAAGCAAAAGCTCTTCGTGCGAGCCGCTCGAAAGAATATTATGAAAGGCTTGTGCTCTTACTTTTCTATCGTCTATCCATTCTATACTGTTTTCTCTTGCGCCGTGAAGTATTTCAAGTATTTCATTTTCCGTGAGAACGTATCTCATTTTCGAACAAAGTGCCTCATTATCGGTCGCAACGTATATAGTAGACATTTTGCTGTTTATCTGCTCGAGTACGTAATAATTTCTCTCACCGATTATCGGAGAAAGCGTCATCTTTTTTATGTCTGTTATCTTACATATTCCGTTAGTGCCGTACACTACGTTTTCGCCTATTTTATATTTACAGTTTTCCATAATATATTTCCTGCCTTCATATATAAAAAATAAAAAGCGTATAACTTAACAACCGGACTTACGCTGTTAAGCTACACGCTGCTTACATATATTATAGCAGATTTAATATTTTTTTGCAATAGATACTCGATGTTTTTTAATCTTTTATTAACAATTCAGAAACAAAGAGCAGGCGTTATCAAACGTCTGCTCTTTATTATGTATTCTGAATTACTTCTTCTTTGTGAAGAGATCAACGAGAACGCCGAAATCTTCTTCGCCGCCGTCGTTCTTAGCTTCGGGAGCGGAAGCTGCTTCTTCAGCATCATCAGCGGGCTTATTATCCTTATTGAAGCCTGCAGCGATAACTGTGATACGCATTTCATCGTTGAGAGTTTCGTCGATCGTAGCACCCCAGATAATGGTTGCATCGGGATGAGCTTCCTGAGTGATCATATTTGTAGCGATATCCATTTCATCGAGACCGATATCAGGCGATGCTGTGATATTGACAAGAATACCGTGTGCGCCCGAAATAGAGGTTTCGAGAAGAGGGCTGGAGATAGCAAGCTTTGCTGCTTCCTCTGCCTTATCCTTACCGCTGGAAGCACCAACGCCCATATGAGCGAATCCTGCATCCTTCATAACTGTTGTTACGTCAGCAAAGTCAAGGTTAATAACACCGAACTCTGTGATAAGGTCGGAGATACTCTGTACACCATGTCTGAGAACGTTATCTGCCTCTGCGAATGCGTTGAGGAACGTTATCTTATTCTGAGAAAGCTGCTTAAGTCTTTCATTAGGAATAACGAGGAGAGAGTCAACGTTTTCGCTGAGCTTAAGAATACCAGCTTCAGCGTGTGTCATTCTTCTCTTCTGCTCGAAAGCGAAGGGCTTTGTAACTACAGCTACTGTAAGTATACCCATTTCACGAGCGAGTCTTGCGATAACGGGAGCTGCACCTGTACCGGTTCCGCCGCCCATACCTGCTGTAATAAATACCATATCAGCGCCCTTGAGGCATGCTGCGATATCTTCGGAGTTTTCTTCTGCTGCTCTGCATCCAACCTCAGGATTTCCGCCTGCGCCCTGTCCCTTGGTAAGCTTTTCACCGATAGCTACCTTAACAGGAGCCTTCGATCTCTGAAGTGCAACCTTATCAGAGTTGATTGCGATAAATTCAACGTTCTTAACGCCGCCTTCGATCATTCTGTTTACAGCGTTGTTTCCGCCGCCGCCGACGCCGATAACCTTAATTTTGATGGAAAAATCAATTTCCTGCTCTTCTTCGTTAGTCATAACGTTTTCAATTGTTGCATTTGTCATTCCTATGTTCCTCCCGAACTTTTTTATTCTAAACTTATTTTTAAAACATTAACTGGTCTATACCGAAACGCGATAGAATCGGTAAATATAATATCTCTTGTATAATAATAAGATTATTTACGCAATTTTTCAATGCCTTCGACAGATTATTAACAGTTTTTTTACATTTTTTGTTTACTTTTTGAATAAACTCAGTTTTCTTCGATCATTGCGTAGGCTTCATCCACATCGTATATATACAGCTTACCCGTGGCGTTTTCGCTATACCTTGAAATGACCGAAAGAGCGTGCGATATTTTCTTATCAATATCAATATGACTTCCGAAAACTATCTCTATCCTGCCGTCATACATAAATCTTACGTCGTAAAGATCACATATATCCGCATAGTCAAGGTGAGAGTATATCTCACTCTGAAGTATTGCTAAAAGCACCTTTGAGCTTCTTCTGTGTGATTCGCTGTCAAAGAAAACTACCTCTTTGGTTGTTATTACCTGCTTCACGTCGTCGATCTTGACGTAAACGATATCACCGTACGTATCAAGGAGTCTGTTTTCATCTTCAAACACGGCAAGCACCTTAAGTCCCGACGTCAGTACGAAGAATCTGTTGTCGTACTCAAAATAAAAGCTTTCTTTTTCATCACTCACATTAATTATAAGTGTATTCGGATATTCCTTTTCAACTTCAACAGAGTAAACGAACGGTAGCTTATTTATTATATTTTTTCTGATATCCTTTCCGCTCACCGCAAAAAGTATATCGCCCTTTGAATATCCGCAAGCATCAACGACCTCGCTGTACGAATAGACCGAGCTTCCGTTTACGATTATACTGTCAACGGAAAAGAAAATTTTTATAGCGGCATAAAAGACTCCCGCAAGCACCAAGGCAACTATAACGAAATATGCAATTCTGTTTATAAGACGTATCTGTGCTCTTTTGCTTTTAGCGCTGTATATCTTGGCTTGTTCCTCAGGCGTCGGAAGATTTTTTCCGTTTATATCGCTGTTTTGATTCATATACTTTTTTCCTTTCGGAGCGTAGTATTACTGTCTTCCGGAAAGTTCCTTTATTTTTTTATAAATAATTTCATCTCCGTCATCTACGGCAAATTTTCTTACATTAGCACTCATTTTCTGAAGTGCGTCGCTATCCGAGAAAAGCTTCGAGATATTCTCTTCAAGAATATCGGGGGTCATTTCATCGTCCGTAACCATAAGAGCGGCATTCTTATCCACAAGAAGCTTCGCATTTTTATACTGCTGATTATTTGTTACGTTAGGAGACGGAACGAGCACCGAAGGCTTTCCGATAGCCGCAAGCTCTGCGAGCGTAGAAGCTCCGCTTCTGCATATTACAACGTCTGATGCAAGCATCTGATACGGCATATCGTAAATATACTCAACCACCTTACAGTTCGGACACTTATCGAGTCCGCGCACGGTAAAGGCTTTCATCGTTTCCTCATATCCTCTTGAGCCCGCCGAATGTATATGGCATATTTCGGGATGCTTTGAAACGTAAGAGTCCATAAATCCGACTATTGCCTCATTGAGACGCTGTGCGCCGAGGCTTCCGCCGAATGAAAGTATAGCGTACTTATAATTGCCTTCAATTCCGAGCTTTTTACGTGCCTCATCCCTGTCTATCGTACGGAAAAGACTGTTTATCGGCATTCCGGTATGTATTACCTCTGCTTTTTTTGAGTCAAGTATCTCGCCCGTTTCTTCAAAGTTGACAAAGACGACGTTAGCTTTATTTCTGAGCATTTTTACCGCAAACCCCGGAACTGCGTTTGCTTCGTGAAGTGCACACGGAATACCCATACTTGCCGCCGCTCTTACGACCGGCCAGCTTACGTATCCGCCCGTTCCGATAACTACGTCGGGATTTACCTCTGCAAGTATCTTTTTGCACTTCTGATACGAGGTATATGCGAGTATTGCCGCCTTTATATTTTTAGGAGAAAGGCTTCTTGCAAGTCCCATTACCTCTATTTTATGCATTTTATATCCGCTTCTCGGAACGAGTCTGTTTTCAAGACCCTTTTCTGTGCCTATAAACTCTATTTCACTATCGGGTTCATATTTCTTTATTATGCCCGCTATACTGAGTGCAGGATTAACGTGTCCGGCTGTGCCTCCGCCTGTCATTACAACTTTCATTTAGTTCTACTGCCTTTCCGAATATTTCATATTTTATTTTATGTTATTTTTAAGCTTTGATTCTTCAACGGGCGTATATTTCGATATTATAAGAAGTATTCCCATTTCAAAGAAAAGAAAGATAAGCGAAGATCCGCCCGCACTGAAAAACGGGAGCGAAATTCCTGTGTTAGGTATAACACCGATAACGACCGCCATATTAAGAAATGCCTGAAGTCCAACGTGTGCCGATATTCCTATTGCTGTAAGCGAGCAGAAAACGTCGGGCGCATTTTTAGCAATATACAGACCTCTTACCACGAAAGCGATATAAAGTGCAATAACAGCCGCCGCACCTATAAATCCGGTCTCTTCACAAACTATGGCAAAAATAAAGTCATTCTGTGGCATCGATACGAAAAGATGCTTCTGCAGGCTTTTACCAAAGCCTCTGCCGAAGAATCCGCCCGAGCCTACCGCTATCTGACCCTGTATAGTCTGCCAAAGGTCACCAAGCTCGTCATAATTTTCGGGATGCAGCCAAGAGTCAACTCGCACGAACATATAGTCCGGAACAAGCTCTTTGACCTCTTCAGGATGCTGGTTTACCGCAAATATTACAAAAGCTATCACCCCTACGCCTATCGCTGTAAGGCTTATGGTCCAGAATTTAGGAGAACCGTTACACCAAAGCAAAACGAAGCCTATAAGAAAGAGTATTATCGTTCCCGAAAGGTGCTTTTCAAGTAGTACGAGAAGACAGGACACGCCGATTATGAAAGCCGGCAGAATAAATCCGAGCAAGGTAGATTTCCAAAACTTCTTTTTTGCATGGATTATATGCTTATGCTTACTTGATATCATAGCGATGATAAGTATCATAGCTATTTTCATAAACTCTGACGGCTGAAAAGAGATCGGACCTATAAAGATCCATCTCTGTGCCTCACCCTCGGACGTACCGAAGAAAAGCACGGCGATAAGCATAAGGACAGCCGCCAAATAGGCAAGAACCGTAAACCTTTTTATTATCTTATATCCGAATCTTGTCATAACCAGCATAAGAAGTATGCCGAGGATCAAGACTCTCGCCTGTCTGAGCAGAAAATACGCGCTGTTACCGTGATATGTAAGAGCGTAAACGTAGCTCGACGAATATACCATTATAAGGCCGAAAAGAGATAAAAGCAGTATTATTATAAGCATCGGTCGGTCAAAGCCGTGCTCATATGTATATATTTTCGAGTTTACGGGAGTACCTGCCGCAGACTTTGGCTTTTTATTATCATCCGTTATAGCAGCAACAGAAGTTTCTCCGCTGTTTGCTACCGGAAGTATTTCGGTTTTCTTCTTTTTATTTTTCGAAAAAAGCTTTAACCTTTTCAACGGTTTATCCTCCCCTCAAAGATTTGTCAAAATATGTTTATATAAGCTTATACTTTAGGTATTTCAAGGCAGAACCAAGCGAGAACGCAGAAAACAAGAGTAATTAACGAGAAAACGAAAACTACCTTTATCTCACTCCAACCGCACTTTTCAAAGTGGTGATGTATCGGAGACATCTTGAAAAGACGCTTTCCGTGCGTAAGCTTGAAATATCCTACCTGAAGAATTACTGAGAAGCTCTCCATTATGTATATGATACCTACCGGGAAAAGTATTACCGGATTATCGAGCAGGTAAGCCATAGCGACTACCATTCCGCCGAGATAGAGCGATCCTGTATCACCCATAAATATCTTTGCCGGATAGAAGTTGTATACCAAAAATCCAAGAACTGCACCGATAACGAGACCCGACACTATCGAAAGCTCAAATATTTCGGTAGCGAATGCCGCTACTGCGAAAAATCCGCCTGCAACAAAGGTCACGCTTGATGCAAGACCGTCGATTCCGTCCGTAAGGTTTACACTGTTTACTATTCCCGTTATAAGAATAAGTGAAAAGACGTAGTAAAACCATCCGAGATCCCATCTTACGTTTATAAGCGGAATATAAAGCTCGGTTGTAAGCGATCCGCTTATCGTCATAAAGAAGAGGAAAAGTCCTGCGCTTACAAGCTGAAGGAGATATTTCTGCGGTGCTGTCAGTCCCTGATTCTGCTTTTTGAATATCTTTGCTCTATCGTCTATTATTCCTATGATACCGTTTACAAGAGCAAATGCGAAGCAGATAACGATCTTGACCCAGTTTTCAAGATCTCCTCTGATGAGAGCTACGGCGATAACAAGTGCAAACACTATAATATTTGCAGCTATGAAGGCAATACCACCCATCGTCGGTGTTCCCTCTTTATTCTTATGCCACCTCGGACCGATATCAAGTATCTTCTGTCCTACCTTAAGGCTTTTCAGCTTCGGAATAAGTATTCTCGAGAAAAGTGCAGTGAGCGCGAACGTAATAACAACAGTAAACAAAAAATAAATAAGCATTTCTTTTTCCTCCTCCCATTGCTCTTTTCAGCAACAGGTGCCGCAAATATCAGTTATTGATTGCAGATGTGTCAGCGGCAATTTTATTATCCTTAAATGTCAGTCAAGAAGTTCTATTACCTTTTCAAGAGCCATTACTCTGCTTCCCTTGAAGAGAATAACATCTCCGTCGGCAGTATTTTCCTTAATAGCCTCTGCTATTTCACGATATTCGCCTTCTTCAAAGACAAATATATTCTTTACGCCGTATTTGGAAGCTGCCGCCGCAATATCTGCTGCAAGCATTCCAAACGTGAAGAGTACGTCTATTTTGTTTGCGGCGACCTCTGTGCCGACCTCAACGTGTGCCTGCGCCGAATAAGCACCAAGCTCCTTCATATCACCGAGAACCGCGATCTTTCTTGTGCCCTTTCTTTCGGCGATATCGGAAAGCACCTTAAGCGAAGCCTTTACCGATTCAGGAGCAGCATTATAGCAGTCTGCTATGATCGTTTTTCCGTGAGACTCGTATATATTCTGACGAAGTCCCGTATTTCTGAAGCTCATAAGTCCGCGGCGTATCTCGAATTCTCCGACGCCTGCCGCAATACCTACTACAAATGCAAACGCGGCGTTCATAACGTTATGTCTGCCAACTGCGGGAATCGTAAGGCTTTCGACACGCTCACCGTTATACAAAAGGTCGAATGCGCATCCGTTTTCGCCCTCTATCACGTTATCTATTACATAGTCTGCAAATTTATTCTTTTCTGCAACGTATATAGCCCCGTTTATATCCTCAAGAAGAGGCTCGTCACCGTTCAGTATTAGAATACCGTCGTGCTGAAGTCCTTTTCTTATCTCAAGCTTCGCGTCGCGTATTCCCTCACGCGAGCCGAGATTTTCGATATGCGAACGGCCTATCATAGTTATCACCGCTATATTGGGCGAAGCTATTTTCGATAGATACTCGATCTCACCGAAGTGGCTCATTCCCATTTCGAGAACAGCCGCATCATTTTCGGGGGAAAGTCCGAGCAGAGTCATAGGAAGTCCGATATCGTTATTGAAGTTACCCTCTGTTTTAAGGGTCTTATATTTTTCGCTGAGAACAGCGTATATGAACTCCTTTGTAGTGGGTTTTCCGACGCTTCCGGTCACGGCAACAGTCAGCGGGCTAAGCTTGTTTTTATAAGCCTTAGCAATCATACCGAGTGCCTTTTTCGTATCGTCTACCAATATATAAGTTCCTTCTTTATTTTCCGGAAGGCGCTCTACAACAGCACAGACCGCGCCGTTTTCAAAAGCCTTATCCACATAGTCGTGTCCGTCGAACTTTTCACCGACAAGAGCTATAAAAACAGAATATGAAGCCTTTATTCTTGAATCTGTAGTTATTGTTTTTATTTCAACGTCCTCATCAAGCGAGCCTGCGTAGAAGCTTCCATGCGCCATTTCGGCTATCTCGCTCAAATAAAGAATTCCTTTAACATCAGCTACCATAAGATATTTCCTTTCACACAAGTGCTTTTATATTATAAAGTGCAACCTTCTCAAAGTGCATATTTATTTCCGAATCTTTTAACGATTGCCTTATAAACCTCGCCCTTTTCGTCAAAGGGATGCTTGCCGTCCTTCGTGATCTCGTAATTTTCATGGCCCTTACCTGCCACAAGAATTATCTCGCCGTCTACCGCGTTTTCAACCGCATACGCTATAGCATCACGTCTTGAACAGATGACCTTGAAATTTTCTTTTTTCTTATCTATTCCGCCAAGGATCTCGTTTATGATATCCATCGGCTCTTCGCTGCGCGAATTATCGCTCGTCACGATAGCAAGATCGGCAAGATCGGTAGCGATCTTACCCATTATCGGGCGCTTCGTACGGTCTCTGTCGCCGCCGCAGCCGAATATTACGGTCAGCTTCTGATCGTCGGTCTTACTGCATATCAAGGTATTAAGTATATTCTCGAGCGCATCGGGAGAGTGAGCATAGTCGGAAAATACGCTGAACGGCATATTTTCGGGAGTAAGTCTCTCGATTCTTCCGGGTACACCCTCGAATTCTTTTATAGCCTTCTTTATTATCTCTTTATCTATTCCGAGAAGATAAGCGCATACGACCGCTCCTGCCGTATTATACACGCTGAATTTTCCTGCCATAGAGCTTTCGATATCAACAAGGGTATTATCGGGAAGACGAAGACTATACGATATACCGCGCACCGATGAGAAATCAGCATTTTCTGCTCTGAACGAGCTTTCGTTATCAATACCGAACGTGTAGCTCTCGCAAAGTCCTTTTTGTGAAGCTCTATGCGTATATTCATTATCCGCACAGAAGATTCCTATTTTAGAATTTTGGAAGAGCTTTTCCTTCGTTTGGGCGTAATCATCCATATTAATATGGAAATCAAGATGCTCCGGAGTAAGATTCGTATATATTCCCGCTTCAAATCTGAGCGGAGCTATTCTTCCGAGTGCTATAGAATGCGAGGACGCTTCCATAAAGAGGTACTGTACGCCTTCGTCGCGCATCTCGGCAAACATTTCGTAAAGGTCCTCGGACACGGGGGTCGTGAGCGATGATTCTCTGCTCTTTCCGCACCACATATTCTTTACGGTACCGAGAAGTCCCGTGCGGTAGCCTGCCTCCGAGAATATCTTCTCGAGCATAAACACCGTACTTGTTTTTCCGTTTGTTCCCGTTACACCCACTATTTTCATTGACTTTTCGGGATTTCCGAAGGCATTCGAATAGATATACGCAGATGCGAGGCGCGTATCGTCAACAACAACACACGGTATCGGGCAATTTTCGGGTACGTATTCAACTATCGCGCAGATCGCGCCCTTCTCTGCCACGTCATTTATGAAGGTATGACCGTCAAATCTCGTTCCCGCGATTGCGACAAAAGCAAAATTTTTATCTACCTTTCCGTTATTTGAGGTTACGCCGCTGACAACGAGCTCGTCAACGCCGCCCATATCTATAACGTTTACTCCGCTAAGAAGATCCTTTATTTTAATATTTGTATACAAATCAGTTACCTCCCCAAAATCAGACCTTTAGTCTGTTCCGTCAAGATGCTTACAGTTTATTGTAACTACCGCACCGTACTGTATAATAGTACCCGCATCGTGGCTTTGCTCTATTACGACCGCTCCGACACCCTCGTCGTAGTTTGTCGAGCCTTCTATAAGAACGTTGAGCCCGCGTGCATTAAGCTCCTTTATTGCATTAGCCGCTGTCATATTGACCATTTTCGGCACGGTTACGTATTTCGTATTGGTTGCTCCACCGGTATAAATGATTATCTTTCCGTTGATATTGGTCATTTTACTTCCCGATGAAGGTATCTGACCGGTAACGGTATCGCCGTCGCCTACCACCTCGTATTTAACACCGAGCTTCTTTATAGCGGCAACAGCCTTATCTACCGAATATCCCGTGTATTTTCCTACCGTAACGACAGCTCTCTTCATTTCTTCGCCGCTGTAGTTTCTCTCAACGCCGAGATAAGGAAGCAGCTCGGAAAGAAGCGCCGAAACGTACGGAGCCGCAACAGAGCTTCCGTATCTGTTAGAGCAGTTAGGTTCATCTACCATTAAAAGAACTGCAATTTCAGGGTCATTGGAGGGTGCCACTGCCATACACGAGCCTATACGGTAATCCTTCTCTCCGGTTTCGGGATTTATTTTATCTCGCTTTTCCGACGTACCCGTCTTCGCCGCTATCTTATACCCTGCAACGTAAGCGTTTTTTGCACCGCCGTTGCCAGATACACCGTCTTCAAGAACGTCAAGAAGAAGTGAGCAGACCTGCGAGCTGAGTATCTTTCTCTTGGTCGCCGTTTCGTGTGTTATTACCTCGTTACCGTTTGAGTCGATAAGCGAGCTTACAACGTACGGTTCAACCACGTATCCGCCGTTTGCAACCGTACAGAATGCCGTAAGCTGCTGAAGGGGCGTGGTCTTAAAGGTCTGACCGAAGCTATAGCAGGCAAGCTCGACCGCATTAAAGCCCGACTGTGAAACAAAAAGTCCCTTCGATTCACCCGGCAGATCTATTCCCGTGATCGACGTATATCCGTAATCAATAAAATATTTATAGTATTTTGCACCGCCAAGTCTTGCCGCAACGTTCATCATCGTCGGGTTACATGACATCTGAAGCATATATGCAAAATTTTTAGTTCCGTGTCCGTATTTATTATGGCAGCTTATCCAGGTATTCGCAACGTTCAGCTTTCCCGTACACGAGAACGTATCGCTGAATTTTACAACGCCTTCCTCAAGTGCTGCTGCTGTCGAAAGTACCTTCATCGTTGATCCCGGCTCATACAGATAGCTGACCGATTTATTATTCCACATCGAGTATATCTGTGTCCAGAGGTCCTCGTTATATTCAGGTGTTCCCGGCTCGTTCTTTGACTGTGCAAGTCTGTCTGCAAACAGGGTATCGCCCAGACTATACGGGTTATTAAGGTCAAAGCTCGGGTACTGACCCATTGCGAGTACAGCACCTGTTTTTACGTTCATAACAAGACCGACGGCAGGCTCACTTGCCTCACCCTTTATGAAGGCATCCTTAAGCTGCTTTTCAAGCATATTCTGAATCGTCAGATCAATAGTAAGTACCGCTCCGAGTCCGTCCTCGGCGTCTATGTAATAATCGTAATCGTCGGGCATTTCCGCGCTCTGCGCGTTTCTTGTAACGATATAGCGTCCGGGTGTTCCCTCAAGATAATCGTTATATTCAAGCTCGATTCCGAGAAGACCCTCATCCGTACCCATAACGCCGATAACGTTTGCCGCAAGATCACCGTACGGATAATATCTTATCGGTGTTGCTTCGAGATATATTTTTCTCGAAAGGCCGTATTTCGAAATAAACGCTCTTACCTCTTCGGCAAGTTCTTCTTCTACCCTTCTCTTTACGGTTTCGTCCTTACTTCCCTTGCGTACAGCTTTTTTATACACAGTCTCACGGTCGACACCAAGGATCTCGGCAAGTCCGTCTGCAATAATATTTGCAGTTTCTTCGCCATCTCTTGAACTTGATCCGTTCAGTATGGCAACGGGATCAAGAAATATTCTGTAGGTCGTTATGTTTACCGCAAGAGGCGTCATATTGCTATCGTATATCTGACCGCGCTCTGCGTTTATCGTATATTCCTGCTGTATATTATCTATAACCTTACTTTGATAATACTGATACTCATTTACCTGCATTGAAAAAAGCTCAAAAAGAATCCACGCCGCAAATGCAAGCATCAGAATAAGGACAATATTACCTCTTCGTGCTATTTTTCTCAAACGTTCTTTTTCCATCTATATCTCCCAAATATTCATATCCCTAATATAATACCACAAAAGTCAGTCGAAATCAATCGAATATTGATAATTATTTTCCCTAAAAAACAACAATTTGAGAGCAAAGCTTTTTAGCCTCACTCTCAAAAAGGTTATACTTCATTTTATTCGGCACCTACCAAAGTATTCCAAGCCTGGATAAGGTTCTCACCGAGAGCAGACATAACTATCGATGCAAGGCTATCTTTTGCATCACTTGCAGGCTCGTACACTTCAATAGTGTCTTCGCCTTCTATTATTATGTACTCTTTCTCTACTTCTCCTCCGCTCATCATTCCGAGTTCACCGGAAGCATATTTTTCGATGTCTATCATATTGTTCTTCTTTTCGATCTGAGAAGCGTAATATTCTCTTTCTGCAGACAGCTCGTCCAGTGTATTTTTCATAGCTGCTATATCGCTTGAATACTCGTTTATAAGAACGTATTCGTTAACTATAAATACGGAAAGCACAAATACAAGTGCAAGCACTGCAACCGTCTTTAAGGGGAAGCTCTTCTTTTTCTTTTCGAGAATATTATCTGTAACGAAGGCATTTTTCTTTTCACGGAAAACTGTCGTTACCTCCTGCTTATTCTTGCCGCTGCCCTTTATAGACATTACTGTCATTTCGGGAATCTTCTCTTCTACTGCAAGACTCTGAGTCTCGGAAAGAGCGACCTCTTTTGTTTCCTCGGCCTTTACTTCCTCCGACTTTTCGTTATTATTTGTATCTGCTACTGTCTTGCGGCGGGTAATGAAATCATCCGCAAGAGGAGCATTATTATCGGTATTATTTGTTTTTGTCTCAAATCCGAACTGATCAAATGATTTCATTTTAATAACCCATACCTTTTCACGACGTTTCGGAAAAGGCTCCCTTTCGCTATAATATCTATATTAATTACTTATTATTAAAGTTTTTCGACCGCTCTGAGCTTTGCGCTGTGTGAGCGCGAGTTTATCTCAAGCTCTTCTTTGCTCGGAAGCTGCGGTTTTCTTCCAAGTGTTTTTATCATCGGCTTCTTTCCGCACACGCATACCGGAAAAGAAGGAGGACAAGTGCACCCGCTCGAAAGCTCTGCAAATGTCTGCTTAACTATTCTGTCCTCAAGTGAATGGAAGGTAAGCACTGCAACTCTTCCGCCCTGACCGGCTATCTCGCACAAGGTCTTAAGCGTGGGAGCGATAATATCAAGCTCGTTATTAACTGCAATTCTCAGAGCCTGGAAGGTTCTCTTTGCCGGATGTCCACCCTCTCTCTGAGCAGCCATCGGAATTGCCTTTCTTATTATTTCCACAAGCTTGTCCGTAGTTTCTATCGGTGCCGTTTCTCTTTCTCTTACTATCTCGGATGCTATTCGGGGGGCAAATTTTTCTTCGCCGTATTCAAATATTATTTTCTTTATTTCCGCTTCCGAGAAGCTGTTGACAATATCGTAAGCAGTAAGCTTGTCTCTATTGTCCATTCTCATATCAAGTCTGCCCGAAAATCTGTACGAGAAGCCTCGCTCGGGAGCATCGAACTGATGCGAAGATGCACCGAGGTCTATCAGTGCTCCGTCTACCGATTCTATTCCGAGCGATCTTATGACCTCTCCGACCTCGGAAAAATTACTTCTTATTATAGTAACTACGTCCGCATAGGGCTCAAGTCTTTTCGAAGCAGCCGCTATAGCTTCCTCGTCGCGGTCTATACATATAAGTCTTCCCTTTCCTGCTTCAAGCTTTTGTGCTATCCTTATACTATGACCCGCACCGCCTGTTGTACAGTCCACGTAGATACCGTCGGGCTTTATATTAAGTGCTTCTATACATTCATCCGGCATTACCGGAAGATGTGAAAATTCATTTTCCATTTTATTTTAGCTTTCGTTTTGCTTATTTTTACATTCCGAGCTCAATGAGCATATCTTCAACATCGGAAGCGTTAAGATTTGCCGTCATTTCGTTGTAAACCGATTCGCTCCATATTTCAGCGTAATCACCTACACCGATCGTAACTATATTTTTTTCAAGCCCTGCATAGTCGCACAGATTCTGCGGAATGGCTATTCTGCCCTGCGCATCTACTTCTGTTTTTTTAGAGGAGCCGTATATCCATCTGCGGACTTCCTTTGCTTTGATAGGAGGAAGATTATTTATCTTTTCCTCTAACTTCTTCCAAGCTTCCATAGGATATACCGTTATGCATTTATCGGTAGATCTTCCGATAACTACTTCACATCCGAGAGGCGCGCGGAATTCGGACGGAAGAAACAATCTCTTCTTGGCGTCTATAGTGTGTCTGTGCTCACCGTACAGCATGTTATCATCCATTTTAACCACGGTTCCTCCCTTCCGCTCAACTTTGCTCATTCATATTATAGATTTTACACCTCCCACTGTCAAGGCTCGCGCAAATCTTTCGATTGATACTTTTCGCTTTTTTTAAAAAAATCGCCCCGATAAAAAACATATTTTTACATTGTTCTACGGCTTACTGAAAATTTGTTCGTTTTTACCATTATATTCCACTTTAAAATCTTTTATTCAATAAAATACGCACTTTACTACACAAAAAGCTATCAGCACAGCGAATATTTTAAAATCTTTAGTCGCGAAAAAATGAAGAATGCGCATACCGTTACAGCGCAATACAAGACCTGTACTCAAGCAAAATTATATTCGTATTAACTAACATCAGGACAAGCGATTATTCACCCAAACAAGCACAACTATACTAAAGGTAATATTCAATATCCGTCTTTTGGCAAGAAAATTTATTATCTATATGTTTTTTTCAAAACTTTTGTGGTTAATTTGTTATAAAAAGTCGGAAATTAATTCTTGTTTTTGAACGGATATGCAGAAAATGCGGATTTTATATTAATTTTACTGAAAAACTATTGATAAAATAAGGTAAATATGCTAATATTAGTATCGGTCAAAAATAAATTTTATTTGAGAGGTGTATTTTATGTCCATGTATAACAAAAAGACAATCGAAGATATCGATGTCAAAGGCAAAAAGGTTTTAGTAAGATGTGATTTCAACGTTCCTATGAAGGATGGAGTAATTACCGATGCTAAGCGTATCGTTGGTGCAGTTCCCACAATCAAGTATCTCGTTGATCAGGGTGCCGCTGTTATTCTCTGCTCCCATATGGGCCGCCCTCACAACATTTTCAACGCTACTATCAAGCTCGACAAGAAAGAAATCAAGAAGATTGCCGCTCTTCCCGAAGAAGAACAGGAGCCCGCTAAGTTCGCAGCTCTTGAAAAGGCAACCAAGGATATTGTTAAGTTTTCTCTTAAGCCTGTAGCTGAAAAGCTCTCTGAGCTTCTCGGACAGACTGTTATTATGGCAAGCGACGTTATCGGTTCTGACGCAAAGGCTAAGGCTGCTGATCTTAAGTGCGGCGAGGTTCTTCTTATTGAGAACGTTCGTTTCCACGAAGAAGAAGAAAAGAACGATCCCGCTTTCGCTAAGGAGCTCGCTTCTATGGCTGAGATCTACGTAAACGATGCATTCGGTACAGCTCACCGCGCACATGCTTCCACAGCAGGCGTTGCTGATTACCTCCCTGCAGTTTGCGGATACCTCATTCAGAAGGAGATCTCCATTATGGGTCAGGCTCTTGAAGATCCCAAGCGTCCCTTCATCGCTATCCTCGGCGGCGCTAAGGTTTCCGACAAGATCGGTGTTATCAACAACCTCATCGAAAAGGTTGATATGCTTATCATCGGCGGCGGTATGGCTTATACATTCTTCAGAGCTAACGGTCTTCCCATCGGTACTTCTATCTGCGAAAACGACAAGCTCGACCTTGCTCGTGAACTTATGCAGAAGGCTAAGGATAAGGGCGTTGCATTCCTTCTCCCCGTAGACAACGTTATCGGTAGAGAATATAAGGAAGACACAACCTTTATGCGTATGTACTCCGATGCTATTCCCGACGGTTGGATGGGTCTCGATATCGGTGACAAGACTCAGGAGCTCTTCTCCAAGTGCATCCAGGGTGCAGGAACAGTTGTATGGAACGGTCCTATGGGCGTTTCCGAATGGAACAACTTCGCTTCCGGTACAAGAGCTGTTGCTAAGGCTATTGCTGAAAGCGATGCAGTTTCTATCATCGGCGGCGGCGACTCTGCTGCAGCAGTTGAAACTCTCGGATATGCAGACCGCATGACTCACGTTTCCACAGGCGGCGGCGCATCTCTTGAATTCCTTGAAGGACTCGATCTCCCCGGAATCGCAGCTCTCAACGACAAGGAATAATTATTACAAAATCAAAATTTCAAAGTTTTCTCAAAGTTTAAGGATGGATTATTAAAATGGGTTACAAAAGAAGAAAAGTCATCGCAGGTAACTGGAAGATGAATCTTACTCCCTCCGAAGCAAAAAAATTCGTAGGCAATCTTTATGAAAAAGTTAAGAACAACAGAGGATGTGATATCGTAGTATGCGTTCCCGCAATCGATCTCCCCGTTGTTGCAAAGCTCTGCTCCGGAACAGCCATCAAGGTTGGCGGACAGAACGTGCACTTCGCTAAGAGCGGTGCATATACCGGTGAAATTTCTGCAGACATGCTCGTAGATGCAGGTGCAAAGTACGTTATCATCGGTCACAGCGAACGCAGACAGTATTTCGGCGAAACCGACGAAACTGTAAATCTCCGTACAAAGGCTGCTCTTGATGCAGGACTCACAGCTATCGTATGTGTTGGCGAATGCCTCGCAGAGCGTGAGCAGGGTATCACAGAAGAAGTTGTTGCACGTCAGACAAAGCTCGCTCTCCTCGACATCACTCCCGAACAGATGAAGCAGGTTATCATTGCTTACGAACCCGTTTGGGCTATCGGAACAGGAAAGACAGCTACTGCAGAGCAGGCTGAAGAAGTTTGCAAGCTTATCCGCAACGTTATCGCTGCAAAGTATGGCAAGCCTGTTGCACGTACAACAATAATTCAGTACGGCGGTTCTATGAACGCCAAGAACGCTGCTGAGCTCCTTTCCATGGAAAACATCGACGGCGGTCTTATCGGCGGAGCTTCTCTTAAGCCCGATGACTTCGCAGTTATCGTTGAAGCTGCTCAGTAACTTAATTACTAAATAACGAAAAGAGCCATTCTGTGTAGAGTGGCTCTTTTGGTTTTGTACTTGACAAAACTAAAGAATTATGTTATAAAGGTATTGAACAGTACAGTCATATTACAACAAGATCGGAGTTTATATTATGAAAAAACATAACATACGTACTTTTGGCCTATGCATTCTTATACTATACGTAATTTCTTTTGCGCTGTCAGGATGTTCGGAAAACGAAACAACTTATGAATTATTACACGACAAATCTGAAATCAGCAACGTTTATCTTGTTCCTGCCGATAATATTGATTCTCAAAAGGTTACATGTGACATTAATGATGCTGATGTTATTGAAATTACCGATATTGATAAATTTCTATCGGAATTAAATAAGCTTGTATTTTATAAACATGTATTTGGTGATCCGGAAACTGTTTCTAGCGATAGAGCAGTGTATATCTTATACTCTAACGGTGATCGGGAATTTATACATCATCTAACTCAAAATTGTATAAAAAACGGAGAACTTATATGCAGACGTCTTATATGTTGGAAGGTTTCGTTTGATAAATTTATTGGTATATGTACTGAAATTTCAGAAAAATGATTTTGAGCACATCTTATTAAACAAGAAAAGTGGAGCTTGCTCGATTTTTTGCAAGGAAGTTTGAATACAAAAATCGTAGAGGGAGGGGGCTCCCCTACCGTGAATATCCGCCTTGATGAAAGGAGGGGAGGCGAAACGCATCCTCTACGGATATACACGTAATTTTCGGCAGAGATATTGTTTTCTCTGCCGATTTGTGTTTGTAGTCGAAACCCCGACAGATTTTAAAAATCTGTCGGGGTTAATCTTTGTTTTTTTGTGAAGCAATTATGCCTTTGCGGACAGTCGAGGACGCCTGTCCCTACAATAAGAATGTAAACATCCTTATGAGAACCAGCTTTACGCTCCACTTTTCTTATTTTCAGCTATTCTTCAGCGCGGTGCGAAGCTCGGCGATAATATTATCACATTCATTAGCAAGTGCGCTAAGAGATCCGTCTGCAAACGGTGAAGGAATTCCTGCTGCATCGGTCAGCTCGCCGAAGGCTTTTGTTCCGCCGGCACGTGAAAATTCGATATATTTCTTCATAGCTTCGCCGTAGTTTTCGCGCGACATCTTGAGGAACCATATGGCAACAGTCTGTGCAAGGCAGTAATCAATATAATAGAAGGGCGATTCATATATGTGCATCTGATACTGCCATCTGGTGCCCTCGGAGAGGTACGGAATATTCTCCCACGACATATACGGACGGTATTTTTCCTCGAGCGCGCGGTATGCCGCCTTACGCTCTTCGGGAGTATATTCGGGATGCTCGTAGATTATATGCTGGAACTCGTCAACTATAACTCCGTAAGGAATGAAAGAGAGTGCCGAGCAGAAGTGCGAAAGCTTATACTTATCGGGCTCGTCAAAGAACTTATCTATTCCCTTCCAGCAGAAAAATTCCATCGACATCGAATGACATTCAGCTGTTTCCATACCGCCTACGTCAAGCTCGGTATCGCCGTAATCGAAAACGTTTTTAGCCGCAAATGCGTGTCCGAATTCGTGGGTTATAACGTCGATATCGCCCGACGTTCCGTTAAAGTTCGCAAGGATGAAGGGCTGCTTATATTTCGGGAAGCAGGTGCAGTATCCACCGCCCCATTTTCCGTCGCGCGACTCAACGTCAAATGCCTCGGCCTCGAGCATACTTCTCATAAAGTCGCCCATTTCACTATCCATAGAGTCGTACATTTCTTGTGCGGCAGCAAAAATTCCGTCCTTATCAAGGCAGGGTGCGGGAGTTTTTCCTGCCGAATAAATGCTGTCATCGTAGTACATAACCTTATCTATTCCGAGATCATTTGCAATTGTACTCTTAAGCTTATTTACAGCGGGAACGAGGCATTCTTTTACGTTATCACGGAATTTTGCGACCATTTCGGCATCGTAGTCAACTCTGTTCATACGGTAATATCCGAACTCGATATAGTTCTTATATCCCATCTTGCGAGCCATTGTATCGCGTATCTTAACGAGCTTATCGAAATACTCGTCAAGCTGATCTCCGACCTTTCCGAGTCCTGTTCCGATTGCCTCTGCGGCTTTTCTTCTGACCTCGCGATCGGTATCCTCGAGCTTACCTCTGATTACCGAAAGGGGCATTTTTTCTCCCTCGTAGTCAAATACAAGCTCGGACATAAACTTACTGTACTCTGTCGAAACGGCGTTTTCCTTCTGAAGATCCTCGATTATCTCATCCGAGAAAGACTTTTTCTTTATTTCATAGAACTTAAATCTGCGCTCTCCGAGTATTTTTTCAAGCTCTTCGCGGTAAGGAGACGCGAGCATCATATCGGCGTATTCTGTCATCATCTGATCGAAAAGCGGACCAACCTCGTCGTAGTATGACATTTCAGCCTGATAGAATTCATCGCGTGTATTAAGTGTAAAACGGCAGTTAGCAAGCGATGCGGCGTCAATATATTCTGTCATCGCAGCCATAACCTTTTCTCTTGCCGCAACTACGTCATCGGCGCATTTTGCCTCTGCTACCTCTTTTTTGAAGAGGTCGAAAGCCACTCTTCCCTCTTCTACCGTGTATCTTTTGTATGGGATATCACAAACCTTCATAAAAATCACTCCTGAACATATTTATAGAAATTTATATACTAATTATATACTTAATTTCACCGATTGTCAATGATAAACGAAGTAATATACGAAAAAGCAGCAACGATAAATACGCTACTGCTTTTTGAAATTATATTTAAAAATCTATGTAGTGAGCCATACGGCTCTTTTTTTCAGAGTGCGCGACCCTGATCACTCCACTATAAAGTGTGCGAACTTGGCATAGCATTCTTCCTCAGCTACAAGTGTTATATCACTCCAATTAAGCTTCTTTGCAATAATAACACCGAGCAAACTTTTAGCGTTGATCTTAAAATTCTCTCCGCTTTCAAGAAAAAGCTTTCCTTTGCAAGTTGTCGCAATATTAACAAATTCGCGAACCTCAGCAAGAGTTTCAATCTCAACCTTGTATCTGTGGAATGTTTCTACGTTTGACATTTTCATAACATTATCTCCTTTCATGTCCTACGTATCCGATCTGAAAACCGAAACATTATCTTTCCGATTTCACGCACATTTTAGCACTCACATTTTCAAAAGTCAAGAGATTTTTTTGAAGTTTTTTTAAATCTGCGTTTTGTGGGTTTTCGACAAATTTCGCAGTATGTTTTTGTGCATAATTAACACAAGGATAGTGCAGTATGCACTATCCTTGCATTTAGTTTCTGTGACTATTGACCATTTCAAGCAAGCATAGCCTCAAAGTGAGATTTCTGCTTATAGCCGATAGACTTATCAGTTATTTCTCCGTCTTTAAAGAGAAGAACGGTAGGAATACTCGCAATTCCGAACTTTACTGCAAGCTCTTGTTCTTCATCAACGTTGATCTTTCCGACCTTAACTTTTCCGTCGTAATCCTCGGCTATCTCCTCGATAATGGGAGCGAGCATACGGCAGGGTCCGCACCAAGTTGCCCAAAAGTCAACAAGCACTGGAATATCGGATTTCAAAACTTCTTTTTCAAAATTTTCTTTTGTAATTGTAATTTCAGCCATAATAATTTTATTTCCTTTCTTTTTGTAAGTTCATCAGTCGTCAAGCGACTTATAGTAGAGCATACAGTGGCAGTAGCCTTCAAAGGTATCATCCTTTATCTGATCGCGAAATTCCTTACACATACATTTATTTTCAGGAGTCATTTCGCGTCTGCAGGGGCAATATCCGCCTCTTTTTTCCAGACCTTCTTTTATCATCTTAACAACTTCTTCATCCGGATTAAAGGTTATCTTCATTTTTATGAGCGTTCCTTTCTTTAAATTTTGAAGTTTTGTGCGTTTTGCCTCAGCAAATTCGCATCACTGATGCGAAAGGCACAAAACTTCGGTCTGAAAAATGACCCGTTTTTCAGACTTAGTCCTTTCCATTTGACGTTTTTTATTTATATACTTCTTGCAAGTCTGAATGCCGCGCGCGTTGCCTCAAGCAGATTTCCGCCTGCAAAGCTATCTCCTATATTATAAATTTCGGGAGAAGCGTTTATAGCCTGAAGCTCGTAGAAAAGCTTATCGTCCGCCTTTGCGCCTGTGGCAAATACCACAAGATCTGCCGGAATAGTTTCGCTTTCATATTCAAGTCCAATCTTCGGCTCAAGCGGATTCACGACGTTTTTGGGAAGCACGGGTTGCCAGGTATTATACGGATCGGGAACGTTTTTATGCTTATTCTGCGCTACGTTTACCGAGTTTTCGGAGAAAGACGTAACCTTCGTCATATTCATAAGGCGCACGCCGTTTTTCTTCATATAGTAAATGAGATGTCCTCTGTTAGCGGTACATATTCCATCCATCATATACGGAAGCATTTCGACCACGGTGACCTTCTTTGAATACTCGTATGACAGCCAGTACGCTGTTTCACATCCAACTATTCCGCCGCCCACAATAACGATATTTTCCGCATTTCCCATCTTTTCGGGATCGGAAAGCAGATCTACAGCTGTGACGGTCTTCACACTTTCCACGCCTTTTATCTGCGGAACGGATGATCTTGTACCAACTGCAGTAATAACAGCGTCAAAATTCATATCTTTTATCTGATCGGGAGTAAGGTAGCAGTCAAGCTCAAGCTTAATTTTACCCTCGTCACGCGCCTTCTTAACCGTATTTTCAACGTATATACGGTAGTTATCGAAATCAAACTTTCCCTTCGGAACAGATCCGGGGATCATCTTTCCGCCGATCCTGTCACTCTTTTCGAAAATTGTGACATTGTGTCCTCTGCGCGAAGCCTCAAGCGCGAAACAGCATCCTGCAGGACCTGCGCCTATTACCGCGATATTCTTGACCTTTTCCGCTTTATCGGGAATACTCGGGTAAATATGCTCAAATGCTGTTCTCGGATTTACCGCACACTGCGGATGTCCGCCATCAACGAATTCGTTTATACAGCCTTCCTGACATCCGATACACGGACGTATCTCGGATACTCTGCCCGAATATGCTTTATTCGGCCACTCGGGATCTGCAAGAAGCGGTCTTCCGAGCATTACCATATCGCACATTCCGTCACGAAGTGCCTTTTCTGCAAGATCGGGATATCCGAGCTTACCTACACCGACGACGGGAACCTCTATTCTCGCATTAGAGAGTATCTTATTCTTTGCGAAATAATCCTTGACGTACTTTGCTACCTCTAGGAAGCATCCCGCAGGCATTCCCGCAGGCGGATGGGGCAGCCACCAGTTATCGTAGCATCCAAGGTCTACGTCGAATATGTCCACGCCTGCCGCTACGAGATTCTTCATATATTCAAGTGTTTGTTCGACACTTCTTCCGTTTGTGAATTTCTTAAGTGAAGGAATATTCTCCATTTCATCGCCGTAAGTCTCGTTAAGCGCGCAGGAAAGGTCGATTCTGTACATTATCGGATATGCGTCACCCGTTCTGCGTCTTATTTCCTTGACCATTTCTATACCAAATCGCTGCCAATCGGCATATTTACCGAGCTTTCTTCGGTTAAATGCAGGATTTGTAAGCTGATCTATGAGATATCCCTCGTGACCGTGGAGATAAACGCCATCTATACCGAACTCCCTTGCATCGGCAGATGCTTGTCCCATATTTTTTACTATTTTATTTATGGCAAAATCGGTAAAAGGTATGCAGGGTATCTGCGACATATAGAAATTAGGATTCAGCGATGCCGATCTCGGTATCTTGAATTCATTTACAAGGCACTGCGGATTTCCTACTCTTCCGAGCCCCGCTGTCAGCTGTATAAATATTTTAGCTCCGTATGCATGTACGCCCTGCGCAAGGTCGCGCCAACCCGGCTGAACTGTTCGTGTGCGGTCTATGCGAGGGAAATAAGAAAGCTTACCCATTTCGGTAAGTGTAGGGTCGATCCCGTGCGAAACGGGAACAAGTCCCGTAGTTATAAGACCGACGCCGCCCTTGGCGCGCTCGAAGAAATACTGAAGCATTTTATCATTAGGTCTTCCCGTCTCTTCGCACATATTTATATTTCCCATAGGTGCCATAACGATTCGATTTTTGACGGTAATTCCATTTATCTTCACAGGAGAAAACATGACGTCGTAAGGATATAGATCTTGTGTCATTCTACCCATACATTTTTCTGCGCGTTCTTTATCGGATACCCAATTCCCGTATCCTTCGGTGAGGCGCATTACAAGCTCGTCTCTTTTCAAATTT